>NZ_CP038439.1:1413750-1759375 GCF_004683865.2 Paracoccus liaowanqingii | reverse complement strand
ATGGGGCTCGGCGGAGGTGATGCCGGCCTGGGCGTTGAAGGTGGCGGCGGCGCCGTCCAGATAGTCGCGCGCGGCCTTGGCATTGGCGATCTGGAACAGGGCCCAGGACTGCCCGTCCCCCTCGCGCCAGAGCTGCAGCAGGCTCATGCCATTGCGGCCCCGATCCTCGGCATCGGCATCGAAGGCGCGGCGGAAGACGGCCGGATCGGCATGGGCATAGCGGATGATCAGCTGCATGGGTCAGGCTCCGAAGCTGGTGGCCCGCCGCCGAAGATGCGGGTTGCGGGACTGCGGGGTCGGGAGGCGCGGCGATGCGCGCCCCCCGGAGGCGATCAGAGATCCATCAGCAGCCGGCGCGGATCCTCCAGCGCCTCCTTGACGCGGACGAGGAAGGTGACCGCGCCCTTGCCGTCGACGACGCGGTGGTCATAGGACAGCGCCAGATACATCATCGGGCGGATCACGATCTGGCCGCCGACGACGACCGGGCGCTCCTGGATCTTGTGCATGCCCAGGATACCCGATTGCGGGGGGTTCAGGATCGGCGAGGACATCAGCGAGCCGTAGACGCCGCCGTTCGAGATGGTGAAGGTGCCGCCCTGCATCTCGGCCATGGACAGCTTGCCGTCGCGGCCCTTCAGGCCCAACGCGCCGATCTCCTTCTCGATCTCGGCAAAGCTCTTCTGGTCGGCGTCGCGCACGACCGGAACCACCAGGCCCGAAGGCGTGCCCACGGCCACGCCCATATGGACGAAGTTCTTGTAGACGACGTCGGTGCCGTCGATCTCGGCATTGACCTCGGGGACCTCCTTCAGGGCGTGGCAGCAGGCCTTCACGAAGAAGGACATGAAGCCCAGCTTGACCTTGTGCTTCTTCTCGAAGGCGTCCTTGTACTCGTTGCGCAGACCCATGACGCCGGACATGTCGGCCTCGTTGTAGGTCGTCAGCATGGCCGCGGTGTTCTGCGCGTCCTTCAGGCGGCGGGCGATGGTCTGGCGCAGGCGGGTCATCTTGACCCGCTCCTCGCGGTCGGCATCGCCGGCAGCGGAGGGTGCGCGCGGCGCGGCGGCGGCGGCGGGCGCCTTCGGCGCATTGGCCTTGGCCACGTCTTCCTTCATCACCCGACCGTCGCGGCCCGAGCCCTGGACCTGATCGCGGCTGACGCCCTTTTCGGCCATCGCCTTCTTGGCCGAGGGGGCATCCTCGACATCCGTGCGCGGGGTCATCTCCTCGGGGCCGGCATTCTCCAGCACCGTCTCCTGGGCATCCGAGGGCTTGGCCGGGGCGGCGGTCCCTTCGGCGCCTTCGGTGATCACCGCCAGGCGCGCCTTGGCGTCCACGGTCGCGCCTTCCTCGGCCAGGATCTCGGCCAGCACGCCCGCCGCGGGGCTGGGCACCTCGACCGAGACCTTGTCGGTCTCCAGCTCGCACAGCATCTCGTCGGCCTCGACGCGGTCGCCGGCCTTCTTGAACCAGGTGGCCACGGTGGCCTCGGTCACGCTCTCGCCCAGGGACGGAACCATCACGTCCACGGAATTGCCGCTCATCGTCGTCTTGTCCTCGGTCTTGTCGGCCGGTGCTTCGGCCTTGGCGGGTTTCGCGGCGGGCTTCTCGGCCTCGCCGCCTTCGGAGATCTGCGCCAGAAGCGCGTCGGGGCCGACCGTCTCGCCCTCGGCCGCGACGATCTCGGCCAGGATGCCGGCGGTGGGGCTGGGCACCTCGACGGTGACCTTGTCGGTCTCCAGCTCGCACAGCATTTCATCGACCTCGACCCGGTCGCCGGGCTTCTTGAACCAGGTGGCGATCGTGGCCTCGGTGACGGATTCGCCCAGGGCGGGCACGCGGACTTCGGTGGTCATCGGATCATCCTTCGAGATTCAGGGCTGAAGCGACCAGCGCCTCTTGTTCGGCCTTGTGGCGCGAGGCGAGGCCGGTGGCGACCGAGGCCGCCGCGTTCCGGCCCGCATAGCGCGCCCGGGTGTGCTTGGCGCCAAGCCGTTCCAGCACCCATTCCAGATAGGGCTCGACGAAGCTCCAGCCGCCCTGGTTCTTGGGCTCTTCCTGGCACCAGATCACCTCGGCCTGCTTGAAGCGGCCCAGTTCCTTGACCATCGCCTGCGCGGGGAAGGGATAGAACTGTTCCAGCCGCAGGATGTAGGTGTCGGTGATCTTCGCCTCGTCGCGCGCCTTGAGCAGGTCGTAATAGACCTTGCCCGAGCAGACGACGACGCGCTTGATCTGGTCGTCGGGGACCAGCTGGGTGGGCGAGGTGCCGCGCTGCGCGTCATCCCACAGCACCCGGTGGAAGGTGCTGCCGGTCTGGAACTCCTCGGCGGTGCTGACGGCCATCGGGTGGCGCAGCAGCGACTTGGGCGTCATCAACACCAAGGGCTTGCGGAAGCCGCGATGCAGCTGGCGGCGCAGGATGTGGAAATAGTTCGCGGGCGTGGTGCAATTCGCGACGATCCAGTTGTCCTCGGCGCAGCCCTGCAGGAAGCGTTCCAGGCGGGCCGAGGAGTGTTCCGGACCCTGACCCTCGAAGCCGTGGGGCAGCAGCATGACCAGCCCCGACATGCGCAGCCATTTCTTTTCGCCCGACGAGATGAACTGGTCGAACATGATCTGCGCGCCGTTGGCGAAGTCGCCGAACTGCGCCTCCCACAGGGTCAGCGTGTTCGGCTCGGCCAGCGAATAGCCGTATTCGAACCCCAGCACCGCGTATTCCGACAGCATCGAGTCGATGACCTCGTAGCGGGCCTGGCCTTCGGAGATGTTGTTCAGCGGATAGTACCGCTCTTCGGACTTCTGGTCGGTGAAGGCCGAGTGGCGTTGGCTGAAGGTGCCGCGCGCGCTGTCCTGGCCCGACAGGCGGACGCCATGCCCCTCGGTCACCAGCGAGCCGAAGGCCAGGGCCTCGGCGGTGGCCCAGTCAAAGCCCTGGCCCGTCTCGAACATCTGCTTCTTGGCTTCCAGCAGGCGGCCCACGGTCTTGTGCAGCGTCAGCCCGTCCGGCGCATTGGTCAGCGCGCGGCCGACCTGGGTCATCACCTCGGGGGAGATGCCGGTCTCGCCGGCCACGTAATCCGTGCCCTCGCGGTTCATGCCCGACCACTTGCCGTCCAGCCAGTCGGCCTTGTTCGGCTTGTAGTTCTTGCCGATCTCGAACTCTTCGTTCAGGTGCGCCTGGAAGGCGGCCTTCATGTCCTCGATCTCGCCCTCGGGGATCAGGCCGTCGGCGACCAGGCGTTCGGTATAGAGCTGCAGCGTCGTCTTCTGCTGCTTGATCTTGGTGTACATGGCCGGGTTCGTGAACATCGGCTCGTCGCCTTCGTTGTGACCGAAGCGGCGATAGCAGATGATGTCCAGAACGACGTCCTTGCGGAACTTCTGGCGGAACTCGATCGCGACGCGGGCGGCATGGACGACCGCTTCCGGGTCGTCGCCGTTCACGTGGAAGATCGGCGCCTCGACCATCAGCGCGATGTCGGTCGGATAGGGCGAGGTGCGGCTGAAATGCGGCGCGGTGGTGAAGCCGATCTGGTTGTTCACCACGATATGGATGCAGCCCCCGGTGCGGTGGCCGCGGATGCCCGACAGCTGCAGGCATTCGGCCACGACGCCCTGGCCCGCGAAGGCCGCGTCGCCATGCAGCAGGATCGGCAGGACCGAGGTGCGGTGCGTCGTGTCGCCCAGCTGGTCGCTTTTCGCCCGCGCCTTGCCCAGCACGACCGGGTTCACGGCCTCGAGGTGGCTGGGGTTGGCGGTCAGCGACAGGTGGACGGTGTTGCCGTCGAACTCGCGGTCCGAGCTGGCGCCCAGGTGGTATTTCACGTCGCCCGAACCGTCGACATCCTCTGGCTTGAAGCTGCCGCCCTGGAACTCGTGGAAGATCGCGCGATAGGGCTTGGACAGCACGTTGGCCAGCACCGACAGGCGGCCCCGGTGGGGCATGCCGAAGACGATCTCCTGCACGCCAAGCGCGCCGCCGCGCTTGATGATCTGCTCCATCGCCGGGATCAGCGCCTCGCCGCCGTCCAGACCGAAGCGCTTGGTGCCCATGTACTTGACATGCAGGAACTTCTCGAAGCCCTCGGCCTCGACCAGCTTGTTCAGGATGGCGCGGCGGCCCTCGCGGGTGAAGGCGATCTCCTTGCCGTAGCCCTCGATCCGCTCCTTCAGCCAGGCGGCCTCCTCGGGGTTCGAGATATGCATGTACTGCAGCGCGAAGGTGCCGCAATAGGTGCGGGTCATCAGCTCGGTGATCTGGCGGATCGAGGCGATCTCCAGGCCCAGCACGTTGTCGATGAAGATCGGGCGGTCCATGTCGCCGGGGCCGAAGCCGTAGGTGGCCGGGTCCAGCTCGCCGTTCTCGGGCATCTCGCGCAGGCCGAGCGGGTCCAGCTTGGCGTGCAGGTGGCCGCGGATGCGGAAGGCGCGGATCAGCATCAGCGCGCGGATGCTGTCCAGCACCGCCTGGCGCATCTGCTCGGTCGACAGCGAGACGCCCTTCTCGCCGGCCTTCTCGACGATCTTCTTCATCGCGGCGCCGGCATCGGCCTTGGAGGCGGCGGGCCATTCGCCGGTCAGCGCGGCGGTGGTGTCGTCGGTGGCCGCGGGCGGCCAGTCGGCACGGGCCCAGCTGGCGCCCTCGGCCTCGCGGATGGCATCGTCCTGATCGTCGCCCAGGTCGCGGAAGAACGCGCCCCAGGCCGCATCGACCGCAGCCGGATCCTTGGCCCACTGGCCGTAAAGCTGTTCCACATAGGCCGCGTTATGGCCCTGCAGGAACGAGGAATCGTGAAAATCGGTGTTCTTTGGCTGGTCGGTCATGGCTGGTCCCCGTTCAGGGCAAATATGGGTTGGGTCAGGCGCAGTAGATGTCGAAGATGCGGGCACCGGGATCGGCCGAGGGATCGGCCCTGGGCTGCTGCACGATGCGCAGCGGCGGTCGTCGTTCCAAGGCGCAGAGCGCCACCGCCGCGCGGCTTTCGGCGCGGGGCAGGTCAGCGGGCGGGATGGCTGCGGGCTGATAGATCACCCGCCAGCCGAAGTCACGCCGGGCGACCGTGCGCACGCTGGCGGGCGGCAGCCCGCTGGCCTGGTGCAGGTCGGTGCGGGCCGGGATGCCGCCGGGCAGGATGTCGGTGGTCATCCGGTCCCCGCAGGCGGTCAGGCCCAGAAGCGCGATCAGCGACAGCGGAACGCCCCGCCCGACCGCGTGCTGCGGCAAGGGTGGCTGTGGCGCGATGGCGCGCTGTGCTGTCACGGTGTCGGCCCCTTTCGTGGTGGCTGCCTGCCCCTCGTACATAAGCATGAGGGGCGGGCAATCAAATCATCATCCCTTGATCGCCTTCAGAACGGCCTCGCCCAGACCGGCGGGGCTGTCCGCGACGATGATCCCGGCCTTCTTCATGGCCTCGATCTTGGATTCCGCATCGCCCTTGCCGCCCGAGACGATCGCGCCGGCATGGCCCATGCGACGGCCCGGAGGCGCGGTGCGCCCGGCGATGAAGCCCGCGGTCGGCTTCCAGTTGCCCTTGGCCTTCTGCTCGGCCAGGAACTCGGCGGCCTCTTCCTCGGCCGATCCGCCGATCTCGCCGATCATGATGATCGATTCGGTCTCGGGATCGTCCAGGAACATGCGCAGCACGTCGATATGCTCCATCCCCTTGATCGGGTCGCCGCCGATGCCGACGGCCGAGGACTGGCCCAGACCCACGTCGGACGTCTGCTTGACGGCCTCGTAGGTCAGCGTGCCCGAGCGCGACACGACGCCCACGGAGCCGCGACGAAAGATGCTGCCCGGCATGATGCCGATCTTGCATTCGTCGGGTGTCATGATGCCGGGGCAGTTCGGCCCGATCAGGCGCGACTGGCTGCCCTGCAGGGCGCGCTTGACGCGCATCATGTCCAGCACCGGGATGCCTTCGGTGATGCAGACGATCAGCGGCACCTGGGCGTCGATGGCCTCCAGGATCGAATCCGCCGCGAACGGGGGCGGGACATAGATCACGGACGCATTCGCGCCGGTCACCGCCACAGCCTCGTGGACCGAGTTGAAGACGGGCATGCCCAGATGGTCCGTGCCACCCTTGCCGGGCGTGACGCCGCCGACCATCTTGGTGCCGTAGGCGATCGCCTGTTCGGTGTGGAACGTGCCTTGGGATCCGGTGATCCCCTGGCAGATGACTTTGGTATTCTTGTCGACGAGAACGGCCATCATGGCCTCCTTGCGTAAGCCGCGCACCTGCGCGGCGATGTTCCAGAGGAGGGCGCGCGGCTGTCGCGCGCCCGGATGGATCAGCCCTTGACCGCTTTCACGATCTTCTCGGCGCCGTCCTTGAGGTCGTCGGCGGCGATCACGTTCAACCCGCTGTTGGCGATGATCTCCTTGCCCAGTTCCACGTTCGTGCCTTCCAGGCGCACGACAAGCGGGACCTGCAGGCCGACTTCCTTCACGGCGGCGATGATGCCTTCCGCGATGATGTCGCAGCGCATGATGCCGCCGAAGATGTTGACCAGGATGCCTTTGACGTTCGGGTCAGAGGTGATGATCTTGAACGCCTCGGTGACCTTCTCGGTGGTGGCACCACCGCCCACGTCCAGGAAGTTGGCGGGCTCGGCCCCGAACAGCTTGATGATGTCCATGGTGGCCATCGCCAGACCGGCGCCGTTGACCATGCAGCCGATCTCGCCGTCCAGCGCGATGTAGTTCAGGTCGAACTTGGAGGCGGCCAGCTCCTTGCTGTCCTCCTCGGTCTCGTCGCGCAGGGCCAGGATGTCCTGCTGGCGATAGAGCGCATTGTTGTCGAAGCCCATCTTGGCGTCGAGGCACTTGATCTGGCCCTCGGGGGTCACGATCAGCGGGTTGATCTCCAGCATCTCCATGTCTTTTTCGATGAACATGCGATAGAGGTTCTTGACCAGGGCCACGCATTGCTTGACCTGGCCACCCTCCAGACCCAGGGCGAAGGCCACGCGGCGGCCGTGGAAGTCCGACAGGCCCGAGGCGGGATCGACGCTGAAGGTCACGATCTTCTCGGGGGTGTGCTCGGCCACCTCCTCGATGTCCATGCCGCCTTCGGTCGAGGCCACGAAGCTGACGCGGCTGGTCTGGCGATCGACCAGCAGGGCCAGGTACAGCTCGCGCGAGATGTCGCTGCCGTCCTCGATGTAGATGCGGTTGACCTGCTTGCCCGCGGGGCCCGTCTGGTGCGTGACCAGCGTGCGGCCCAGCATCTGGCGGCTCATCTCTTCGGCCTCGGTGACCGACTTGGCCAAGCGCACGCCGCCCTTCTCGCCGGCGGCGGCTTCCTTGAAGCTGCCCTTGCCGCGTCCACCCGCGTGGATCTGCGCCTTGACGACCCAGAGCGGGCCGTCCATCTCGCCTGCGGCCGATTTGGCCTCGTCGGCCTTCATCACGATGCGGCCATCGCTGACCGGCGCGCCGTATTGACGCAGCAGCGCCTTGGCCTGGTATTCGTGAATGTTCATCGCGACCCCCTCGTTCGGTTCGACTGATTTGGGGCGTTGTGCCACAGGGCGGGGGCTGTCTGAAACGGAATCCCCGTAAAATGCCGAAAACCGGCGGGAAGTCGCTTAATGTGATCACAGGCAGAAAGGCTGTGATCACAAAGGATCGGGCGGGCGAGGGGCCTCGGGTGATTCGCACGCGGAACAGTCACGTTCAGGTGAGGGACAACATGTAAACCCCGCATCCCCCGCGCCCCTCGTAGGGCTGACATGCAAGCGGCGCGTCCGGGGACGCGCCGCAGGTCAGTCTTGGGACGGCAGGATCAGGCGAGGCTGGAATCGATGCCCTTGCAGGCCTCGACCAGGCCCTTCACGGCGTCGATCGACTTGTCGAACATCGCCTGCTCGTCACGGTCCAGCTTGATGTCGATGACCTTCTCGACGCCGCCGGCGCCGATGATCGTCGGCACGCCGACATACATGCCCTTGAGGCCATAGGCGCCGTCCACATGCGCCGCGCAGGGCAGGACGCGCTTCTGGTCCTTGAGATAGGCCTCGGCCATCTCGATCGCGCTGGTGGCGGGCGCATAAAAGGCGCTGCCGGTCTTCAGAAGGCCGACGATCTCGGCGCCGCCGTCGCGGGTGCGCTGTACGATTCCGTCCAGCTTCTCCTGCGTGGTCCAGCCCATCTTGACCAGGTCGGGCAGCGGGATGCCCGCGACCGTGGAATAGCGGGTCAGCGGCACCATCGTGTCGCCATGCCCGCCCAGCACGAAGGCCGTCACGTCGCGCATGGAGACGTTGAACTCCAGCGACAGGAAGTGGCGGAAGCGGGCCGAATCCAGCACGCCGGCCATGCCGCAGACCTTGTTGTGGGGCAGGCCCGAGAACTCGCGCAGCGCCCAGACCATGGCGTCGAGCGGGTTGGTGATGCAGATCACGAAGGCGTCGGGGGCGTGCTTGGCGATGCCCTCGCCCACGGATTTCATGACCTTCAGGTTGATGCCCAAGAGGTCGTCGCGGCTCATGCCCGGCTTCCTGGGCACGCCTGCTGTGACGATGCAGACATCTGCGCCGGCGATGTCTGCATAGTCGTTGGCGCCCTTCATGCGGGCATCGAAGCCCTCGGACGGGCCGGACTGCGCGATGTCCAGGGCCTTGCCCTGCGGCGTGCCTTCCGAGATGTCGAACAGGACGACGTCGCCCAGTTCCTTCATCGCGACCAGATGCGCCAGCGTGCCGCCGATCTGCCCCGCACCGATCAGTGCGATTTTGGGTCGGGCCATGGATAACCTCCGATTTCAGGGTGAATTGTGGCGCGAGGGTTAAGGGGTCGCGCGCCATTCCGCAAGACATCGCCACGGACCCGGGGCGCTGATGGCGCCAACACTTGCCAATCGCCCGGTCGCGCGCCACAGCTTGCACGTCGTGCATCGGGGGAAGCGCATGCTGGAGCTGTCGGTCACGGGCTGGGCGCTGGCCGTGGTGGCGGCCATCGCGGTGGGCCTGTCCAAGGGCGGGCTGGCGATGGTGGGGATCATCTCGGTCCCGCTGATGTCGCTGGTCATGTCGCCGGTGCAGGCGGCGGGGCTGCTGCTGCCGATCTATGTCGTCTCGGACGTGGGCGGGCTGATCGCCTTCCGCCGCAATTTCGACCGCCGGGTGCTGATGCTGGCCCTGCCGGGCGCGGTGGCGGGGATCGCGGTGGGCTGGGCCACGGCCAGCATCGTGCCGGTGCGGGGCGTGACGCTGATCGTGGGGGTGATCGGGCTGGGATTCGCGCTCAACGCGCTGATCCGGCCGCTGCGGGAGGGGCCGCCGCGCCGCGCCTCGGGGGCGGCGGCGACGCTGTGGGGCGGGATGGCGGGCTATACCAGCTTCGTCAGCCATTCGGGGGCGCCGCTGTGGCAGGTCTATGCCCAGCCCCTGCGCCTGTCGCCGCTGATCTATGCGGGCACGACCACCTGGTTCTTCGCCATCGGCAACTGGATCAAGCTGATCCCCTATGCCGCGCTCGGGCAGCTGTCGCTGGCCAATCTGGCGACGGCGGCGGTGCTGATGCCGCTGTCGCTGGTGGCGGTCTGGGCGGGGCTGCGGCTGGTCCGGGTGATCCCGCCGAAGCTCTTCTACCAGCTGATCACCTGGGGGCTGCTGGCGGTGTCGCTGCGGCTGATCTGGCAGGCCTTCGCGGGCTGATGCCGCAGTGCGGCAATTTCGGCTTGCCATTTGTGGCGCGCCGGGGCAGCGTCGCGCAACATCATTGCCCGGAGGTTCCGCATGGCCCGCCCCTACCGATCGGTTCTCTATATTCCCGCCGCCAATGCCCGCGCGATGGAGAAGGCGCGCGGCCTTGCCGCCGATGCGATCATCTTCGACCTGGAGGACGCCGTCGCCCCCGACGCCAAGCCCGCCGCCCGGGCGGCGCTGGCCGAGGCACTGGCCCAGGATTACGGCCCCCGGGCGCGGATCGTGCGGATCAACGCGCTCACCTCGGCCTGGGGCGAGGAGGACGCGCGGGCCTGCGCCGACCTGCCCGCCGATGCGGTCCTGATCCCCAAGGTGGACGGTCCCGCCGATCTGGACCGGGTGGCCGCGCTGATCCCCGACACGCCCCTCTGGGCGATGATGGAGACGCCCCTGGGCATGCTGAACGCCGCCGCCATCGCCGCGCATCCGCGCCTGCAGGGCATGGTCATGGGCACCAACGATCTGGCCAAGGAGCTGGGCAGCCGCACCCGCCCCGACCGCCTGCCGATGATGGCGGCCTTGGGCCTGTGCCTGCTGGCGGCCAAGGCGCATGGAGTGGTGATCGTCGACGGCGTCTTCAACGCCTTCAAGGACGAGGACGGGCTGCGCGCCGAATGCGAGCAGGGCCGCGACATGGGCTTTGACGGCAAGACGCTGATCCATCCCGCGCAGCTGGACATCGCCAACGCCGCCTTCGCGCCGACCGAGGACGAGATCGCGCTGGCCCGCCGCCAGATCGAGGCCTTCGAGGCGGCGGGCGCGCAGGGGCAGGGGGTGGCGGTGGTGGATGGCCGGATCGTCGAGAACCTGCATGTCGACACCGCCCGCCAGACGCTGGACCGGGCGCGGGCGATTGCGGAACTGGCGCAATAAGGGCAGTCTGCCGCGCAAGCACTCCAGCGAAAGGAAAGCCAGATGCTGATCCTGATCCTAGGCGTGGCCCTGTGGTGGGCCGCGCATCTCTTCAAGCGGATCGCGCCCGCGCAGCGCGCCTCGATGGGCGATCGCGGCAAGGCGATGGTCACGGGCGCGCTGGTCCTGTCGATCATCCTGATGGTCATCGGCTATCAGGGCGCGCAGGGGGCGGTCTACTGGGGTCCCAGCCCGGCGATGGTGGGCATCAACAACCTGCTGGTGCTGGTGGCGATCTATCTGTTCGCCGCCTCGGGGATGAAGACCAAGGTCACGTCCTTCACCCGGCATCCGCAACTGTGGGGCTTCTCGCTTTGGGCGGTGGCGCATCTGCTGGTCAATGGCGACGTGCCGTCCTTCGTGCTGTTCGGCGGGCTGCTGGTCTGGGCGCTGCTCGAGATGGTGCTGATCAACCGCGCCGCCCCCTGGGTCCGCCCCAAGGGTCCGTTCCCCGCCCGCAAGGAGGCGATGGCCGCCGGCGGCGCCGTCATCGTGCTGATCGTTCTGGGCCTGATCCACGGCTGGATCGGCCCCTGGCCCTTCGGAGGTGCCTGATGACCACGCTGTACCGCTGCATCACCGAAGACGACACCGGCCAGTTCTGCCACCGCGTCAGCGAGGCCCTGTCCAAGGGCTGGTCGCTGCATGGCAGCCCCTCGATGGCGCATGATCCCGCGAAGGGGGTCATGCGCATGGCGCAGGCCGTCACCAAGCAGGTCATGGCCGAATATCACCCCGACATGAAGCTGGGCCAGCAATAGGAGCGCCGATGACCAAGACCAGTCCGGGACGGTTCTTCGAGGATTACGCCATCGGCCAGACCATCCGCCATGCGGTCCCCCGCACGGTGGCCGAGGGGGAGCGGGCGCTGTACCACGCGCTCTATCCCGCGCGGCACGCGCTCTATTCCTCGGACGAGTTCGCGATCTCCTGCGGGCTGGACGGCAGTCCGCTGGACGACCTTTTGGCCTTCCACACGGTCTTCGGCAAGACCGTCCCGGACATCAGCCTGAACGCCATCGCCAATCTGGGCTATGCGCAGGGGCGCTGGCTGCGGCCGGTCTGGCCGGGCGACACGCTGCGCGCCGAAAGCCAGGTGATCGGGCTGCGGCCGACCTCGAACGGGCAGGCGGGGGTGGTCTGGGTGCGCACCACCGGGCTCAATCAGGTGGACGAGGCGGTGCTGGACTATGTGCGGTGGGTGATGGTGCGCAAGCGCGACGCCGCATCGCCCGGCCCCGATCCGGTGGTCCCCGACCTGGCCCCGGCGGTCGAGGCCGCCGACCTGCTGGTGCCCGAGGGGCTGAGCTTCGAGAATTACGACTTCGATCTGGCGGGCGAACCCCACCGCCTGTCCGACTATGCCATCGGCGAGACGATCGACCATGTCGACGGCGTCACCATCGAGGAGGCCGAGCACATGCTGGCCACCCGCCTGTGGCAGAACACCGCCAAGGTGCATTTCGACGCGACCCACCGGCCCGACGGGCGGCGGCTGATCTATGGCGGCCATGTCATCAGTCTGGCCCGCGCGCTGTCCTTCAACGGGCTGGCCAATGCGCAGATGATCGTGGCGCTGAACGCGGGTGCCCACGCCGCGCCCTGCTTCGCGGGCGACACGGTGCGCGCCTGGTCCGAGGTGCTGGACACCGCCCCGACCAGGGCCCCCGGCGTGGGCGCGATCCGGCTGCGCCTGGTCGCCACCAAGGGCGACAGCGCGGCCATGACCCTGCGCGACGCGAACGGGAAATACTTGCCCGACGTCCTGCTGGATCTGGACTACTGGGCCCTGATGCCCGTCTGACGCCATGCCCCGAGTCGCCCCTTCATCCCCCCGTTGTCCCCCTGCAGGGCCTGCCTTGCCCGAGAACTTGGTTACTTGTGATCACAGCCGCCGCGACTGTGATCACAAAGTCCCGTTTCCGCGGCAAATCGGCGCGCGGGGTGGACGTTGCAGGTGACAGGGGGCATCTATGGGATCAAGAACGGCACCAATCGCCAGCCCGCGCGGCCAGCCCACGCCCATCTGGGGCGCCTGCGACGGGATCAAGCTGAACCGACAAAGGAGGGCCGCCAATGGCCGACGTGAACCGGGGTAACCGGCCGCTTTCCCCCCATCTTCAGGTCTATCGCCTGCCCATTCCCGCCGTGACCTCGATCCTGACGCGGATCACCGGCCATGCGCTGGTCGCGGGCATCGTGCTGCTGGTCTGGTGGCTGGTCGCCGCCGTCAGCAGCCCCGGCGCCTTCGCGGCGGCCGATTGGGTCATGCGGTCCTGGCTGGGCTTCCTGGTCATGACCGCCTCGGCCTGGGCGCTGTGGTTCCATGCGCTGTCGGGCGTGCGGCACCTGTTCTACGACAACGGCCTGGGGCTGGAGATCGAGAACGCCAAGCGCGGCTCTTGGGCCATCATCATCGGTTCGGTGGTGCTGACGCTGCTGAGCCTGATCATCTTCTTCGTCAGCTGAGGGCCACGCATCATGCGCTACATCACCCCCCGCAAGGCGGCCTCGGGCCTGGGTTCGGCCCGCTCGGGCACCACGCATCACTGGAACATCACGATGAGCAGCTATGCGCTGGTCATCCTGACGCCGCTTTTCCTGATCGCGGTCGGCGGGGCCATCGGTCTCAGCCAGCCCGAGGTCGTGGCCCATTTCGGCCGGCCCTTCCCGGGCATCATCACCGCGCTCTTCGTGATCGTGGGGATGCTGCACTTCATCAAGGGCTCGCAGGGCGGCGCGATCGCCGACTATGTCCACGGCACCGCCCAGCAGCTGACCATGGTCGCCATCGCGATCTTCGGCTGGGGCGTCATCGCCGCTGCGATCTTCGCGCTGGCGAAGATGGCCTTCACCATCATTGCGATCTGAGGACGACATGGCAGCCTACGAAACACATACGCATGACTATGACGTCGTCGTCGTCGGTGCCGGCGGCGCGGGCCTTCGGGCCGCCCTCGGCATGGCCGAGCAGGGCCTGCGCACGGCCTGCGTGACCAAGGTCTTCCCGACGCGCTCGCACACCGTCGCGGCACAGGGCGGCATCGCCGCCTCGCTGTCCAACATGGGCCCCGACAACTGGCAGTGGCACATGTACGACACCGTCAAGGGGTCGGACTGGCTGGGCGACACCGACGCCATGGAATACCTGGCGCGTGAGGCCCCCAAGGCCGTCTACGAGCTGGAGCATTACGGCGTCCCCTTCAGCCGCACCGAGGATGGCCGCATCTACCAGCGCCCCTTCGGCGGCCACACGACCGAATACGGCGAGGGCCCCCCGGTGCAGCGCACCTGCGCCGCCGCCGACCGGACCGGCCACGCGATCCTGCACACGCTCTATGGCCAGTCGCTCAAGCATAACGCGGAATTCTTCATCGAGTATTTCGCGCTGGACCTGATCGTCACCGACGGGCGCTGCACCGGGGTCGTCTGCTGGAAGCTGGACGACGGCACCATGCATGTCTTCAACGCCAAGATGGTGGTGCTGGCCACGGGCGGCTATGGCCGCGCCTATTTCAGCGCGACCAGCGCCCATACCTGCACCGGCGACGGCGGCGGCATGGTGGCACGTGCGGGCCTGCCGCTGCAGGACATGGAGTTCGTGCAGTTCCACCCGACCGGCATCTACGGCTCGGGTTGCCTGATCACCGAGGGCGCGCGCGGCGAGGGCGGCTATCTGACCAACTCGGAAGGCGAGCGCTTCATGGAGCGCTATGCCCCGACCTACAAGGATCTGGCCAGCCGCGACGTGGTCAGCCGCTGCATGACGATGGAGATCCGCGAGGGACGCGGCGTGGGTCCCGACAAGGACCACATCTTCCTCAACCTGATGCACCTGCCGCCCGAGACCCTGAACGAGCGTCTGCCGGGCATCAGCGAAAGCGCCAAGATCTTTGCCGGCGTCGATCTGACCCGCGCGCCGATCCCGGTCATTCCCACCGTGCACTACAACATGGGCGGCATCCCCACGAACTATTGGGGCGAAGTCCTTGCACCGACGGAAGAAAACCCCGACGCGATCTTCCCCGGCCTGATGGCCGTGGGCGAGGCCGGCTGCGCCTCGGTGCATGGCGCGAACCGCCTGGGCTCGAACAGCCTGATCGACCTGGTGGTCTTTGGCCGGGCCGCCGCGATCCGGGCGGGCGACGTGATCGACCGCGTGGGCGCGGTGCCCTCAACCGACCAGAGCCAGGTCGACAAGGCGCTGGACCGCTTCGACGGGCTGCGCCACGCGCAGGGCACCACCGGCACGGCCGAGCTGCGCGACGAGATGCAGCGCACCATGCAGCTGGACGCCGCGGTGTTCCGCACCGACAAGACCTTGGCCGAGGGGATGGAGAAGATGGGCGCCATCGCCGGAAAACTTGATGACCTGAAGGTGACGGATCGCGGCCTGATCTGGAACACGGACCTGATGGAAACGTTGGAGCTGACCAACCTGATGCCCAACGCCCTGACGACGATCGTTGCGGCCGAGGCCCGCAAGGAAAGCCGCGGCGCGCATGCGCACGAGGATTATCCTGAGCGGGATGACGCCAACTGGCGCAAGCATTCGCTTGCCTGGGTCGATGGGAACAAGGTTAAACTGGCCTACCGTCCCGTTCACCTGGAGCCCCTGACAAAGGCCGAAGACGGCGGGATCGAACTGACCAAGATCGCTCCGAAAAAAAGGGTTTACTGATGCGTTTCAACCTTCTTGCCGCCTGCGGCTTGGCCGTCGCCACCTTGGCGGGCTGCGTCGCCCCGATCCCGATGGCGGCCCCGGTCGTTCCTTCCGCTCCGATCGCGACCACGCCCACGATCCTCGACGCCGCCTCGCGCCAGATCGTCCGCAACGTGGTCGACAGCGAGATGCAGCGCCGCCTGCCGGGCGTGAACGTCTCGCCCTATACCGATTGCGTGATCAACAACGCGACCACCGCCGAACTGATCGACATCGCCCAGATGTCGCGCTCGGGCATCGCCGGCACGGCGGACAGCGTGGCGTCGATCGTCTCGCGTCCGACCACGACGCAGTGCATCGCCGCTGCGGCGCGCACGGCGTAAGGCCATGATCGCGCAGGCACGGCGCATCGCCTGGCTGCCCCTGGTGGCAGTCGTGGCGGCCTGCGGTCCGATCCCGGTGGATCAGGCCGAGCGCGTGTGCCTGCGCGATGCAGACCTGGCCCAAGGCCCGCGTGGCAGCATTGCCATGGGCGTGGGCTCGGGGCAGGGCGGAACCCGCGGCTATGGCGGGATCGAGCTGGAAATCAGCGGCGACTATCTGCGCGGCCGGGATCCGGCCGAGGTGTTCAGCCGCTGCGTGCAGCGGCGGTCGGGCCAGATGCCCGAACGCGCGCTGGCCGACCAGCCGGGCTGGCGGGGCGCGTCATGAGCCGCCCGCTGATCCTTCATGTCGGCGTGCAGAAGACCGGCACCACCTCGCTGCAGCGTTTCCTGCGCCGCTCGGCCGAAGCGCTGTCGGACAGTCTGATCGTGCGCACCCCCGAGGAGGGCACGCCGATGCGTCCCCTGGGACGGGCGGCGATCGCAGCCAGCCTCAGCGAGGACCGCGACCGCCGCCTGGCGCTGTCGGATGCCTTCGGAACGGTTCTGGACACGCTGCCCGACGGCCTGCAGACGGTCGTCCTCAGCCACGAAAACCTGGCGGGGGCGATGCCCGGGAATGGCGGCGAGACGCGGCTCTATCCGGCGCTGCCGGGGATGATGGCGCCGCTGCTGGATCAGGCCGCCGCGCGCGGCTTTGCCCCCCGCGTCGTGATCTACACGCGGCGGATGGCTTCCTGGCTGCCCTCGGTCTGGGCGCAGGCCGTGCGCACGGACGGCTACGGGCGCACCTGGGACGAGTTCCAGGCCGAAACCGCCGGACTGCCGGGCTGGGGCGACCTGATCCGGCGCCTGTCGGCCGCGCTCGGGTCCGAGCGCGTGACCCGCGTGAGGCTGGAGGACGAGCCCGAGCCCGAACGCCCTGGCCGCCAGTTGCTGGACCTGGCCGGGATCGACCCGGCGCGCATCGATGCCCTGCCGCCCCTGGACGGGCGCGGCATGGAGCAACTGAGCGCGAATGCCACCGAATTCCTGCGCCGCCTGAACGGGCTGGCGCTGAACCCCCACGCCCGCGACCGGGTGGCCGATCTGGTCTCTCGCTCGCAACCCCTGTTTACGGCGCCATCGCCATCCGAAGGCACTCTCTGAAAGGAGCTACCCCATGGTCCAGTTCACCCTGCCCAAGAACAGCCAGATCCGGGTCGGCAAGACCTGGCCGAAGCCCGTCGGCGCCACCAACGTCAAGACGTTCAAGATCTATCGGTGGGATCCCGAGACGGGCGAGAACCCGCGCCTGGACACCTATGTCATCGATCTGGACAAGTGCGGCCCGATGATGCTGGACGCGCTGATCAAGATCAAGTCCGAGATCGACCCGACCTTGGCCTTCCGCCGGTCCTGCCGCGAGGGGATCTGCGGATCCTGCGCGATGGTCATCGACGGCGGCAACCACCTGGCCTGCATCTACGGCATCGACGAGGTGAAGGGCGACGTGTCGATCTATCCGCTGCCGCATATGGCGGTGGTCAAGGACCTGGTCCCCGACCTGACGCATTTCTATGCCCAGCACGCCTCGGTGAACCCCTATCTGCAGACCAAGACGCCCACGCCGGGCAAGGAATGGAAGCAGTCGATCGAGGATCGCAAGAAGCTGGACGGGCTCTACGAGTGCATCCTCTGCGCCTCCTGCTCGACCGCCTGCCCGTCCTACTGGTGGAACGGCGACCGCTATCTGGGCCCGGCCGCGCTGCTGCACGCCTATCGCTGGATCATCGACAGCCGCGACGAGGCCACCGGCGAGCGTCTGGACGAGCTGGAGGATCCCTTCAAGCTGTATCGCTGCCACACGATCATGAACTGCACCAACACCTGCCCGAAGGGCCTGAACCCGGCCAAGGCGATCGCCTCGATCAAGCACATGATGGTGGAACGCGCGGTCTGATCCGCGTCCCGCGATCGCCGGGGGGCTGCGCGCCCCCCGGACCCCCTGCGGGATATTTTCGTGAAGAAGAAAGAGACCGCGGGTGGGAGCCTGCGGTCTCTTTCGTTGGGGTGGGGGTGTGGCGGAATTGGGGGGGCGGCAGGCCCGTCCTTTTCGGGTGATTTTGGACGACGCGAGGCGCGGGGCGAGACTAGGGCCATGAGCCTGCCCGCCGTCACGTCTTGCGTGACGCCGTGTGTGGAGCGGACTGCCAAAGGTCGGGGCGGACCTTTGGCAGGGGATCATCCCTCGATGCGGGTGAAGTCGGCGATCTGGCGGCCGGCGTCGCGGATGCGCGAGAGCAGGTTCAGGCGGTTGCGGCGCAGGATCTGGCTGTCGGTGTTGACCTGCACGGCCTCGAAGAAGGCGTCGATGGGGCTGCGCAGGGCGGCAATGGCGGACATGGCGGAGGGGAAGTCCTCGGAGGCCATAGCGTGGCGGATCGCCGGTTCGGCGCCGTCGAGGGCGGCGAAGAGGGCGCGTTCCTCGTCCGTCTCGGCGAACTTGATGTCGGCGCCGAAGCTGTATTCGACGCCGTCCTTCTCCTCGGCCTGCGCCAGGATGTTGCCCGCGCGCTTGAGGCCCTGCGTGAGGTCTTTCCCGTCTTCGGTCTGCAGCATGGCGTTCAGCGCGGTGGCGCGGTTCACCACCTGAACGAGGTCGTCGTTGCCCTCCTGCGCGAGGACGGCGTCGATGATGTCGTGGCGGATGCCCTGGTCGCGCAGGTGGACTTTGAGGCGGTCGTGGAGGAAGGAGAGGAGGTCGGCCACTAGGCCTTCTCGGTTACCGCTGATGAGGACCGGTCCGGGTCTAGGCTGCTCTATGCGCGCCAGCGCCTCTTCCAATGTTTCGCTTCGAGCCCGGATTTTTGTTGCCAGTGCCTCTTGGAGGATTCGCATATACGCGCGACTGAGGAGGCCGAGACGACCTTTAGTTCCTTGGATGCCTCCCGCCTCTGTCGGTTCTGCGTATTGCACCAACGGCAATTCGAGCCTGTTTTCCAGTACCAACCGGATCACCCCCAACGCCGCCCGCCGCAGCGCGAACGGATCCTTCGATCCTGTCGGCTTCTCGTCGATCGCCCAGAACCCCGTCAGCGTGTCGATCTTGTCGGCCAGTGCCACGGCGACCGACACCGGCGCGGTCAGGACCGCGTCGGAGGGGCCGAGGGGGGCGTAGTGGTCGCGGGCGGCGTCGGCTATGGCCTCGGGCTCTCCGGCCTCCAAAGCGTAGTAGCGGCCCATCGTGCCCTGCAGTTCGGGGAACTCTCCGACCATGGCGGAGCGCAGGTCCAGCTTGGCCAGACGGGCGGCGCGTTCGGACTGGTCGGGGTCGGCGCCGACAAGGGGGGCGATCTCGCGGGCCAATGCGGCGATGCGGGCGATCCGGTCGGCTTGCGAGCCCAGCTTGTTGTGGAAGGTGACCGAGGTCAGGCCTTCGGCCCAGGCTGTCATGCCGGATTTCGCCTCGCGCAGGTCGTTTTCCCAGAAGAAGGCCGCATCCGACAGGCGGGCGGCCAGCACGCGCTGGTTGCCGGCCAGGATGGTGGCGCCGTCGTCGGGGGTCTCGATATTGGCGACGGTCACGAAGCCCTCGATCCGGCCGGTGCGCGGGTTGCGGGCCGAGAAGAACTTCTGGTGTTCCTTCATCGATGTCTGCAGCACCTCGGGGGGCAGCGCCAGGAAGCGGTCCTCGATCACGCCCATCAGCGGGACGGGCCATTCGACGAGGCCCGCGACCTCGGCCAGCAGCGCCTCGTCTGGGACGATCTGCCAGCCGCGCGCGAAGGCCAGGTTCTCGGCCTGCGCGCGGATTTCCGAGGCGCGTTCCTCGGCGTCCAGCATGACGCGGGCGCGGCGCAGCTTGGTGGCGTAATCCTCGAAGCCGGTGACGGGGAAGGCGTCGGGGGCCATGAAGCGGTGGCCGCGCGTGGTGTTGGCGGCGGCGATGCCATCGACTGTCAGGGGGACGATTTCGGCGCCCGCCTCATCCGACAGGATGCAGAGGATGGAATGCAGCGGGCGGACCCACCGCAGGCTGCCCGCGCCCCATCGCATGGATTTGGGCCAGGGGAAGGTGCGGATCGCGGCCTCCAGCACCTCGGCCACGATCTGGGCGGCGGGGCGGCCGGGCTGGGTGATCGTGGCGAACCAGACCTGGCCCTTCTTGTCGTCGCGCGCGTCCAGCTGGTCGCGGGTCAGGCCGGTGGAGCGCAGGAACCCCTCCAGCGCCTTTTCGGGGGCGTCCAAGCGGGGGCCCTTGCGCTCTTCCCGCGTGGTGGGGCTGTGGGCGGTCAGGTCCTCGACCGTCAGGGTCAAGCGGCGCGGGGTCGAGAAGGCCCCGGCGCCGGCATAGGTCAGGCCCGCCTGCACCAGCCCCTCGGTCACGAGGCGCTTGAGGTCCTCGCGGGCGCGGGCCTGCATGCGGGCGGGGATTTCCTCGGAAAACAGTTCGATCAGCAGGTCGGGCATCAGTCCATCACTCCGCGTTCCGGGGTCTTGTCAACATATTGGTGCCAGCCATAGACGCGGCCGTCGGGATAGACGGCCAGCACCCGGTCCACGTCGGGGCGGATATCCTCGACCGACAGGAGGGCGCGGGCGGTGCCGTCGGCCAGATCGGCGCCGATCTGCGGGGCGTCGAAGCAGTCGAACCAGCGCGGGGCGTTCAAGGGCGTGGCGTCCTGGAAGGGCACCGCGTCGGCGGGGACGGCCTCGACCGTCGCGCAGGCCCGCCAGCGCAGCGGAGAGCTGACCGCGTCGATCCCCTCGAACCCGGACAGGGTCAGGGGTTGCTCGCCCGCGGCGGTGGCGACGGCCAGCGCGGCGCCGGGGCCGGTCGGGTCGATGGGCTCGTAATAGCCGTATTGCTGCGCGTACCACATGCCGCCGCCGGCCGCGACGGCGCTGCCCAGCAGGGCCAGTGCGGCGACCTTGCCCCAGTTCATGCGGCGACCCCGCCTGCGGCATCGGTGGTCAGGAACAGATCCGCGCAGCCTTTGGCCAGCGTCCGCACCCGTCCGATATAGGCCTGCCGCTCGGTGACCGAGATGACGCCGCGCGCATCCAGCAGGTTGAAGATGTGGCTGGCCTTGATCGCCTGATCATAGGCCGGGTGCGCCATCGGGATCACGCGGCCCGCGCTGTCGGTGCGGTCCGCGCCCAGGATGCGGGCGCATTCGGCCTCGGCATCCTTGAAATGCTGGAACAGCATGTCGGTGTCGGCCTGGTCGAAGTTCCAGCGGCTGTATTCCTGTTCGGTCTGGCGGAAGATGTCGCCATAGGACAGCGCGATGGGGCTGTCGGGATCGTTGAAGGGCATGTCCATGACATGCTCGACGCCCAGCACATACATGGCCAGACGTTCCAGACCGTAAGTCAGCTCGCCCGACACGGGGCGGCAGTCATGCCCGCCGACCTGCTGGAAATAGGTGAACTGGCTGACCTCCATCCCGTCGCACCAGACCTCCCATCCCAGGCCCCATGCGCCGAGGGTCGGGGATTCCCAGTCATCCTCGACGAAGCGGACGTCATGGACCATCGGGTCCAGACCGATGGCGCGCAGGCTGCCCAGATACAGCTCCTGCAGATCGGGGGGCGAGGGTTTGATGATGACCTGATACTGGTAGTAATGCTGCAGCCGGTTGGGGTTCTCGCCGTAGCGGCCATCCGTGGGGCGGCGCGAGGGCTGCACATAGGCCGCGGCCCAGGACCGGCTGCCCAGGGCACGCAGCGTGGTGGCCGGGTGGAAGGTGCCCGCGCCGACCTCCATGTCGTAGGGCTGCAGGATGGCGCAGCCCTGTGCCGCCCAATAGGTCTGCAACGCCAAGATGATCTCCTGGAAACTGCGGGGTCGGTTGGGGCTGGTCATCGGGCCGTCCTTTTGCATTAATCGGGGGCAGGGCGCCCGCGTCTTCTAGGCGCGCGGTGCCACAGGGTCAATAAAGGCCGGGCAGCGGGCAGCGGTCCCGCGACAGGATGGCAGGGCAGGATGATGGGCAAGGCGACCCCGATGCGGCGGTGCGTGGCGGCGATGGTTCTGGCAACGGCGCTGCCGGGGATGGCGCTGGCGCAGGAGGCGGTGATCCGGCTGGAGGCCAAGCGCCTGCCCGGCGCCGCGACCGAAGCCGCGGCGGCCTGGGCCGCGCAGTTCGACGACGTGGTGACGCTGCCGCTGCCGGGCGGCTGGACCGGGATCGCGCTTGGTCCGCTGGACCGCGCCCAGGCCGAGGCGCGGCTGCGCGATCTGCGCGCGGCGGGCGCGGTGCCGGGGGACAGCTTCGTCAGCGTGCCGGCGCCGGGCACGGCGCTGACGCCCGCGGGGGGAAATGAGGGGGATGCCGCAGGGGCGGTCGCGCCCGAGGCACCGCCCGCGCCTGTCCACTTCCTGCGGCTGGACACGCTGGCCGACCGTGCCGAGGCCGAGGCCGCGCTGGCCCGCCTTCGCGCCGAGTTCCCCGAGGCGGGGCTATGGGGCCTGCCCGACGGTGCCTTCGCCCTGGCCCTGGGCCCTGTCGCGCGGGAGGCCGGGCGCGCGTGGCTGCCGGTGCTGGCGCGGGCCGGGCTGATCCCCGAGGACGCGACGCTGGTGGAGGGCGCCACCTTGGGTCAACCGCTGGACGAGGGTCAGGCCCCCGACCTGCCATTGCCCGATGCGGCGCAACCCCTGCCGCCGCTGGACGAGGCGCAGCGCGCGCTGCGATGGGCCGGGCATTACGGCGGAGAGATCGACGGCACCGACGGTCCCATGACGCGCGCCGCGATCCAAGCGCAGATCGCGCAGGGCCGCGCCTCGACCGATCCCGGGACCGCGTTGCGGGCTCTGATCGACCAGCGCGCGGCCTGGCGCGACGAGATGGGGGTCGCCCCGCTGCGCGACGCCGCGACCGGGCTGACCGTCAGCGCGCCGATGCCGGCGTTGCAGTTCGACCGGGCGGAACGGGCGCTGTCGATCTATGGCCCCCGCGACGGATCGGGCGCGGCGCTGATCCTGTTCAGCCAGCCGGGCGGACAGCAGGAATTGCTGGACCTGGCGGGGCTGGTGACCGCGCTTGGCTGGGTGCCCGCGCCGGACCGCACCGTGCGGCAGGGCCATGTCACCCTGCAGGGCGCCAATGACGCCCATATCGGCGCCGCCGAGGGCTGGGTCCGCGACGGCCGGGCCGAGGGATATGTCCTGATCTGGCCCGCCACGGACCCCGAGGCGCAGGCCCGCCTGTCGGCAGAACTCAGCGACAGCCTGACCCGCCACGCCCCGGGCGCGAGCGAGGCGCCGCCGGCCGATGCCCCCGCAGCCCTCACGACCGAGGCCGTGACGGACGCAGCCGGCGCCCCCGCGCTGCCCTAGGCGCGCCAGAAGCGCGGCAGCAGCAGCACCAGGACCGAGACCAGCTCCAGCCGCCCTAGGAACATGCCGAAGGTCATCAGCCACTTGGCCGAGGTCGGGAACTCCGCGATGGAGCCGTTGGCGGTGATCTCGGGGCCCCAGACCGGGCCGATATTGGCGATGGCGGTCCAGGCGGCGGTCAGGGCGGTGCGCGGATGCAGCCCGGTCAGCGACAGGCCCACGATCAGCAGCCCGAAGGTCAGGAAGAACAGCGTGAAGAAGGCCATGACCGAATCGACCACGTCCTGTTCCAGCGGATGGCCGTCATAGCGCAGCGGATAGACGCGGTGCGGCGAATGCATGCGCCGGATCTGGGCGCGCACCGCCTCGAACAGCACCAGATAGCGGAAGACCTTGACCGAACAGCCCGTCGATCCGGTGCAGCCGCCGATCAGCCCGCAGATGATCAGCACCGTCAGGGACAGATGCCCCCAGCCCGTCATGTCGGTCGAGGCGAAGCCCGTGCCCGAGAAGGTCGAGATGGTGTTGAACAGGGTCTCGCGCAGCATCTCCTCGGGGTGGCCGGTCTGGCCCAGCCAGAGGACGCGATAGAGCAGGATGATGATGCAGGCATAGGCGATCCAGCGCAGATAGGCCCGCACCTGCGTGTCGCGCCACAGGGGCCGCGCCTGCCCGCGCATCAGCTGCACCATGCGGATGAACGGGATCGAGGCCAGCACCATGAAGACGCAGGCCGCCCATTCCGCCGGTCCCAGAAACGCCCCAAAGCTGGCGTCATAGTTCGAGAACCCGCCGGTCGACACCGTGCTGAAGGCCTGCACGACCGCGTCGAAGCCGCTCATCCCCAGCATCAGGTAGGTGACGAGACAGGCCCCCGTCAGGATCAGGTAGAGGCGCGTCATCTCTCCGGCGATCTGGCCCGCGCGGGGCAGCACCTTGCCGAGCGTGTCGAAGCCCTCGGACCGGAAGAACTGCATGCCGCCGACCTTCATCACCGGCAGGAAGACCATCGCCACGACGACGATCCCCAGGCCCCCGGCCCAGTGCAGGATCGCCCGCCACAGGTGGATGCCGCGCGCCAGCTGGTCCAGCTGCGGAAAGACCGTGGTGCCGGTGGTGGTGAAGCCCGACATCGATTCGAACATCGCGTCGGTGAAGGTCGCGTTGGGCATGCCCAGCATGAAGGGCAGGCAGCCGAACAGCGGCAGCACCAGCCAGATCCCCGAGGTCAGCAGGAAGGCCTGATGCAGGCTCAGATGGTCATAGCGCCCCGCCGTCGCGGTCGAGATCAGCAGCCCCGCCACCATGGTCATCACGCTGGACTGCAGAAAGACCGCCCAGTGCGGATCGCCGTGCCACCAGTCCACCGCCATGGGCGCCAGCATGAAGGCCCCAAGGACGGTCAGGATCCTGCCGATCGGATGGGCTACGGGGCGGATGTCGATCATCGATCCTGCTTGCCGCGCGCCCGCCCGCGCGTCAAGACGGGCCGCGCAAGCGCCGGAACTTCCTCGGCCCGGACCCCGGGGATCGCCCGGACGGGGCGGCATCGCGCCCGCCGCCCCTTGAATGGTACCTCCGGGCAGGTTACGTTTTGTTCAACTAGTCATCGGAGGGCGTGTGTCATGACGCCCAAGCGTCCTGCGGGTGCGGGCGCGTTCCCGAACATCACGGTCGAGCCGTCTGGCACCCGACTTTCCGAGGAAGGGCCGCTTTATGCTGCGCTCGATCTCGGGACAAATTCTTGCCGGATGCTGATTGCCCGTCCGACGGGCAGTCAGTTTCAGGTCATCGACAGCTTCTCCAAGCCGGTTCAGCTTGGTCAGGGGCTGGAAGCTTCGGGACGCCTGTCCCGCAGCTCGATGGCGCGTACCATCCACGCATTGCAGGTCTGCCGGCGCAAGCTGGACCAGCACAAGGTCCGCAACATGCGCCTTGTGGCGACCGAGGCCTGCCGGAGGGCCCGCAACAGCCGCGACTTCATGCGCACCATCCGCCGCGAGACCGGCCTGCCCATCGAGATCATCGGGTCGGAGGAGGAGGCGCAGCTGGCGGTGATCAGCTGCGCGCCGCTGGTCAGCCACAAGACCGAGACGCTGATGGTCGTCGATATCGGCGGCGGGTCGACGGAGCTGGTCTGGATCGACCTGGAGGATGTGGAGCCCAAGGAGCGTCCCCGCGCCATCATGCGGCTGTCGGACGGCTTCGGCAATCCGCAGCCCGGCGGCGCGCGGGTGGTGGACTGGATCAGCGTGCCTTTGGGCGTGGCGACGCTGCGCGATCAGTTCGCCGATGTGGAGGACGATCAGGGCCGCTTCGCGCTGATGAGCTGGTTCTTCGAGGAGGCCTTGGCGAACTTCACCCCCTATGCGGACGGATCGCCCGACGAGGGGTTCCAGATCATCGGCACCTCGGGGACCGTCACCACGGTCGCGGCCAGTTTCCTGGGCCTGCGCCGCTATGACCGCACCAAGGTGGACGGGCTGGAGATGACCAGCGATCAGATCGACCGGGTCATCCATTCCTATCTGCAGCTGGGTCCCGAGGGGCGCCGCACCGACCCGCGCATCGGGCGCGAGCGCCATGCGCTGATCATGTCGGGGGCGGCGATCCTGCAGACCCTGATGCGCGTCTGGCCCACCAACAAGCTGTCGGTGGCCGATCGCGGGCTGCGCGAAGGGTTGCTTTATGCCCAGATGGTGCGCGATGGGGTGCTGACGCCGGACGGCCTGAACGGAGTGGCATGAGATGACGAAGACACCGACCAGCCGGGACGGCAAGACCAGCGGGCGCGGCGCCCGCGATCTGCGGGTGCGCGTGAAATCGGCCAAGGGGCGCAAGCTGTCCTCGACCCTGTGGCTGGAGCGGCAGCTGAACGACCCTTACGTGGTTCGCGCCAAGCGCGAGGGCTATCGCGGGCGGGCGGCCTACAAGATCCTGGAGCTGGACGACAAGTACCGCTTCCTGGTGCCCGGTGCCCGGGTCGTCGATCTGGGCTGCGCGCCCGGCGGCTGGTGCCAGGTGGCCGTGGCCCGCGTGAACGCGCTGGGCGAGAAGTCGGGCAAGAAGGTCGGCCGCGTGCTGGGTCTGGACCTGCAGGAGGTCGATCCCATCCCAGGGGCCGAGATTCATGTGCTGGACTTCCTGTCCGAGGGCGCCGACGATCTGGTCAAGGACTGGCTGGGCGGTCCTGCAGACGTGGTGATGTCGGACATGGCGGCCTCGTCCTCGGGCCACAAGGGCACCGACCACATCCGCATCGTGGCGCTGGTCGAGGCGGCGGCGCAGCTGGCCTTCGACGTGCTAGAGCCGGGCGGCACCTTCGTCGCCAAGGTTTTGGCGGGCGGCGCCGAGGTCGAGATGCAGACCCTGCTGAAGCGTCGCTTCACCAAGGTCGTCAACGTCAAGCCCCCCGCCAGCCGCAGCGATTCCTCGGAGAAGTTCGTGGTGGCGACCGGGTTCAAGGGCCGTGAGTTGCCCGGCGAGGACTGACGGGGGCGTTCGCGCCTTGTGCGGGCCGCGGGGCGGGCGTCACGCTTCGATGGATATTTTTGTGAAGAAGAAAGGTGCGCGGCGGGGGGCTTGGGTCTGCCGCCCCTCAGGGCTGGCGCATCTGGTGGCGATAGGCCTCGGGCGTGCGGCCGGTGGCGGTCACGAAGGCGCGGGTCAGGTGGGCGTGGCTGGCATAGCCCAGGTCCTGCGCGATGCGCGCCGGAGGGCAGTCGGTGTGGCGCAGCAACTCGGCCGCCCGGTCCAGCCGCAGCCCGTGCAGCAGGTCCACGGCCCGGCGGCCCCGCGCCGCGAGGCAGGCGCGGTCCAGCACGGTCAGCGTCGTGCCCAGGTCCTGCGCCAGCCCCGCCAGGCTGCGGCAATGGCCAAGCTCGACCGCCGCCAGGGCCAGGAAGCGTTCGACCAGCGGGCGGTCGGGGTGGGGCGGGGCGGCGTTGCGGGCGGCGGCCTGCAGGTCCGTGGGGCTGCGGTCGGGTTCGGGATCCAGGCGCGACAGGCGCAGGGACAAAAGGGTCAGGTGGCAGGTCAGGGCCCGGCGGTCGCTGGCCCGCGCGGCCTCGTCGGCCAGATCGCGCAGGGTGACCAGCAGGGCGTCCCCGGCCGCCCCGACATGGCCTGCGGTCACCTGCCGGGGCAGGGCCGGGTCGAGGCCATGGCTCAGGTCGGGCGAGATCGTCAGCACATGCCCCTCGGCCCCCGGCAGGGGGAGGGCGGCGAAGGCGGTGCCGGCGGGAAGGAAACGGAGGCTGCCGGGCCGCATCTCGACCGTCTGGCGCGCGATCTGCAGGCGCATCCGGCCCGCGACGACCCAGATCAGCAGATGGTCGGGCCGGGTGCGGGGCAGGGTGGGGCTGCTGCCGCGCGCGCTGCCCGAACCGCCCCAGGCAAAAGCCGCCAGCGGCAGCAGGCGCAGCAGGGCGCGGCGGGGGGCGAAGCGCTGCAGGGTGGCACCGGGCGTGGGCTTTGGGACCGGCGGCGCCCAGGGGACCGGCGGGGTCCCGTCCTCGGGGATGCGCGGCGCCGTCACCGCCTCCGACGCGGTCCCCGGCCGGTCCGAGCCCTTCGGCTTC
This sequence comes from Paracoccus liaowanqingii, assembly GCF_004683865.2. Taxonomy (NCBI): domain Bacteria; kingdom Pseudomonadati; phylum Pseudomonadota; class Alphaproteobacteria; order Rhodobacterales; family Paracoccaceae; genus Paracoccus; species Paracoccus liaowanqingii. Next base: position 1,731,790 of record NZ_CP038439.1, on the reverse strand, counting down.
AGCCGGGTCGGAGAGAAGGGAAATCCCTCCTGCCAGTTCGTGCGATCCCAAAGCGACATGGGTTCCGGGTCCGATCAACAGGGTGCAAGGGGCCGCAGGGTCCGGCGCGCGCCCGCGAAGGGGCCCGCCGTCCGATCTATGACCACATATTGTGAAAACTCTGTTGAGGCCGCGAAGGTTTCGCAATCAGGGCGCGAGTTCCAGGCCCGCGTTGCCCGCCTGCCACATCTGCCAGTCGCGCATCCGCCCGCGGAACCAGATCCGCTGCGCCTTGGCATATTGGCGCGAGGCGATGACGGCCCGGTCGCGGGCCTGCGGCAGGCTCAGATGGCCCTGCAGATGGGCGGCCAGATCCGGCGCGCCGATGGCCTTGGCCCATTGCGCCGCAGGGTCCCACAGGGGCAGCATCGCGCGCACCTCGTCCAGCGCGCCCTGATCCAGCATGGCGTCGAAGCGGGTGGCGATGCGGTCCGCCAGCCAGTCGCGGTCGGTGGTGATCAGGATGCGCTGGCAGTCGGCGGGCGCGATCAGGGGCGGCGGCGTGTCGGCCTGCCAGTCGGCGATGCCGCGCCCGGTGGCCTGCCAGACCTCCCATGCGCGCTGGACGCGGGCGGGGTTCTGCAGGTCGATCGCCGCGCGCGAGGGGTCGTCCAGTTCCGCCACCAGCGCCGCCAGACCGCCCGGTTCGGCCAGCCGCGCGTCGGCCAGGCGGCGCAGATCCGGCGGCGTGGCGGGGATGGGCGCCAGCCCGCGCGTCAGCGCCGTCAGGTAGAGCCCGGTGCCCCCCGCCACGATCAGCCGCTCGCCCGTCAGGGCCGCGACCTCACGGAGCCAGTCGCCGACCGTCCACGCCACTCCCGGCGCGACATGGCCATAAAGCGCGTGCGGTGCCGCCGCCAGGTCGGCGGCCGAGGGCCTAGCGGTCAGCACCTGCCAGCAGGACCAGACCTGCAGGGCATCCGCATTGACGATCAGCCCGCCCTGCGCCCGCGCCACCGCCAAGGCCAGCGCCGATTTGCCGCTGGCCGTCGGCCCCGCGATCAGCAGGTGGCGCGAGGCGTCGATCTGTGTCAGGTCAGGGGCGCGCATGGGTCCTCCGGGCAGTTGAACCTTCGGGCCTTTTGCGACATTTAACGGCGCGATGAAAGCGACCGGCGACAGGAGCCCCCAGATGACCACCGAGACCCCCAGGCAGTATGGCCGCGTGATGCTGAAGATCTCGGGCGAGGCGCTGATGGGCGACCAGGGCTATGGCCTGCATCCGCCCACCGTCGCGCGCATCGCCAGCGAGGTCGAGGCCGTGCAGGCGATGGGCGTCGAGGTCTGCATGGTCATCGGCGGCGGCAACATCTTCCGGGGGCTGCAGGGCAGCGCGCAGGGGATGGAACGCACCACCGCCGACTACATGGGGATGCTGGCCACGGTGATGAACGCGCTGGCCATGCAATCCTCGCTGGAGGCGCGGGGCCTGCATTGCCGCGTGATCAGCGCGATCCGCATGGATGAGGTCTGCGAGCCCTATATCCGCCGCCGCGCCATCCGCCACCTGGAGAAGAAGCGCATCGTGATCTTCGCCGCCGGCACCGGCAACCCGTATTTCACCACCGACACGGCCGCGACCCTGCGCGCATCGGAAATGAACTGCGAGGTCATCTTCAAGGGCACCAAGGTCGACGGCGTCTATGACAAGGATCCGGTCAAGCATGCGGATGCGCAGCGTTATGGCGATGTCAGCTATGACGAGGTGCTGCAGAAGCATCTGGGCGTGATGGACGCCTCGGCCATCGCGCTGGCGCGCGACAACCGCTTGCCGATCATCGTCTTCTCGCTGGATGCGCCGGGCGGCTTCCGGTCGATCCTGGAAGGTCGCGGGACCTATACCCGCGTCCACAACTGAGATCGCCATGACCCTGCGCGCGCGCATCGACGCGTTCATCCACGGCCCCCGGGCCCAGGCCTTCATCATGGCCGTCATCCTGTTCAACGCCCTGATCCTGGGGCTGGAGACCTCGCGCACGCTGATGGCATCCATCGGGCCGCTGATCCTGTTTCTGGACGCGCTGTGCCTGATGATCTTCGTGGTCGAGATCGGGCTGAAGCTGGTCGCGCGCGGCCCGCGCTTCTTCCGCGACGGCTGGAACGTCTTCGACGTGATCGTGGTGGGCATCGCGCTCATGCCCGCGACGCAGGGGCTGTCGGTGCTGCGCGCGCTGCGCATCCTGCGCCTGCTGCGCATCGTGTCGGTCACGCCGCGCCTGCGCCGCGTGGTCGAGGGCTTCCTGTCGGCCCTGCCGGGCATGGCCTCGGTGTTCCTGCTGATGGGGATCATCTTCTACATCTTCGCGGTGATGGCGACCAAGCTGTTCGCGGCGGCCTTTCCCGACTGGTTCGGGGATCTGGGCAACTCGGCCTATTCGCTGTTCCAGATCATGACGTTGGAAAGCTGGTCGATGGGCATCGTGCGCCCGGTGATGGAGGTATTCCCCCAGGCCTGGATCTTCTTCGTGCCCTTCATCCTGGTCACCACTTTTGCGGTGATGAACCTGGTGGTCGGCCTGATCGTGAACTCGATGCAGGAGGCCCATCAGGAAGAGGGCAACGCCGCCACCGAGGCCTATCGCGACGAGGTGCTGGCGCGCCTGACCGCCATCGAGGAACGCCTGTCCCGGCAGGAGGCCGGGGGCGACCGATCCTGATCACAGCTTGCCGAATGTGCGGGCAAAGGCTTTGCCAAGCTGCGGCAGAGTGGTTACAAGCGGAAAAAATCAAGACAGAAGGCAGTCCACATGGCTGAGGACATCGACATCGACACCGACGATCTGGAACGGCGCATGAAGGGTGCCATGGACAGCCTGCGCGGCGAATTCGCCAGCCTGCGCACCGGCCGGGCCGCGGCCTCGATGCTGGACCCGGTGCAGGTGGACGCCTATGGGCAGATGACGCCGATCAACCAGCTGGGCACCGTCAACGTGCCGGAATCCCGGATGGTGACGATCAACATCTGGGACAAGGCCATGGTCGGCAAGGTCGAGAAGGCCATCCGCGAAAGCGGCCTGGGAATCAACCCGCAGCTGAACGGCACCATCATCATGCTGCCGATCCCCGAGCTGAACGAGGAACGCCGCCGCGAGCTGACCAAGGTCGCCGCGCAATATGCCGAAAGCGCCCGCGTCTCGATCCGGAACGTGCGCCGCGACGGTATGGACCAGGTCAAGAAGGGCAAGTCGAACGGCATGCCCGAGGACGACCAGAAGCTGTACGAAACCGAGATCCAGTCCCTGACCGACCGCATGATCGCGGCGGTGGACGAGGCGCTGACGGCCAAGCAGGCCGAAATCATGCAGGTCTGATCGCGGGATGGCACTGGTTCGGGGCGCAGCGGCAGTATCTGACGGGACCTCACAGCCCCGCCACGTCGCCATCATCATGGACGGCAACGGCCGGTGGGCCACCGAACGCGGCTGGCCGCGTCTGGTCGGGCATCGCCGGGGCGCCGAGCGGGTCAAGCAGATCGTGCGGGCCTGCCCCGAGCTGGGCGTGGACTGGCTGACGGTCTATGCCTTCTCGACCGAGAACTGGAAGCGCTCGACCGAGGAGGTCCTCGGGCTGATGAAGATCTTCCGCCGCTACATCCAGTACGAGGCCGAAGGCATGGCCTCCGAGGGGGTGCGCCTGCGCTTCATCGGCGGGCGCGAGCGGCTGGACCGCAAGCTGCAGGACCTGATGGCCGCGATCGAGGCCCGCACGGCGGGCAACACGCGGCTGAACCTGACCGTTGCCATCAACTATGGCGGTCGGGACGAATTGCTGCGCGCCTCGGCGCGCCTGGCCGAGAAGATCGCCCGCGGCGAGATCGAGACCCCCGGCCAGGCCGATCTGGAGGCCTGCCTGGACACCGCCGGACAGCCCGATCCCGACCTCGTGATCCGCACCTCGGGCGAGACGCGGGTCTCGAACTTCCTGCCGTGGCAGGCGGCCTATTCGGAATACGAATTCACCAAGACCCTCTGGCCCGACTTCACCCCCGAACATCTGGCGGCGATCCTGGACCGCTTCGGCCTGCGCGACCGCCGCTTCGGGGGCGCATGACGGAGAGCCGGATCCCCCGCGGGGCCGCCCCCGGAAAATGGGGGACCTGTCGCGGCGCGTCGCCTCCACGCTGGTGCTTCTGGGCATCGGCGTCATGCTGGCCGTGGCCGAGGGGCTGTGGCTGCGTCTGGCCATGGCGGTCATCTCGGCCATCACCTTCTGGGAACTGGCGGCGATGACCGGGTGGAAGAACCCGGCCCGCCACGTGACCCTGTTCGGCCGGTCCCGCCCCATCGCGCTGGCCGCCATCGCGGGCGTGTCGCAGGCGCTGGCCCTGACCGACTTTCATCAGCTGGCCTGGCTGGCGCTGCTGCTGCCGATCCTGCTGGGCCTGCCGGGCGCCGCCACCCGCGACCGCGCGACCTATGCGATCTTCGGCACCGCCATCCTGCTGGTCGCTTATGAATTGGTCGTCTTCCGAGAGGCTTACGGGCTGAACTTCGTCCTTTGGCTGATGGGCGTGATCATCATCTCGGACACGTTCGGCTATTTCTTCGGGCGGATGCTGGGCGGGCCCAAGTTCTGGCCCTCGCTCAGCCCCAAGAAGACTTGGTCGGGCAGCGTCGCGGGCTGGATCGGCGCCTGCCTGCTGGGCGCCGGCCTGTGGATGTGGGGTCAGGGTGATGCGGCGCTGATCTGGGTCTCTCCGATCGTCTGCTTCGCCGGACAGATGGGCGACATCGCCGAAAGCTGGCTGAAGCGGCGGGCGGGGGTCAAGGACAGCTCGAACCTGATCCCGGGCCATGGGGGCTTCATGGATCGTTTTGACGCAGTGACGGGCGCGGTGCTGGCCACCATGGTGATCGGATTCCTGACCAGCCTGCCCGTGGTGAACTGACCGATGCGACGCATTTCCATCTTCGGTGCGACCGGCTCGGTCGGCGCGAACGGCGTCGATCTGATCCGGCACGCAGGCGGGGCGGCCGCCTATCACACCGTGGCGCTGACCGGCGGGCGCAACATCGCGCTGCTGGCGCAGATGGCGCGCGAGTTGCGGGCCGAGATCGCGGTGACCGCCCATGACGAGCTGCTGGACGAGTTGCGCGCGGCCCTTGCCGGCAGCGGCGTCGCCGCCGCCGCCGGGTCTGCCGCGCTGGTCGAGGCCGCCGCCCGTCCCGCCGACTGGACCCTGTCGGCCATCGTCGGCGCCGCCGGGCTTGCGCCGGGCCTGACCGCCTTGGCGCAGGGCGGCGTGCTGGCCTTGGCCAACAAGGAATCGCTGGTCTGCGCGGGCAGCCTGCTGCGCGCCGCCACGGCACGCTCGGGCGCCACGATCCTGCCGGTCGACAGCGAACATTCCGCCGTATTTCAAGTGCTTGGCAGCGAAAACCTCGACAGCGTCAAGGATGTGACCCTGACCGCCTCGGGCGGCGCCTTCCGCGACTGGCCGCTGGAGCGGCTGGCCACGGCGACGGTGGATCAGGCCTCGACCCATCCCAACTGGGCGATGGGGCAGCGGATCACCATCGACAGCGCCTCGATGTTCAACAAGGCGATGGAGGTGATCGAGGCGAAGGAGCTGTTCGGTCTGGGCGCCGACCGCATCAAGGTGCTGGTCCATCCGGAATCCATCATCCACGCCATGGTCACCCATCACGACGGCGGCACCATCGCGCATCTGGGCGCGCCCGACATGCGCCATGCCATCGGCTTTGCGCTGCACTGGCCCGACCGCCGCCCCCTGCCGGTGGCCGCGCTGGACCTGGCCGCGATCGGCAGCCTGACATTCCGCGCCCCCGACGAGGCCCGCTGGCCCGCGCTGCGCCTGGCGCGCGAGGTGATGGCTGCGGGCGGTGCGGCGGGCGCGGTCTTCAACGCGGCCAAGGAACAGGCGCTGGACGATTTCATCGCCGGCCGCATCCGATTCACCGACATGGCCCCCCGGGTCGAGGACACGCTGGCCGCCCTGTCGGGCGAGGAAGGCTTTGGCCGAGATCCGGCCGACCTGGCCTCGGTCCTGGACTGGGACGGTCTTGCCCGACGAAAGGCCGCCCTATGCTTGACATGATCGCCCAGACCGGAAGCACCCTGTGGACGCTGGCGGCCTTCGTCGTCGCGCTGGCGGTGATCGTGACGGTCCACGAATACGGCCATTACATCGTCGGGCGCTGGTCCGGCATCCGGGCCGAGGTCTTTTCGGTGGGCTTCGGCCCGCGGCTCTATGCGCGTACCGACCGGCGGGGGACCGTCTGGCAGCTCGCGGCGCTGCCCCTGGGCGGCTATGTACGGTTCCTGGGCGACGACAACGCGGCCAGCGCCGGGCCGGGCCAGGCGGTCGATCCGGCCCTGCGGCGCCAGACGCTGCAGGGCGCGCCACTCTGGGCGCGCTTCGCCACGCTGCTGGCGGGGCCGGTCTTCAACTTCGTGCTGTCGATCCTGATCTTCGGCGGCTTCGCCATCGTGCAGGGCCTGCCGGTGGACGAGGTGCGCGTGGGCACCATCAGCGAGGCCCCGCCCGCCATCACCAACGACCTCCAGCCCGGCGACCGCATCCTGGCGCTTGCCGATCTGCCCGTCGAGAGCTGGCGCGACATCGGCGCCGCGACCGAGACGCTGCCCGCCGCCACGACCCATCCCTGGCAGGTCGAGCGCGACGGCCAGACCCTGACCGTCGCCGGTCCCGACCCGATGCCCGCGCGCATCAGCGGCGTGGCGCCGCGCAGCGCGGCGGCCGAGGCCGGGATGCGGGCGGGCGACGTGGTGCTGGCCATCGACGGCGACCCGGTCGCGCGCTTCACCCAGATGCGCGAGGCGGTCGAGGCCGCCGAGGGCGAGCCTTTGTCCCTGCGCCTCTGGCGCGCGGGCGCGGGCGAGCTGGACGTGACGCTGCGCCCCAAGCTGTCCGACCTGCCTGCCGATGGCGGCGGGTTCGAGCAGCGCTGGCTGATCGGCGTGACCGGGGGTGAGAGCTTCTTCGCGCCGCAGACCCGCAGCGCCGGGCCGCTGGAGGCGCTGTCCCTGGGCGCGATGCAGACCTGGGGGATCATCACCTCGTCCCTGACGGGGATGTGGGCGATGATCTCGGGCCAGATCGGCACCTGCAACCTGGGCGGCGCGATCAGCATCGCGGAAAGTACGGGCCAGGCGGCCAGCGCGGGGGGCGCGAACTTCCTGTGGTGGATCGCGGTCCTGTCGGCGGCGATCGGGTTCCTGAACCTGCTGCCCATTCCCGTCCTAGATGGCGGGCACCTGATGTTTTACACCTACGAGGCGCTGCGCGGGCGCCCGCCCTCGGACAAGGCGCTGAACCTTCTGACCGCGATCGGCATGGCGGCGGTGCTGTCGCTGATGGTTTTCGGGCTCACGAACGATCTTTTCTGCCCATAGGGCGCATGCGCTTTTGACAGGCCCGCCCGGTTCAGGCAAAGACCGTAGGCAAAACGACAGCCCGAAGAGGGCGCGTGCAGGCCGGAACAAGAGGGGCTTCGATGGAACGGAAACTGGGCAAGGGCGCGGTCGCGCTGATGACGGCCTTGGCGATCACGATGCCGGTCGGGCTGATTCCGGGGGCCGCGCAGGCGGTGGTCTTCAGCACCATCACCGTCGAGGGCAACCAGCAGATCGAGACCGGGGCCGTGCTGTCCACGCTGGACCTGCCGGTCGGCCAGGATGTCAGCCCCGGCCAGATCAACGACGCGCTGCAGCGCCTGCAAGGATCGGGCCTGTTCGAAACGGTCGAGCTGGTCCCGCAGGGCGGCCAGTTGGTCGTGCGCGTCAGCGAATACCCGATCGTCAACCAGATCAGCTTCGAGGGCAACCGCCGCCTGAACAACGACCGCCTGACCGAGATCATCCGCAGCCAGCCGCGCCGCGTCTATCAGCCCAGCCAGGCCATCCAGGACGCGCAGGCCATCGCGCAGATCTATGCCGCCGAAGGGCGCCTGGCCGCGCGCGTCGATCCCCGGATCATCCGCCGCAGCGGCAACCGGATCGACCTGGTCTTCGAGATCCGCGAAGGCAACCTGACCGAGATCGAGCGCATCAGCTTCGTCGGCAACCGCGCCTTTTCCGACCGCCGCCTGCGCAACGTGCTGGAGACGAAGCAGGCGGGCCTGTTGCGCACCTTCATCCGCCGCGACACCTTCGCGCCCGAGCGCATCCCGCTGGACGAGCAGCTGCTGACCGACTTCTACCGCTCGCAGGGCTATGCCGACTTCCGCGTACAGGGCACCGCGCCCGAGATCGCGCGCGAACGCGACGCCTTCTTCGTGACCTTCAGCATCGAGGAAGGCCCGCGCTATCGCTTCGGCCGCGTGGACACCGTGTCCGAGATCCCCGGGGTCGATGCGGCGCTGTTTGCGGCGCAGAACCGGGTGCAGCGGGGCGGGGTCTACAACCCTTCGATCATCGACACGACCATCCGCCGGATGGAGACGGTCGCCATCCAGCAGGGTCTGGACTTCATCAGCATCGAGCCGCGCGTCACCCGCAATCCGCAGAACCAGAGCCTGGACCTGACCTTCGCGCTGACCCGCGGCCAACGCATCTTCGTCGAGCGCATCGACATCGAGGGCAACACGACGACCCTTGACGAGGTGATCCGTCGCCAGTTCAACACCGTCGAGGGCGATCCCTTCAACCCGCGCGAGATCCGCAACTCGGCCGAGCGTGTCCGCGCGCTCGGCTATTTCACCGATGCCCAGGTCGAGACGCGGCAGGGCAGCGGCCCCGACCAGGTGATCGTCGGCGTCAATGTCGAGGAGCAGCCCACCGGCTCGCTGTCGCTTGGCGCGGCCTATGGGGTCAATTCGGGCGTGGGCTTCAACATCGGCCTGACCGAGCGCAACTTCCTCGGGCGCGGCCAGACCCTGGGCGTGCAGCTGTCGACCGCCAGCGGCGACCGCACGGCGGGCATCAACTTCATCGAGCCCTATTTCCTTGGCCGCGACCTGCGCTTCGGCTTCTCGGCCAATTACAGCGAGACGGAAAGCCTGAACTCGGATTACGACACCCGCGCGATCCGCGTGCAGCCGTCGATCGAGTTCCCGATCTCCGAGAACGCCCGGATCGAGCTGCGCTATCGCGTGGGCGAGGATGACCTGAGCAGCGTTCCCGACACCAGCTCGCAGCTGCTGATCGACGACGTGGGATCGCGGATCACCTCAGCCATCGGCTATACCTACAACTGGGATTCGCGGCGCACCGGGCTGGACCCGCTGACCGCCTATCGCTTCCGCTTCTCGCAGGATTTCGCGGGCGCGGGCGGCGACACCAAGACGATCACCACCACCGCGCTGGCCGGGGTGGAAAGCACCGCCTGGCGCGAAAGCGTGACCCTGCGCGCCGAGCTGGAGGCCGGGGCCATCTACAGCTATGGCGATTACGAGACCTGGATCCTGGACCGCTTCCGCACCGGCAACCGCATCCGCGGCTTCGAGCCGAACGGCTTCGGCCCCCGCGACCTCGAGGCCGAGAACGAGGACGGCCTGGGCGGCAACTACTACTGGTCCGCCCGTGCCGAGGCGCAGTTCCCCATCGGCCTGCCCGAAGAATACGGGATCTCGGGCGGCCTCTTCGCCGATGTCGGCTCGCTCTGGGGGCTGGACCGGACCTCGGGCACCGACGGGGTCGAGATCGACGACAGCATGTATGTGCGCGGCGCGGTCGGCGCCTCGATCTTCTGGACCACGCCGATCGGGCCGCTGCGCTTCAACTTCTCGCAGGCGGTGCGCAAGGAAGACTATGACCTGGAACAGAATTTCGACCTGACGATCCAGACGAACTTCTGATGCCGATGCGGCAGGCCCTTCTGTGTCTGATGCTGGCGGCGGGGCCCGCCACAGCCCAGCAGGCGGATCCCGGCGCGGCGCCCGCCGATCTGCCCGCGGCGCCGGTCATTCCGCCCATCGCCCCGGCGCCCAACCTGCCCACCGGCACCATCGCCGCCCCCGAGACGGCCGCCGGGAGCGCCGCCGACCGGGCGCCGGTGCTGACGCTGGATCTGGACCTGCTCTACCTCTCCTCGGCCTGGGGGGTGCGCGCGCAGGCCCGGCTGGAGGCCGAGGGCGACATCGTCGCCGCCGAAAACGAGCGTCTGACGCGGCTGCTGTCGGCCGAGGAAACGCAGCTGACCGAACAGCGCGCCACGCTGCCCGCCGCCGACTTCCGCCGCCTGGCCGAAAGCTTCGACCTGCGCGCCACCGGCATCCGCCGGGAACGCGCCCAGGCCGTGCAGGACCTGAATGGCTGGGCCGAGGCCGACCGCGCGGCCTTCTTCCGCGCCGCGCTGCCGGTGATGGGTCAGGTGATGTCGGATCGGGGCGCGGTCGCGGTCCTGGACCGGCGCACGGTCTTCGTGTCGCTGGACGCCATCGACGTCACCCAGCAGCTGATCACCACGCTGGACCAGCGCATCGGCGACGGCGCGGGCGTGGTGCCGCTGCCCAGCCCCGACGCGCCGCTGACCGAGGCCACCGTGGATGCAGGGCAGGCGGAAGGCTCAGGGCAGGCGGGCGATGCGGTCCCGGATCAGGTCGAATAGCCCGTCGCGGTCGACGTCCTTCAGGAACAGCGCATTGGGCGCCCGCCCGCTGACCCGCCACCAGTCGGCGACCGTCATGCCGGTGGTCCACCGGCCTTTCGTCTCGATCTCGACATTGATCTCGCGCCCTTGGAAGAGGCCCGGCTCCAGCAGCCAGGCGATGGTGCAGGGATCGTGCAGGGGCGCACCAAGGCTGCCGTATTTCGCCGTGTCGAAGCGTTCGAAGAAATCCGTCCAGCCCGCGACGGCGGGGCCGGAGCGCCCGGGCAAGGCACGCATCGCCTCGATCCAGTCCCGGTCGGTCAGCGCCTTGTGGGTCACGTCCAGCGGCATGACGACCAGCGGCACGCCCGATGCGAAGACCTCGGACGCGGCCTCGGGATCGACGAAGATGTTGAACTCGGCCGCCGGGGTGATGTTGCCCACCTCGAAATAGGCGCCGCCCATCAGCACGATCCGTTCGACCCGGGTGATGATGTCGGGCGCCCGGCGGAAGGCCTCGGCGATGTTGGTCAGCGGCCCGATGGGCACCAGCGTGACGGTGCCCGGGGCCTCGCGCCGCAACGTCTCGACGATGAAATCGACACCGTGCCGCGCCTGCAGGGGCAGGCGGGGCGCGGGCAGCTCGATCCCGTCCAGCCCGGTCTTGCCATGCACATGCTCGGCCGTCACCAGCGCCCGCGCCAGGGGCCGGTCGCAGCCTGCAAAGACCGGCACGTCGGCCCGGCCCGCCAGCTCGACGATCTTGCGCGCGTTCACCTCGGTCAGCGCCAGCGGCACGTTGCCGGCCACCGCCACGATGCCCAGAACCTCCAGCTCCGGCGAGGCCAGCGCCAGCAGGATGGCCACGGCATCGTCCTGCCCCGGATCGGTGTCGATGATGATCTTCTGCGCCATCCTGATGCCTTCCAACTGTCCCGAGCGCAAATGTGTGCGCCACCACCAGAAAAGGCGCAAGCCCCCGCCCGCGCCTTTTCCAGATCGTGAAACCGATACCTCCCGCCCTTCATCTTGGCGAAAATATCCCGGGGGGTCAGGGGGGCTGGCCCCCCTGCCTTATCCCATCAGCCGTCGAAATTCACCCGTTCGATCAGGTCCAGCGCCTGCGGGCGCAGGTCCGAGATCTCGGACAGGGGCAGGTCGTCCGGGGTGAACTCGCCCCAGCTGGCGACCAGCTCGGACCGTTCGACGCCCTCCGAGACGGGGAACTCGTTGTTCGTCTCGGCATAGATGCGCTGCGCCTCGTCGCTGGCCAGGAATTCCATCAGCTGCAGCGCCGCCTCGCGGTTGGGCGCCGAGGCGGTCATCGCCATGCCCGAGACGTTCACATGCGTGCCGCCATCCTCGAAGGTCGGAAACACGATGCGCACCGCCTCGGCCCAGTCCTTCTGCTCGTCATCCTTCAGCATCGCGCCCATGTAGTAGGTGTTGCCCAGGCTGATGTCGCATTCGCCCGACCAGATCGACTTGACCTGATCGCGGTCGCCGCCCTCGGGGCGCTTGGCCAGGTTGCCCTTGACGCCCTCCAGCCAAGCCACGGTCTCCTCCTCGCCGTGATGGGCGAGGAAGGCGGCGGTCAGCGCGACGTTGTAGTCGTTGGTGAAGCTGCGGGTGCAGATGCGGCCTTCCCATTTCGGATCGGCCAGATCCTCGTAGGTGGTAACCTCGCCATCGGCCACGCGCTCGGTGCTGGCATAGACGATGCGGGCGCGGGTGGTCAGGGCGAACCACTGGTTGTCGTCGTCGCGCAGGCCCGAGGGGATGACGTCCAGCGCCTCGTCCTCGACCGTCTGCAGCACGCCCGCCTCCTTGACCTCGCCCAAGCGGGCCACGTCCACGGTCAGCACCAGATCGGCGGGCGAGCGGTCGCCCTCGGCCTGCAGGCGCTCGACCATGCCCTTGTCGACGAAGGCCGCGTTCACGGTGATGCCCGTCTCGGCGGTGAAGGCGTCGATCAGCGGCTGGATCAGCTCGGGCTGGCGGTGCGAATAGACGTTCACCTCCTGCGCGAAGGCGGGCAGGGCGGTGGCCCCCAGAAGCGAGGCGAGGATGACAGGGCGCATGGTTAACTCCTTTGGTCGGATATTGCCCGCCTTCTGACAATTCCGACCAAAGCTGTCAAGCATTACCGGGACCCGGGGACGTTCGGGACGCATTGACCGCGCGCGGCCTGCGCGCTAGGGCGCGGGCATGGCACGCACACCCCTTCTGCAACTTTCCGAGATTTCGCTGACCTATGGCGGCGATCCCATTTTCGACGGTCTGTCCCTGACCGTCCAGCCGGGCGACCGCGTCGCGCTGGTCGGGCGCAACGGCTCGGGCAAGTCCACCCTGATGAAGGTCATGGCGGGCTTCGTCGAGGCCGACCGCGGCGAGGTCGTCCTCTCCGCCGGCGTCTCGACCGGCTACATGGAACAGGATCCCGATCTGGCGGGCTTCGAGACGCTTGGCGACTTCGCCCGCGACGGGCTGCCCGATGGCGAGGAATACCGCGTCGAGATGGCGGCCGAGGGGCTGAAGTTCGACCCCGACCGCCCCGTGGCCACCGCCTCGGGCGGCGAGCGCCGCCGTGCGGCCCTGGCGCGTCTGCTGGCGCAGGCGCCCGAGCTGATGCTGCTGGACGAGCCGACGAACCATCTCGACATCGAGGCGATCGGCTGGCTGGAGGAGCATCTGTCCCAGACCCGCGCGGGCTTCGTGCTGATCAGCCACGACCGCGCCTTCCTGCGCCGCCTGACCAAGGCGACGCTGTGGATCGACCGCGGCGCCGTGCGCCGCCAGGAGCGCGGCTTCGAGGGCTTCGAGGAATGGCGCGAGGCCACCTGGTCGGCCGAGGACGATGCCCGCCACAAGCTGGACCGCAAGATCAAGGCCGAGGCCCGGTGGGCGGTCGAGGGGATCAGCGCCCGCCGCAAGCGCAACCAGGGCCGCGTCCGCGCGCTGGCCGACCTGCGGGCCGAGCGCAGCAGCCAGATCCGCCGCCAAGGCACCGCCGCGATGGCCTTCGACAGCGGCACCACCTCGGGCAAGCGCGTCGTCGAGGCGCGGGGCATCTCGAAGGCCTTCGGTGACAAGGTGATCCTGCATCCCTTCGATCTGCGCATCCAGCGCGGCGACCGCATCGCCTTCGTCGGCCCCAACGGCGCGGGCAAGACCACGCTGATCAAGATGCTGACCGGAGAGCTGGCCCCCGACCAGGGGACGGTGCAGATGGGCACCAATCTGGACATCGCGGTCTTCGACCAAGCGCGCGCCGCGCTGAACCCCGACCAGACCCTGTGGGAATCGCTGACCGGCGATCCCGACATGCGCGTCTCGGGCCGGGCCGATCAGGTCATGGTGCGGGGCAACCCCAAGCATGTCGTGGCCTATCTGAAGGATTTCCTGTTCGACGACGCGCAGGCCCGCGCGCCCGTGCGCAGCCTGTCGGGCGGCGAGAAGGCGCGTCTGCTGCTGGCGCGGCTGATGGCGCGGCCCTCGAACCTGCTGGTGATGGACGAACCGACCAACGATCTGGACGTCGAGACGCTGGACCTGCTGCAGGATCTCTTGGGCGAATATGACGGGACCGTGCTGCTGGTCAGCCACGACCGCGATTTCATCGACCGCGTGGCCGACACGACCGTGGCGATGGAGGGCGACGGCCGCGCCATCGTCTATGCGGGCGGCTGGACCGACTATCAGGCCCAACGCGGTCAGGTCGAGCCCGAGGAGCCGCAGGCGCAGGCTTCGCGCCCGGCATCCGCCCCCCCCGCATCGACGCCCGCCAAGCCGGGCAAGGGCGGCCTCAGCTTCACCGAGCGGCACCGGCTGGAGGAACTGCCCGCCCTGATCGCCCGGCTGGAGGCCGAGATCGCCAAGCTGTCCGAGTTCATGGCCGACCCGGACCTCTTTGCCGCGGCCCCCGCTAAGTTCGAGAAGGCCAGCATGGCGCTGAGCGAACGGCAGGCGGCGCTGATGGATGCGGAAGAGGAATGGCTGGCGCTGGAGGAGAAGGCGGCCGTCTGACCGGCCGCCTTGCCCGCGCTCAGATGTTGCGCATCAGATGGTCGCGCAGCCAGGTGTGGGCGAAGGCGATCTTGCGCCCCACCGGCAGCGTCAGGACGAAAGGATAAAGATCCCGGTTGTCCAGCGCGCGGTTGATGTCGTTCACCGCGATCGCGACCTCGGCCGCGATCGCCAGCAGCCGCGCCGTGTCGGTTTCGGCATAGGGCATGAAGTCGGGCGGCACGCCCTCCATGCTCAGCCCCGCGCTGACGAAGCTGTCGGTGAAATCGGTCAGGTGCAGCAGGTGGGCGACCGTCTCGGCCCAGTCCTCGTGGGGATGGGCGGTGGCATAGGGGGTGATGTAATCCTCGCCCGGGTCCTGCGGCTCGGCATAGTGGCGGCGCAGCGCCTCGGCATAATCCTGACGCTCGTCCCCGAAGATCTCGCGGAAGGCGGGCTGGAACTCGGGCGCGGCCGACAGGCGGTCGAACAGGAAATGCGCCAGCTCGTGGCGGAAATGGCCGACCATCGAGCGGTACTGCTCGCCCAGATCGCGCTGCCGCTTGAGGCGGATCAGCGCGTCGGCCTCGGTCACGTTGATGGTGATCTCGCCGGCGTCATGGCCCATGATGATCTGCTGCGCGCGTCCGCCCGTCACCTCGGATAGCATCAGGAAGCGCGGGCGGCGGCCCACATCCTCGTCCGAGAACCAGCGCCACTGCGCCAGGTTGACCAGCACCCACCGCTTGGCCCGCTCGGCCCCGGCCAGAAGGCTCTGGTTGTCGCCCACGTGCAGGACCGGCACGACCTGCGACATGGCGCAGGACCGGCACAGCTTGCCCGAGGCCGGCGCCGACCAGTTGCAGTCGATCGAGCGGCGGTTGGCGCAATGCGGGTTGACGGTGCTCATCTGCATCGCGACGGGATCAAAGCTGATCTCGGCGCCGCAGAGGCAGGTGAGGTTGTGGAAATAGGCGCGTGTCCCGCAATGGGGACAAGAGAAACGTTGCATGTGGGAAACGGCGTCCTGTGGCTGCAGGGTACAAGCCGGGCCGGGGGGGCAGGGTTCCGCCCCGTCGCGGCCTGTTTGCCGATGCGGGCGGCAGGGCGGCCGGGGGGACTTGACTTGCGCGGTGGAATGGGCGACATGCGCCGGACCGGCCGGGCATCCGCCCTTGACCGGTGCAATGTATTTCAATGACACCCTGACCGGGGTGCGCTGTCCGAAGGCGGGGAAGCCCCCACGAATGCCGGCCGCAGGGCCGGGGCCGCAGGACGCGGATGACAAAGGAAGACGCGATGTTCGCAGTTCTGAAAACGGGCGGCAAGCAATACAAGGTGCAGGCGGGCGATGTCCTGCGTGTCGAGAAGCTGAACGCCGCCGCGGGCGACAAGGTCCAGTTCAACGACGTGCTGATGGTCGGCTCGACCTTGGGCGCGCCGCTGATCGCCGGTGCCTGCGTGCAGGCCGAGGTGATCGACCAGATCAAGGCCGACAAGGTCATCACCTATGTCAAGCGCCGCCGCAAGCACAGCTCGCAGCGCACGCGCGGCCACCGCCAGCAGCTGACGCTGCTGCGCGTCACCGACGTGCTGGAAAGCGGCGCCGAGAAGACCGGCGTGAAGACCGCCGTCGGCGCCCGCACCAAGACCGAGGCCAGCGATGCGCCGGCCACTGCCACGAAACCGGCCCAAGACGCCGCTGAAGCCTAAGGAGAACGACCCATGGCACACAAGAAAGCAGGCGGTTCCTCCCGCAACGGCCGCGACAGCGCGGGACGCCGTCTTGGCGTCAAGCTGTTCGGCGGCCAGGCCGCCATCGCGGGCAACATCATCGCCCGTCAGCGCGGCACCACCTGGTGGCCGGGCGTCAATGTCGGCATGGGCAAGGATCACACCCTGTTCGCGCTGACCGACGGTCACGTGAGCTTCAAGAAGGGCCTGAAGGGCCGGACGTTCATCTCGATCGTCCCCGCGAGCCTCGAGGCCGCCGAGTAACCCGAACGCAACATTTCGATGTTAGAGGGGGATCGGCGCAAGCCGGTCCCCCGCGCCGTTTGGGCATCCTGTTTTGATTGACCGGTTTTCTGGGAGGAAACATGGTGATGTCTGCACCCATGAGGGAGGGAAGCCGGTTGGATGACCTTCGCACCGTCGATGCGGGGGCCGAGCTGCAGCCCGTCATCTCGACCGAACGCTTTACATTGCGCCCCCTGCGCGCGTCCGATGCCGGGCTGATCGCGCATTACACCGCCGACCGGCGGGTGGCCGAGGGGACGCGCGCGATCCCCCATCCGCTTCCGCGCGGCGCGTCCGAGAACTTCGTGGCCCGTGCGCTGGCGTCCGACCGGACCGAGGATGTCTGGGCGATCGACGGATCCGAGCAGCAGCTGGACGAATTGCTGGGCGTCGTCTCGCTGACCCGGATGGAGGGCGCGCAGTCCGAGCTGGGCTTCTGGGTCGGCGCGGGCTTCTGGAACACGGGCTTTGCCACCGAGGCCGTCGCGGCGCTGGTCGGGGCCAACCCGCATGGCGCGCGGACCCTCTTCGCCGAGGTCTTCCAGGACAATCCCGGCTCGGCCCGGGTGCTGACCAATGGCGGCTTCGTCTATCTGGGCGATGCCGAAAGCTGGTCGGTGGCGCGGGGCGCGCGCGTGCCCACCTGGACCTATCTGCGCAAGATGGGCTGAGGGGCGGCAGGGGGCGCTCGCGCCCCCTCTTGGCCGTGCGGGCCAATTCACCCCCGAGGATATTTGCGGACCAATGCAGGCCCGTCATTGCAATGGCGCGCGGGCGGACTAGATGCTGGGGATGACACAGCATCTTCCCTATTCCCTTCTCGACCTGTCGCCGGTGCCCGAGGGCAGCACGGCGCAGGATGCCATCCGCAACACCATCGACCTGGCGCAGCATGCCGAGGGCTGGGGCTATCACCGCTTCTGGCTGGCCGAGCATCACAACATGCCCGGCATCGCCAGCGCGGCGACCGCCGTGCTGATCGGGCTGGTGGCGCAGGCGACGCGGACCATCCGCGTGGGCGCGGGCGGCATCATGCTGCCCAACCACGCGCCCCTGACCGTGGCCGAGGCCTTCGGGACCCTGGCCACCGTCTTTCCCGACCGCATTGATCTGGGGCTGGGCCGCGCGCCCGGCGGCGACGGCGCGGTGGTGCGCGCGCTGCGCCGCGACCCGATGGCCGACAGCTTTCCGCAGGACGTGGTCGAGCTGCTGGACTATCTGGGGCCCGAGCGTCCCGGAGCGGCCGTGCGGGCGCTGCCGGGCGAGGGCACGAACCTGCCGGTCTGGATCCTGGGCAGCAGCACCTTCGGCGCGCAGCTGGCCGCGCATCTGGGCCTGCCCTATGCCTTCGCCAGCCATTTCGCCCCCGACGAACTGGACCGGGCGCTGACGATCTATCGCGAGCGGTTCCGCCCCTCGCCTTGGGGGTCCAAGCCCTATGCGATCCTGGCGGCGAACGTCTTCGCCGCCGACGATGCGGGCGAGGCGACCTATCTGCGCACGACGATGCAGCTGGCCTTCGCGCGGCTGCGGACCGGCCAGCCGGGCAAGCTGCCGCGCCCCGTGCGCGACATCGATGCCGAGATCGGCGCGGGCATGCGTCAGGCGGTGGACCATTCGCTGCGCATCAGCGCGGTCGGCGGACGGGCCGAGGTCGAGGATCAGCTGGCGCGGCTGGTCGAGACCTACCGCCCCGACGAGCTGATCCTGACCGGACAGATCCATGACCATGCCGCGCGCCTGCGCAGCTTCGAGATCGCGGCGGAGGCCGCATCGGGGCTGGCCCTGCGGCAGGCGGCCTGACCGGCCACCCACAACGAGAAAAGGCCCCCGATCCGGGGGCCTTTTGCATTCGGTGGGGTCGGGCGAGGATTACTCGCGGTTGCCCATGAACTGCAGCAGGAACATGAACAGGTTCAGGAAGTCCAAGTAGAGGCGCAGCGCGCCCATGATCGCGGACTTGCCGATGAAGTCGGCATCCGAGCCGGACATCTGCAGGTAGGTGTTCTTGATGTTCTGCGTGTCATAGGCGGTCAGGCCCGCGAAGATCAGCACGCCGATGACCGAGATCGCGAACTGCATCGCCGAGGATTGCAGGAAGATGTTCACGATCGAGGCGACGATCAGGCCGATCAGGCCCATCATCAGGAAGGTGCCCCAGCCCGACAGGTCCTTCTTGGTCGTGTAGCCGTAGAGCGACAGACCGGCGAAGGCGATGGCCGTCACCAAGAAGGTCTGCACGATCGAGACCGAGGTGTAGACCAGGAAGATCGAGCTGATCGACAGGCCCATCAGGGCCGCGAAGGCGTAGAACATGCCGGTCGCCGCCGTGACGGACAGCCGGTTGATCGCGGCGCCGAATGCGAAGACCATCAGCAGCGGCGCGAACATGATCACCCACCGCAGCGGCGAGGTGTAGATCGCGGCGCCGAGGCCGGTCAGCTCGCCGGTGGGCGTCACCGCCGCGGTCGAGATCCCGAAGGCGGCGACGGCGGTTACACCCATGCCGACCGCCATCAGCCCATAAACCTTGTTCATGTAGGCCCGCAGGCCCTGATCGACCACCGCCTGGCGGGTGCCGACGCCCTGCGCGGTACGGTACGTGTTGTAATCTGCCATCGAAGTCTCCCCAAAAGGTCGTGTCGGGTCTGGCCCGACTATGCTGCCAATATCGGGCGAAACGGCGCGCATTTCAATGCCGTTCCTAGGTCAAATCGTCCGTGTTCACGTCAAATCGTCCGTGTTCACAGGGTGATGACCACCTTGCCGATGCTGCGCCCCTGCCGGAGCAGGTCATAGCCCTCGGCCACCCGGTCCAGCGGCAGGATGTCGCTGGCGACGGGGTGCAGGCGGCCTTCGGCGAACAGGTCGAACAGGGCCGCCATGCTGGCCCTCAGCGCCTGCGGATCCAGGCTGCGATAGCTGCCCCAGTAGAAGCCGTGGATGGTGATGTTCTTGACCAGCGCGTGGTTCAGCGGCAGCGCGGGCGGGCGGCCCGCGGCAAAGCCGATGGAGAGGAAATGCCCGCCGGGATGGAGCGCGCCGAAGGCGGCCTCGCCCGGCTCGGCGCCAACGGGGGTCGTAGACGACATCGGCGCCGCCCATCTCGCGCAGGGTGGCGCGCAGGTCGGGGCAGGCGGTGGCGTCGATGACCTCATGCGCGCCGGGCCTCGCGCACCGGGGCCATCTTGTCCGCGCCGCGCACCATGCCGATCACCCGGGCGCCGAGCGCCACCCCGATCTGAACCGCCGTCAGCCCGACGCCGCCCGCGGCGGCCCAGCACCACCAGCGTCTGGCCCGCGGCCAGTTGCCCGCGCGCGGTCAGGGCCAGATGGCTGGTCCCGTAGGCCACCTGGAACCCCGCCGCCTGCTCGAAGCTCATCGCGTCGGGGATGGGCTGGACCGCGCCGGGATCGACGGCGATCACCTGCGCCATGGTGGCGGGCGCCGAGACGACGACCCGCATCCCCTGCGCAAGCCCGCAACCGGGGGGGCAGTCGAAGACGGTGCCCGCCCCCTCCAGCCCCGGGACGAAGGGCGCGGCCAGGCGTTCCTGATACTGCCCCTTGGCCTGCAAAAGGTCGGCAAAGTTCAGCGCGGCGGCGGACATGCGCAGCAGGACCTGGCCGGGACCGGCCACCGGCGCGGGAAGGGTGGCCACGACGGGATCGTGGCCCAGGGTGTCGATGCGGGCGGCGCGAATCAGGTCTGTCATCTGTCCTCCGGGATGGGGCTGCGGAAAGGTTCGCTGCATGTTCTTCCTGGTCGGGCCTGCCCTGCCAACCCGTTCCAGAAGCTGAACTGACCTGTCCTTTTGGCTAGAATACCGCTGATTGCGAAACTTGACACTCGAAAATTGTGCATCTCCGGGGTACTGCCGCTTGTGATTGCAGGGGATTGGTTAAATGAAACACAGTGTAGATGTTCACGTCGGCAAGCGCATTCGGCATCGCCGCTGGATGATCGGGATGACCCAGCAGCAGCTGGCCGACAAGGTCGGGATCAAGTTCCAGCAGATCCAGAAGTACGAGACGGGCATGAACCGCGTCTCGGCCTCGCGTCTGTGGGACATCGCGCAGGCGGTCGACGTGCCGGTCAGCTTCTTCTTCGAGGGCCTGATGGACAGCGACATGGCCGGCGTGGTCGAGGGCGACATCTTCGCCGACAAGGAGGCCCTGCAGCTGGTGCGCGCCTATTACGGCATGCCCGAGGCGCAGCGCCGCCAGATCTTCGAACTGGCGCGCGTCCTGTCCGACGCGGCCTGAGCCGCCTTCGCCGGAAGGCCCATGACCCTGCCGTCGTCCCGCGCGCCCTGTGATCGCCGGACGACAGCCCTGACCGGCGCCTCATGACGTCTGGCCCCTTGTCCCCGGACCGGCTACACCGGCCGGACCGGGACATCAGGGGGCCGCCATGCAGGACGCTTTGCAGATCATCCGCACCGCGCATGAAATGGCCGACGCCGCGCGCGACGCCATCCTGCCGTGGTTCCGCCATGCCGATCTGGCAGCCGACAACAAGCGCCCCGCCGATTTCGACCCGGTGACGCAGGCCGACCGCGCCGCCGAACGGGCCATGCGCGAGGTTCTGGCCCGCACCCGCCCGCAGGATGCGATCCTGGGCGAGGAATATGGCGCGACCCCCGGCACCAGCGGCCTGACCTGGATCCTGGACCCGATCGACGGCACCCGCGCCTTCCTGTGCGGGGCGGCCAGCTGGGGGGTGCTGATCGGCCTCTCGGACGGGGAAAAGATCCTCTATGGCCTGATCGACCAGCCCTATCTGCGTGAGCGCTTCGAGGGCGGGCTGGGGCAGGCTCAGCTGACCGGCCCCCTGGGGACGCGTGCCCTGCAGGCCCGCACCGGCGTGGGGATCGACGGCGCGCTGCTGCTGACCACCTTCCCGCAGATCGGCACCCCGGACGAGGCGGCGGCCTTTCATCGCGTCGCCGACCGGGTGCGGCTGACGCGCTATGGGCTGGACTGCTATGCCTACGGCCTCCTGGCGCTTGGCCAGATCGATCTGGTGATCGAGGCCGGGCTGCAATCCTATGACATCGCCGGACCGCTGGCCGTCGTCGAGGCGGCGGGCGGGATCGTCACCGACTGGCAGGGCGGGCCCGCGGCAGAGGGCGGGCAGGTCATCGCGGCGGGCTCGGCCCCGCTGCACCGCGCCGCGCTGGATCTGCTGAACGGCTGAAAGGCCCCAACCACACCACACCGACAGGGGGCATGATGGCCGACGATCCGAAGCGCGAGCAGAGCAAGGCCCCGTCCGATCGGGACGAGGGCGGTTACGGTCCCGGCGCCGATCTGCTGGCGCGGATCGACGCGGCCATCGACGCCGACGACCGCCCCGCGCTGAACGCCGCGCTGGAGCCGATGCACGCCGCCGACATCGCCGACCTGATCGAGCGGCTGGACCCCGCCCGGCGCCGCCGCTTCCTGGCGATGTATTCCGACGAGATCGACGGTGAGATCCTGTCCGAGATCGACGAATCGATCCGCGACGAGGTGCTGGAGCTGCTGCCCCGCGACGTCGTGGACGAGGCCGTCCGCGAGATGGACAGCGACGATGTCGTCGACCTGGTCGAGGACATGGACGAGCCCGAGCGGGCCCGGATCCTGTCCGCGCTGGATGCCAGCGACCGCGCCGCCGTCCGCCAGTCGCTGGCCTATCCCGAATACTCCGCCGGCCGCCTGATGCAGTCCGAGGTGGTGACCGCCCCCGACCACTGGTCGGTCGCGCAGACCATCGACTTCATCCGCGCCGAGGACTGGCTGCCCGAGCAGTTCTATCACGTCATCCTGGTCGATCCCCGCCGCCATCCCACCGGCTATGTGACGCTTGGCCGCCTCTTGGCCTCGCGCCGGGACGCGACCCTGCGCGACCTGGCCGAGGACAGCTTCCGCACCGTCAGCGCCTTCGCCGAGGAAGGCGACGTGGCCTATGTCTTCAACCAGTACCACCTGATCTCGGCCCCGGTCGTGGACCGCGACGACCGGCTGGTGGGCGTCATCACCATCGACGACGCGATGGCCGTGCTGGACGAGGAGCACGAGGAGGACATCCTGCGCCTGGCGGGCGTGGGCGACGAGAGCAACATCTCGGACAGCGTGACCGAGACGCTTCGACAGCGCTTGCCCTGGCTGATGGTGAACCTGGTGACGGCGATCCTGGCCTCGCTGGTCATCGCCATCTACGAGACGACCATCCAGGAGGTCGTGGCGCTGGCCGTGCTGATGCCCATCGTGGCGTCCATGGGCGGCAATGCGGGCACGCAGACGCTGACCGTCGCGGTCCGCGCGCTGGCCACCCGCAGCCTGTCGGGGCGACGCAACGTCTGGCGCGTGGTGCGGCGCGAGGCGGCGGTGGGGCTGCTGAACGGGCTGGCCTTTGCCGTCGTCATGGGGGTGGTCGCGTGGATCTGGTTCGACGGGGTGTCGCTGGCGGTGGTCATCGGCATCGCGATGATCGTGAACATGGCCATTGCCGCGCTGGCGGGCATCCTGATCCCGCTGGCGCTGGAACGGGCGGGCGCCGACCCCGCGTTGGCCTCGGGGACCTTCGTGACGACGGTGACCGACGTGGTGGGCTTCTTCGCCTTCCTCGGGCTTGCCTCCAGCGTCCTGACGTGACCGACAAGGCCGCCCTTCGCACCCGTGCCCTGGCCGCCCGCGCGGCGGGGGGCGATCAGGGCGCGCTGGACCGGCATCTGGCGGCGGCGCTGGCCGGCCATCCCGGCGCGGTGCTGGCCGGATACTGGCCGATGCGCGGCGAGGCCGACCCGCGCCCCGGCATGGCCGGCCATGACGGCCCGGTGGTCCTGCCGGTGGTCACCGGCCCCGCCCGGCCGCTGGTCTTCCGCCTCTGGCAGGGGGGCGCGTTGCAGCCCGGGCCCTTCGGCACCTCGCATCCGCCCGAATCGGCGCCGGTCCTGCAGCCTGCGGTGCTGATCGTGCCGCTGGCGGGGTTCGACGCGGCGGGCAACCGCCTTGGCTATGGTGGCGGCTTCTACGACAGGACGCTGGAATTGCTGCGGAAGTCCGGGCCGGTAACGGCCCTGGGGCTGGCCTTCGCCGTCCAGGAACTGCCCCGGATCCCGGCGGAGCCCTTCGACCAGCCGCTGGACCTGATCGTCACCGACCGGGGCCCGATCCGGCCCCGCGCAGAATCCCGCCGGGCGTGACGTTTTCGCATCGGCTGTGCGCAACCTGGGGACGAGCCCCGGATAAGCCTGTGGACAAGTCCTGAACAACCTTCGGCAAGGCCCTGCATCGCCTGCGCAAATTCGCCTTGGCACGGCGTGGCCGCCGCCTGCGGCATCCCTGCTGTGTGCGAATCTGGCGGTCCCCGCGATGCCCCTCTGTCAACGGATTTTGATGGCGCGGCGCTGAAATAAATCAGTTGAATGACAGTCGGATTGGCGCCAGTTTGTGTGTCATCGCCATAGTGGCACAAGATATGGTGGTTCCTTGAGGGGCCACCCCCAAGCCCGTCGCCTGTCTCGCATTCCCGGGGGGCCCGTTGGCCCGTCGCATCCGCCCGTGGGCGGGGATGTGCTGCTGCGCGGGCTGCGGGATCAGGAACAGGACAGGTCGGCCATGAAGATCGAACGGCGTTTCACCACCCAGACCGGCGGAGCCTATGGCGACGTGGATTTCACCACCACGCTGAGCGAGATCCGCAATCCCGACGGCACCATCGTGTTCCGCAACGAGGCCGTCGAGGTCCCGCAGGGCTGGAGCCAGGTCGCCAGCGACGTGATCGCGCAGAAATACTTTCGCCGCGCCGGCGTGCCCGCGCGGCTGAAGCCGGTGCGCGAGAAGGGCGTCCCCGATTTCCTCTGCCGCCATGTCGCCGACGAGGCGGCGCTGGCGCAGTTGCCCGAGGACCAGCGCTTTGGCGGAGAGACCAGCGCCCGGCAGGTCTTCGACCGGCTGGCCGGGGCTTGGACCTATTGGGGCTGGAAGGGCGGCTATTTCACCACCGAGGAGGACGCCCGCGCCTATCACGACGAGATGCGCTTCATGCTGGCCCGCCAGATGGCCGCGCCCAACAGCCCGCAATGGTTCAACACCGGCCTGCACTGGGCCTATGGCATCGACGGGCCGGGGCAGGGGCATTTCTATGTGGACCACCGGACCGGCAAGCTGACGGCGTCCACCAGCGCCTATGAGCATCCCCAGCCCCATGCCTGCTTCATCCAGTCCGTCAGCGACGATCTGGTGAACGAGGGCGGCATCATGGACCTGTGGGTCCGCGAGGCGCGGCTGTTCAAATATGGCTCGGGCACCGGCACCAACTTCTCGTCCCTGCGCGGCGAGGGCGAAAAGCTGTCGGGCGGCGGCAAGTCCTCGGGCCTGATGGGGTTCCTGAAGATCGGCGACCGCGCGGCCGGCGCGATCAAGTCGGGCGGCACCACGCGGCGGGCGGCCAAGATGGTCATCTGCGACATGGACCATCCCGATATCGAGGCCTTCGTGAACTGGAAGGTCATCGAGGAGCAGAAGGTCGCCTCGCTTGTGGCGGGCTCCAAGCTGCACGAGCGCGAGCTGAACGGCATCTTCGCCGCGATCCGCGCTTGGGACGGGGCGGCGGCGGATGCCACCGATCCGGCCGCCAACCCGGGACTGAAGGCCGCGATCAGGTCCGCCAAGCGGTCGATGATCCCCGAGACCTATATCAACCGCGTGCTGCAATATGCCCGCCAGGGCTTCGACAGCATCGAATTCCCGACCTATGACACGGACTGGGATTCCGAGGCCTATGTCAGCGTCTCGGGCCAGAACTCGAACAACTCGGTCCGGGTGACGGATGCCTTCCTGCGCGCCGTGCGCGAGGATGCCCCGTGGGAGCTGATCCGCCGCACCGATGGGAAGGTCGCCAAGACCGTCAGCGCACGCGAGCTGTGGGACCAGATCGGCCACGCGGCCTGGGCCTGCGCCGATCCGGGCATCCAGTTCCAAGACACGGTCAACGCCTGGCACACCTGCCCCGAGGACGGGCCGATCCGCGGCAGCAATCCCTGCAGCGAGTACATGTTCCTGGACGACACGGCCTGCAACCTGGCCTCGATGAACCTGCTGACCTTCTGGACGGATGGCCGGTTCGACTCGGACGCCTATGTCCATGCCAGCCGCCTCTGGACCGTCACGCTGGAGATCAGCGTGCTGATGGCGCAGTTCCCGTCGAAGGAGATCGCGCAGCGCAGCTATGACTTCCGCACGCTCGGCCTGGGATACGCCAATATCGGCGGGCTGCTGATGAACATGGGCCTCGGCTATGACAGCGATCAGGGCCGCGCGCTGTGCGGGGCGCTGTCGGCGATCATGACCGGCGTGGCCTATGCGACCAGCGCCGAGATGGCGTCTGAGCTGGGCGCCTTCCCCGGCCATGCGCGCAACGCGGACCACATGCTGCGGGTGATCCGCAACCACCGCGCCGCCGCCCATGGCACGGAGTGCGAGGGCGTGAACGTCGCCCCGGTGGCGCTGGACGCCGCCAACTGCCCCGATCCGGCGCTGGCCGCACTGGCCCGTGCTGCGTGGGACGAGGCGCTGGCCCTGGGCCAGGCGCATGGCTTTCGCAACGCCCAGACCACGGTCATCGCGCCTACCGGGACGATCGGTCTGGTCATGGATTGCGACACGACCGGGATCGAGCCGGATTTCGCGCTGGTCAAGTTCAAGAAGCTGGCGGGCGGCGGCTATTTCAAGATCATCAACCAGTCCGTGCCCGCGGCCCTGGCCAAGCTGGGCTATCCCTCGGCCCAGATCGAGGAGATCATCGGGCATGCGGTGGGCCACGCCTCGCTTGGCAACTGCCCGGCGATCAACCATGCCTCGCTGGCCGGCCACGGTTTCGGCCCGCGCGAGATCGAGAAGGTCGAGGGCGCGCTGGCTTCGGCCTTCGACATCCGCTTCGTCTTCAATCAATGGACCTTGGGCGAGGATTTCTGCCGCGGCACGCTTGGCATCCCGGCGGACCGGCTGGCCGATCCGACCTTCGACCTGCTGCGCCATCTGGGCTTCACCCGCGCCCAGATCGACGCCGCCAACGACCATGTCTGCGGGACGATGACGCTGGAGGGCGCGCCGCACCTTCGCGCCGAACACCTGGCCGTCTTCGACTGCGCCAATGCCTGCGGCAAGACCGGCACGCGCTATCTGTCGGTGGACAGCCACATCCGCATGATGGCGGCGGCGCAGGGCTTCATCTCGGGCGCGATCAGCAAGACGATCAACATGAATTCCAGCGCCTCGATCGAGGAGACGCTGGCCGCCTACGAGCTGTCCCACAGCCTGGGGATCAAGGCCAACGCGCTCTATCGCGACGGGTCCAAGCTGAGCCAACCGCTGGCAAGCGCGCTGGTCGAGGATGACGAGGAGGCCGAGGAGGTCCTGGCCACCGGCTCGAACCACGAGAAGGCGGTGGTGCTTGCCGAGAAGATCGTGGAGCGGATCATCGTCAAGGAGATCGTGCGTTCGAACCGCGAGAAGCTGCCGCAGCGGCGCAAGGGCTATACCCAGAAGGCCATCGTGGGCGGCCACAAGGTCTATCTGCGCACCGGCGAATATGACGACGGCAAGCTGGGCGAGATCTTCATCGATATGCACAAAGAGGGGGCGGGCTTCCGGGCGATGATGAACAACTTCGCCATCGCCGTGTCGGTGGGCCTGCAATACGGCGTGCCGCTGGAGGAGTTCGTCGATGCCTTCACCTTCACCCGCTTCGAGCCTGCGGGCATGGTGCAGGGCAATGACAGCATCAAGAACGCGACCTCGATCCTGGATTACGTGTTCCGCGAACTGGCGGTCAGCTATCTGGACCGCACCGATCTGGCGCATGTGAAGCCCTTGGGCGCCAGCTTCGACGATCTGGGCGGCGGCGAGGACGAGGGCCGCAGCGCCCCCGCCACCCGCCAGTCCGAGCTGAAGTCGCTGACCATGCTCAAGCAGATCAGCAGCGCCGGATACCTGCGCAAGCGGATGCCGCAGGACTTGATGGCGCTGCAGGCGGGGGTCGCGACCGCCGCCGTGGCGACCGGCATGGCCGAGGGCGCGGCGGTCTTCCAGACCGGCATGGACCTGCGCGCCAAGGCCCGGATGCAGGGCTACGAGGGCGATCCCTGCGGCGAATGCGGCAACTACACGCTGGTCCGCAACGGCACCTGCATGAAGTGCAACACCTGCGGCGGCACCAGCGGCTGCAGCTGACACGGGCTGCGACACGCGACGACCCGACCGGCCCCCCGACGCCCCCGCGCGTAGAGGGGTCTTTTCGGTCACGATGCCGGGGGCAGGGCGCAAGATCGGATGGAAGTCGCGATGCGTTCGGGCTAGGGCCATGGGCATGCCTTGACGCGGTCGGCGACTCGCCCTTGAGTGGTGGTGTCGGACCGGCTGCGCCATGTTCGGGACAAGGGGCGGGCCCGCCCGAAGGGAGACTGCAATGACCAAGATTACACCGGTTCTGATGGCGGGCGGGTCGGGGACGCGGCTGTGGCCCGTGTCGCGCAAGAGCTTTCCCAAGCAGTTCGCCGCGCTGACGGGCGACGAGACGCTGTTCCAGGCCTCGGCCCGGCGCCTGTCGGGACCGGATTTTGCCGATCCGGTGGTGATGACGAATTCCGACTTCCGCTTCATCGTGGCCGAGCAGCTGGAACAGGCGGGCATCGCGGCCGGGCGCATCGTGATCGAGCCCGCCGGGCGCAACACCGCCCCCGCGATCCTGGCCGCCGCCCTGATGGTGGCCGAAACCGACCCCGAGGGGCTGGTGCTGGTCGCGCCCTCGGACCACGTGATCCCCGACGCCGGGGCCTTCGCCGCCGCCGTGGCCGAGGGGGCCGAGGCCGCGCGGCAGGGCCGGATCGTCACCTTCGGCATCACCCCCGACCGCCCCGAGACGGGCTACGGCTATCTGGAGCTGGCCTCGACCGGCGCGGGTCCGCAGCCCCTGGCGCGCTTCGTCGAGAAGCCCGACGCGGATCGTGCGGGCCAGATGCTGGAGGCGGGCACCTACCTGTGGAACGCGGGCATCTTCCTCTTTTCCGCCCGCGTGATGATCGCGGCGTTCCGCGCCCATGCGCCCGCCTATCTGGACCCGGTCGGGCAGGCGCTGGACGAGGCGAAGCTGGATCTGGGCTTTTTGCGACTGGCCAAGGCGCCGTGGCTGACGGTCGAGGACAACTCCATCGACTATGCGGTGATGGAAAAGGCCGACAACCTGACCGTCGTGCGGTTCTCGGGGCGCTGGTCGGATCTGGGGGGCTGGGACGCGGTCTGGCGCGAGGCGCTGGATCACGCGCCGTCCGAGCATGGCGTGGTGGCGGATGCCAATTCGACGGCCATCGACTGCCAGGACGTGCTGCTGCGCTCGGACAGCGACGATCTGAAGGTCGTGGGGATCGGGCTGCGCGACCTGATGGTCGTGGCGACCTCGGATGCGGTGCTGGTGGCCGACCGCAGCCGGGCGCAGGACGTGCGGCTGGCGGTCTCGGCGCTGAAGGCCAAGCGCGCCAAGCAGGCCGAAGCGTTCCCCCGCGACCACCGCCCCTGGGGCTGGTTCGAGACGCTGGCCTTGGCCGACCGCTTCCAGGTCAAGCGCATCGTGGTCAAGCCCGGCGCGGCGCTGTCGCTGCAGAGCCATGTGCACCGGTCCGAGCACTGGATCGTCGTGTCGGGCACCGCGCGGGTCACCGTCGACGACAGCGTGACGCTGGTGACCGAGAACCAGTCGATCTACGTCCCCCTGGGCGCCGTCCACCGGATGGAGAATCCCGGCAAAGTGCCGATGGTGCTGATCGAGGTGCAGACCGGCAGCTATCTGGGCGAGGACGACATCATCCGCTACGAGGACGTCTATTCCCGCAGCTCGGCTGATTGAGGGAGGGGCGGGGGCAGGGCGATCCTGTCCCGGTCTCCGCCTGCAAGATCAGGACCATGGCCTTGTGACATTGCCTCGGCGGGCAGCGGTCGCTCGCAAAGCCGGGCGCCGACGATGTCGCCAGCAGGTCACGGATCGCGCAGCCCCGACCAAACCGCGGTCTACGGCAACCCTCGGCTACATCGTCTCGCGGATGCGGGTGATGGTTTCTGCCACGCCGGCGCGGGGCACGCCGCGCAGCATCTGGTCGCCGATGACGAAGGTGGGGGTGCCCTCGATCGCCATGGTCTCGCCCAGCTCGCGGTTGCGGCGCAGGACCGATGTGACCGCCTCGGTCGCCAAATGCGCCTCGATCGCGTCGCCATCGACGTCGATGTCCCGGGCGATGCCCTTCAGCGCGGCCAGCGAGGCGGGGGCGCGCATCTCCATCAGCGCGTCATGGGCGCGCAGATAGGCCTCGTCGCCGGCGATCTGGTGGACCGCGATGGCGAAGCGGCTAGACATCTCGCTGTCCTCACCCAGGATCGGAAATTCCTTCAGGATCAGGCGGATGTTGCCATCTTCCTCGACGGCGTCGAAGACCTCTTGGTTGAACTGGCGGCAGACGCCGCAGCGATAGTCGATGAACTCGACCATGGTCAGGTCGCCCTCGGGATTGCCGCCGACCCAGCTGTAGCCGTCATCGAACAGCGCCTCGCGGTTGTCCGCCACCAGCGTCAGGTCGTTCTGCGCCCCGGCCTCGGCCTGGCGCGTTTCCAGCACGTTGATCGATTCGATCAGGACCTGCGGGTTCTCCACCAGGTAATCGCGCACGGCCGCGCCGAAGGCCGCCTGTTCCTCGTCGGTCATGGCGGTGATGTCGAAGGCCAGCGCGGGCGTGGCAAGCGCGGTGCTGGCGCTCAGCAGAAGGGCGGCGGTCAGGCGTGTCATCCGGGAAAGACCTTCCAGTTCGTGTCGCGCGCAGCTTGGACCGGGGCGGGGGGCTTTGGCAAGAATGGTACGAACACGCCCCCGTGACGCCCCCCGCGACGCGACGATCGCCTGCGCAAAGAACTGGAGCGTCGCCGCGTCCCGCGCTATCACCATGCCAAAAAGAAGAGGCCGAGCCATGCGATCTTCCCTGCGCGGACAGGTAGACCCGTTCATCGTGATGGACGTCATGGCGGCTGCCGCCAAGGCCGAGGCGGCGGGCCGCCACATCATCCACATGGAGGTGGGCCAGCCCGGCACGCCTGCCCCGGAGGGCGCGCGCCGCGCGCTGGCGGCGGCGCTGGAACAGCCTTTGGGCTATACGGTGGCGCTTGGCCTGCCGGCGCTGCGGCAGGGGATCGCGGATCTGTACCGGCGCTGGTACGGGGTCGATCTGGACCCGGCCCGCGTGGTGGTGACGCCGGGCAGCAGCGGGGCGTTCATCCTGGCCTTTTCCGCGCTCTTCGATGCGGGGGACCGGGTGGCGATGGGCTTCCCCGGCTATCCCAGCTATCGCCAGATCCTGCGGGCCATGTCGCTGACGCCTGTGGGGATCCCGACCCGGGCCGAGGACCGCTATCAGCCGCGTCCCGGCGACCTGCCGGAGGCGGAGGGGCTGATCCTCGCCTCGCCCGGCAACCCCTCGGGGACGGTGCTGACGGTGCCGGAACTGGCGGCCCTGACGGAGGCCGCGCGGGCGCGGGGCATGGCCGTCATCTCGGACGAGATCTATCACGGGCTGTCCTATGGCGATCGCTGCCATTCCGCGCTGGAGGTGACCGACGAGGTCGTGGTGGTGAACTCGTTCAGCAAGTATTTCTCGATGACCGGCTGGCGGGTGGGCTGGATGGTTGTGCCGCCCGACATGGTGCGCACGGTGGAACGGCTGGCGCAGAACCTGTTCATCTGCCCGCCCCATGCCAGCCAGGTCGCGGCGCTGGCCGCCCTGGACTGCATCCCCGAGGCCGAGGCGAACCGCGCCGTCTATGCCGAGAACCGCCGCCTGATGCTGGAGGGGCTGCCGCGCGCGGGCTTCGACCGCATCGCCCCGCCCGAGGGGGCGTTCTACATCTATGCCGACGTCTCGCACCTGACCGACAATTCGCTGAACTTCGCGGCGGAGATCCTTGAAAAGGCAGGCGTCGCGGTCACGCCGGGCCTGGATTTCGATCCTGACCGGGGCGCGCGGACGCTGCGCTTCTCCTATGCCCGCGCCACGGCGGACATCGCCGAGGGGCTGGCCCGGCTGACCGCCTTCATGGCGGCGCGATGAGGCTTCGCGCCCTTCTTCTGCTGCTGGTCCTGCTGCTGGCCATGCCGTTCCAGGCGGCGCAGGCGGAACCCGCGCGGCTGGCCTTGGGCGGATCGGCCCTGACGCCTGCGCCGGCGGGCTGGTGGCAGCGCGTCTTCGGTCCCGAGGCGCTGGAATTGCAGCTGGCGCTGGACCGGCCCGTGCCGTGGCGGGCCTTCCTGGTGGGCGATCCGGCGCGGCTGGTGGTCGATCTGCAGGGCGTCGACCTGACCGGGCAGGACCCGGCGCAGCTGTTCGGTCATGACATGGCCCCGGCGATCCGGTGGGGCAGCTTCCGGCGCGGCTGGTCGCGGCTGGTGATCGAACTGCCCGGCCCCTATCGCGTGGCCCGCGCGGGCCTGCAGACCCAAGGCCCCGAGGCGCGGCTGCGCGTCGCGCTGGAGCCGGTCGCGCCGGATGATTTCTCGCCCCGCCCCTCGGCCGCGGCGGCGCTGCGCAACCTGCCCGAGCCCGCGCAGATGCCCGAGGCGCCGCCCCGCGCGCCGGGGCTGACGGTGACGCTGGACCCCGGCCATGGCGGCTTCGATCCCGGCGCGCAGGCGGGCGCGGAAACCGAGGCCGCGCTGGTCCTGACCTTCGCGCAGGAGCTGCGCGACGCGCTGGAGGCGCGGGGCGTCACCGTCGCCATGACCCGCGACAGCGACGTCTATGTGCGGCTGGAGGACCGGATGACCGCCGCCCGGGCTTCGGGGTCGCATCTGCTGATGTCGCTGCATGCCGACGCGCTGCCGCAGGGGCAGGCGGCGGGGGCCACGGTCTATGTCTGGAACCCGGCCTCGGACGACCGGGCGGCGGCGCAGCTGGCGCTGCGCCATCAGCGCGACGACCTGCTGGCGGGGATGGACCTGCGCGGGCAGGACGACGCGCTGGCCATGGCGCTGATGGACTTCGCCCGCATGGACACCCAGCCCCGGTCCGAGGCCTTCGCGCGGCTCCTGACCTCGCGCATGGCGCTGCGGGGCATCGGGCTGCATGGACGCCCGGTGCAGGGGGCGGCGTTCTCGGTCCTGAAATCGCCCGACATCCCCTCGGTCCTGCTGGAGCTGGGCTTCATTTCGGACCAGACCGACCTGGCCAACCTGACCGATCCCGAATGGCGCGCCCGCATGGTCGAGGCGGTGGCCGAGGCCACGACCGGCTGGTGGCGCGACGAGCAGGCGCGGGCGGGGCTGTTGCGGCACTGACGGGTCACCGTGCCCGCAGGCCCCGTCCCGCACTGTCGCACAGTTGCTTTGACCGGCGGGCGCGGCCTCGCTATAGACGGCCCGAAGCTGCGAAAGGCGACCCCATCCCGTGCTGCGAGTCATCCTGTCCTTTTTCGGTGCGATCTTCTCCTGGGTGGTGACGGCCGCCTTCTTCGCGGCCCTGACCGTGGGCGGCATCTTCTGGATCTATTCGCGCGACCTGCCCAGCCACGAGACGCTGGCGCAATACGCGCCCAAGACCATCAGCCGCATCTATTCCGCCGAAGGCCAGCTGATCGACGAATTCGCCGAGGAACGGCGCCTGTTCGTGCCGATCGACGAGGTGCCCGACCTGATCAAGCAGGCCTTCGTCAGCGCCGAGGACAAGAACTTCTACAGCCATCCGGGCTATGACCTGCGCGGCATCCTGGGGGCGGCCTACGAGGCGCTGGCCTCGGGCGGGTCCAGCGTGCGCGGGGCCTCGACCATCACCCAGCAGGTGATGAAGAACTTTCTGCTGTCCAGCGACCGCAGCGTCGAACGCAAGGTCAAGGAGCTGATCCTGGCCGCGCGGCTGGAACGCACGCTGACCAAGGACCAGATCCTGGAGCTGTATGTCAACGAGATCTTCCTGGGCCAGAACAGCTTCGGCATCGTGGCGGCGGCGCAGACCTATTTCAACAAGTCGCTGACCGAACTTGCTCCGCACGAGGCCGCGATGCTGGCCGCCATGCCGCAGGCGCCGGGCCGCTATCACCCCGTCCGCGCCAAGGAGCGGGTGACCGAGCGGCGCAACTATGTCCTGCGCGAGATGTGGCAGAACGGCTATCTGGATCAGGCCACCTACGAGGCCGAGGCGCGGCTGCCGCTGCGCACGGTGCAGAACGGCGACTTCCCCTCGTTCCAGCGCCAGCTGCCCCCCCGCGACTATTTCACCGACGAGATCCGCCGCCAGCTGAGCCTGGAATTTGGCCAGGACGAGTTCTTCGGCGGCGGCCTGACGATCCGCGCCACCCTGGATCCGGACCTGCAGACCGAGGCCGCGACGGCGCTGCAGCAGGCGCTGGAGGATTTCGACCGCAATCGCGGCGTCTGGCGCGGCACCGGCGAGACGGTCGCCCCCGAGGCGCTGGCCGACGAGGCCGCCTGGCGCGGCGCGCTGTGGGATCTGCGCCTGCCGCGCGACATCCCCGGCTGGCGTCCCGCCGTGGTGCTGGAGGTCGGCGCCAGCGATGCGCGGATCGGCATCGAGGGGATCGAGGAGGCCGGACCCGGCCACTGGCTGCCCGCCGCCGACGTGCAATGGGCCCGTCCACAGGACCGCGAGACCGGCCAGCTGGGCCCGCGCGCCCAGGTCGCGGGCGATCTGGTCCAGCCCGGCGACGTGGTGCTGGTGCGCGCCATGACCAGCGACGCCGATGGCAGCTTCCTGCGCTGGACCCTGCGGCAGGTGCCCGAGGTGCAGGGTGGCTTCATGGCAATGGACGTGAACACCGGCCGCGTGCTGGCGATGCAGGGCGGGTTTTCCTATGAAAGCTCGGTCTTCAACCGCGCCACGCAGGCGCAGCGCCAGCCGGGCTCCAGCTTCAAGCCCTTCGTCTATGCTGCCGCCCTGGACAGCAACTATACCCCCGCGACCATCGTCGTGGACGAAGCCATCAGCATCAACACGCCCCAGGGGCTGTGGGAGCCGCAGAACTCGTCCGGGCGCTATTACGGCCCGACGCCCCTGCGGACCGGCATCGAGCAGTCGCGCAACCTGATGACCATCCGCATCGCCGATGATATCGGGATGGAGCGGGTGGCCGAATATGCCGAAAGCTTCGGCGTCTACGATGCTCTGTCGCCCTTCCTGGCCAATGCGCTCGGCGCGCAGGAGACGACGCTGTTCAAGATGGTCGCGGCCTATGCGATGTTCGCCAATGGCGGCGAGCGGGTGGAGCCCACCTTGGTCGACCGCGTGCAGGACCGGCGCGGGCGCACCGTCTATCGCCACGACCAGCGCGTCTGCCAGACCTGCGGGATGCAGGCGATGCCCGCGGGGCAGGGCCCGGTCATCGACACCAACCGCGAGAGGGTGCTGGACGCGGTGACCGCCTATCAGCTGACATCGATGCTGGAGGGCGCGGTGGAACGCGGCTCGGGATCGGGCGTCGATCTGCCGGTGCCGATCGCGGGCAAGACGGGCACGACGAACGATGCCAAGGACGTGTGGTTCATCGGCTATTCCAGCAATATCGTGGCGGGCTGCTATATCGGCTATGACCAGCCGCGGTCCCTGGGCGAACGGGCCTTCGGCGGCACGCTGTGCGTTCCCGTCTTCAACGCCTTCATGCGCGAGGCGGTGGCCGAATATGGCGGCACCGAATTCAAGGTCCCTCCGGGCGGCTACTGGGTCAAGATCGACCGCCTGACCGGCCAGCGCCTGTCCGACGATGCCAGCGGCCCCAATGTCATCGCCGAGTATTTCCGCGAGGGGATGGATCCCGACTGGCTGGCGCCCTATGTCGTCGCGGGCTTCGGCGACGACGTGGTGATCCTGCCTTGGGAGGCCGGGGCAGGGACGGCGACCTCGGTCACCACCTCGACCGGCGAGACGCGGGTGATCCCGGGGCGGACGGATTTCGGGACGATGTCCTCGGGCGGGCTGTACTGAGGCTTGCGTCCCGCGACGCCGGGGGGCCAGCCCCCCGGGATACTTCTAGACCGATGCAGGAGGCTCGGCTTCCATCGGCGCCAAGGGCGGCCCCGGCGGCGGTCTTGCCCAAGGCGGCGGGGCGCGGTATCACCCCGGACCTGACGCCAGACCGAAGGAACCCGCCCATGCGCGCCGAGACGCAGTCCACCATCGAGGCCATCCGCCGCTCGCTGTCCCTGCTGGGGCAGCGGCTGGACTGGCAGACCGCGCCCCATCGCCTGGAAGAGATGAACGCCATGATCGAGGATGGCGATCTGTGGTCCGACCCCGCCCGCGCGCAGAAGCTGATGCGCGAGCGCCAGTCCCTGTCCGAGGCGATCGACACCTATCGCCGGATCGAGAGCGACCTGTCGGCCAATGCCGAGATGGTCGAGCTGGCCGAGGCCGAGGGCGATGCCGACCTGGTCACCGAGGCCGAGGCGAACCTCAAGGCGCTGGCCAAGGACGCCGCGCAGAAGGAGTTGGAGGCGCTGCTGAACGGCGAGGCCGACAGCAACGACACCTTCCTGGAGGTCAATGCGGGCGCGGGCGGCACGGAAAGCTGCGATTGGGCGTCCATGCTGGCGCGCATGTATGTGCGGTGGGCCGAGAAGAAGGGCTACGAGGTCGAATTGCTTGCCGAGACGCAGGGCGAGGAGACCGGCATCCGCAGCGCCGCCTACAAGATCACCGGGCACAACGCCTATGGCTGGCTGAAGTCGGAATCGGGCGTGCACCGGCTGGTGCGGATCAGCCCCTATGACAGCGCGGCGCGGCGGCACACGTCCTTCAGCTCGATCTGGGTTTATCCCGTGGTCGACGACAATATCGAGATCGACATTCCCGACCGAGACATCCGCATCGACACCTACCGGTCCTCGGGCGCGGGCGGGCAGCACGTCAACACCACCGACTCGGCGGTGCGGATCACCCACCTTCCGACCAACATCGTCGTGACCTCGTCGGAGAAGTCGCAGCACCAGAACCGCGCCAACGCCATGGCCGCGCTGAAGTCGCGCCTGTACCAGATGGAGATGGACCGCCGCAACGCCGAGGTGAACGCCCAGCATGCCGCCAAGGGCGATGCGGGCTGGGGCAACCAGATCCGGTCCTATGTCCTGCATCCCTACCAGATGGTGAAGGACCTGCGCACCTTGGAGGAGACGAGCGACACGCAGGGCGTGCTGGACGGCGATCTGGACCGCTTCATGGCGGCCACGCTGGCGATGGACGTGGCGGGCAAGAGCCGCGCCGAGGCCAACGCCACCGACTGACCCCCCGCCTGCGCCGAAATGCTGCACTGCAGCATCAGTGATGGATCGGGTCGATCTTCCGGGGTATGCTGTTGCAAAGGCAGCGATTCCGGAAGGTTGGCGATGGAACAGAAACGCATTAATCTGGCCCTGCAGGGCGGCGGCGCGCATGGGGCCTTCACCTGGGGCGTGCTGGACCGGCTGCTGGACGAGCCTTGGCTGGAGGTCGCGGCGATCAGCGGCACCTCGGCCGGTGCCCTGAACGGCGCGGCGCTCAAGGCGGGGCTGGCGGCGCATGCGGGCCTAGGCGGGCGGCAGGCGGCGCGCGAGAACCTGGACGCGCTGTGGTCCGAGGTCGGCGCCATGAGCGACAACCGCGTGGTGCGCTGGATGTCCTCGCTTCTGCCGATGCCGCGCGGGATGCAGCGCTGGACGGAACTGGTGTCGCCCGCCGCCTGGATGGACAACCTGACGCGGCTGTTCAGCCCCTATGACTACGGGCCCTTCTACGTCAATCCCCTGGGCTCTCTGCTGCGCGACCTGCCCTTTCCCGACTTCGCCTGCGAGCCGGGGCCGGATTTCTACGTGGCCGCGACGAATGTGCGCAGCGGGCGGATCAAGGTCTTCACCGGCACGCAGGCCACGCCGGATGCGGTGATGGCCTCGGCCTGCCTGCCGACCCTGTTCCAGGCGGTCGAGATCTATGACCCCGACACCGGCAAGATCGAATCCTTCTGGGATGGCGGCTTCACCGGCAACCCGGCGCTGTTCCCGCTCTACCGGACGACCTTGCCCCGCGACATCCTGATCGTGGCGATCAACCCGCTGATGCGGGACGTGCTGCCGCGCAGCCCGGTCGAGATTTCCGACCGCGTGAACGAGGTCAGCTTCAACAGCTCGCTGATGGCGCAGCTGCGCGCCATCAACTTCGTCAAGCGCCTCTATGCCCAAGGACGGCTGGAGGGCGACGGGATGAAGAACGTGCTGCTGCACCTGATCGACGACGATGCGCTGATGAACGATCTGTCGGCGCGGTCAAAGACCATGCCGCGCCCGGGCCTGCTGGCGGCGATGAAGGCGGCGGGCCAGACCGCCGCCGACAGCTTCCTGCACGATCACGCGGGCAAGCTGAACCGCCAGGACAGCTTCGATCTGGCCGCGCTGTTTCCCAGCATGCGCCCGATCTAGGCGGTCATCGCCGCGGCGATCCGCGCGGCGAGGCGCGCGTTGTTCAGCACCAGCTGGATGTTCGAGTCGAGCGACCGGCCCTCGGTCAGCTCGAAGATGCGCGACAGCAGGAAGGGCGTGACGGCCTTGGCGGCGATGCCCTGGGCCTGCGCCTCGGCCAGCGCCTGCTCGATCACCGGCAGGATGACGTCCTGCGCGATCTCGGCCTCGACGGGGATCGGGTTGGCGACCAGCTGCCCGCCCTTGAGGCCAAGGGCCGCCCGCATCGCCGCCGCCGCCGCGATCTGGGCGGGATCGTCCATGCGCAGCGGCGCGCGCAGCCCCGAATCGCGCGACCAGAAGGCGGGCAGGTTGTCCTGACCGAAGGCAATGACCGGCACGCCCAAGGTCTCCAGCACCTCCCAGGTCTTCGGCAGATCCAGGATCGCCTTGGCGCCCGCCGCCACCACCGTCACCGGGGTCTGCGCCAGTTCCTGCAGGTCGGCCGAGATGTCGAAGCTGTCCTCGGCCCCGCGATGGACGCCACCGATGCCGCCGGTCGCAAAGACCCGGATGCCCGCCAGATGCGCGCAGATCATCGTGGCGGCGACGGTGGTGGCACCGGTGCGGCCATTGGCGAGGCAGACGGCCAGATCGGCGCGGCTGAGCTTCATCGCATCCGCGGGCCGGGTCTGGGCCAGCGCGCGCAGCGCCTCGGGCGTCAGGCCGACATGGATGCGGCCCCCCATCACGGCGATGGTGGCGGGGGTCGCGCCGCCCTCGCGGATGGTGGCCTCGACCGTCTCGGCCATCTCCAGGTTCTGGGGCCAGGGCATGCCATGGGTGATGATCGTCGATTCCAGCGCGACGACGGGGCGGCCTTGGGCCAGCGCGTCGGCGACCTCGGGGGCGAAGGTGAGCGGGGCTTGGGTCACGGGACATCCTTTCCGGAAACATGGGCGGTCGAGGCCTCGACGGCCTGCCGCAGGGCCGCATCGCGCGGCTGGTGGGTCAGTTCGGCGGCCAGATGGGCCGCCAGGAAGCAGTCGCCCGCGCCGGTCACGCGGGCCACGGTGACGGCAGGGGGACGGTGGATCAGTGTCGGGCCGTTGGCCATCGCCTCGGCCGCCGGATGGGGGCCGTCGGTGACCAGCACGCGCGCCGCCCCCCGCGCCACCACGGCCTGCGCGGCGGACGCCGCGTCGGGGCAGGCGCGGCCCGCCAGGATCTCGGCCTCCAGCCGGTTGAGATAGAAGCAGCCGCGCCGGGCGGCGATCAGCGGCTCCAGCCGTTCGGCCTTGCCGGGGCTGGCAGGCACCACGCGCAGATCGGCCTGCGCCAGCCGCGGATCGCGGGCGATGGCGGCCAGCAGATCCTCGGTCAGGTTGCCGTCCAGCACCACGGGGCCGGTCCAGCCGGGCAGGGCGTCCAGCGGCGCCAGGATCGCGCCGCCCGCCTGTTCCAGGCTGTGGGCATCGGCGATGGCGGCGATCAGCCCCTCGCTGTCCTCGATCCCCATGTAGCAGTCGGTGGGCAGGCCGGTGTCGCGCGCCAGATGGTCGGTCACCACCCCAAGCCGCAGGGCCTGGGCGATCAGCGCCTCGCCCTCGGGGTCGCGGCCCACGGCGGAGAGGACGGCGGGCACCAGCCCCCATCGCGCCAGGGCGACCGCCACGTTCAGCGCCACGCCGCCAGGCAGGTGGCGGATGCGGCCCGGCACGTCGGCGCCGGGCGCCATGCGGCGCGGGGCGCGGCCGATCACGTCCCACAGCATGGCGCCGATGCACAGCACGTCAGGCGTCTTGGTCATCGTCATCCCCCATCTGGGTTTGCAGGAAGCGTTCGAAATCGTCCAGATCCACCGGGTCGAACTGCCCGAAGCCCTGCATCCAGACCGAGGCCGTGCGCATCCCCCCCGGGTCCAGCTTGCACCAGGTGATCCGGCCGCGCCGTTCCTGCCGGATCAGGCCGGCGGCTGCAAGCACGCCCAGATGTTTCGAGATGGCGGCCAGGCTGACCTCGAAGGGCTGGGCCACGTCGCTGACCGCCATGTCGTCCTCCAAGAGCATCGACAGCACGCGGCGGCGGGTGGGGTCGGCCAGGGCCGCAAAGATCAGATCCAGCCGGTCGGGCGGGGGCGGCAGGGTCATGGGGCGGGCCTTTGTGCGGGGAACGGTCAACCGGGCGGTTGAATGATGTCGCAGCCGGGCGGTGATTGCAACCGGCCCCGGGAAATGAGCGCGCCAAGAAAAGACATGCCGATCAACGGGTTGCTTCGGGGGCTGCATTGCTTGACTTGGGGGGCGCCAGCGCCTAGACACCGGCCAACGGCGTCGGGGGCGGAAAACATGGCCGAAGAACCCCAGGACGCGCCGGACCGGGCCCAAGACGAGGCTCGACTGCGCGCTCTGGAGGCCAAGCTGGCCGCCTTGACACCCAAGCCCAAGGGCCCCAGCCCGATGGGAAAGTACGAACAGGCCAATCTGGCCTGGCGCATGGTGATCGAGCTTGTGGCCGGATTGGGCCTGGGGTTCGTGATCGGCTACGGGCTGGATTATCTGCTGGGCACGACGCCCCTGCTGATGGTCGTCTTCATTTTCCTCGGCCTCGCGGCCGGCATCAAGTCCTTGATGCGGACCGCGTCCGAGTTGGACCGAAAATCCGGTGACAGACCGGAGAGTGACGAGAGGGATTGATCGTGGCGACGGAAGCGACTGGCGGCGGCCTAGAATTCCACCCCATGGACCAGTTCGTGGTCCGGCCGCTGTTCGGTGACGGCGCGGTCGCCTGGTACACCCCCACCAACGTGACGCTGTGGCTGGCGCTGACCGCCCTGGCGGCAATCGCGCTTCTGGTGATGGGCACGCGGGGCCGGGCGATCGTTCCGAACCGCGCCCAGTCCGTGGCCGAGATGGCATATGGCCTCGTCTACAAGATGATCGAGGACATCGCCGGCAAGGATGGCCTGCGTTACTTCCCCTACGTGCTGACGCTGTTCATGTTCGTCGTCTTCGCCAACCTGCTGGGTCTGGTGCCGATGGCCTTCACCGTCACCTCGCACATCGCCGTCACCGGCGTTCTGGCGCTGGCGGTGTTCTTCGGGGTCACGATCATCGGCTTCGTCAAGAACGGCGCGCATTTCCTCGACCTGTTCTGGGTCCGCTCAGCCCCGCTGGCCGTGCGTCCGATCCTGGCCGTGATCGAGGTCATCAGCTACTTCGTGCGCCCCCTCAGCCTGTCCATTCGTCTGGCAGGCAACATGATCGCCGGTCACGCGGTCATCAAGGTTTTCGCAGGCTTCGCGGCCATCGCCGCCGTCGCCCCCATCGCCATCGTCGCGGTCATCGGGATGTATGCCTTCGAGGTGCTCGTCGCCTTCGTGCAGGCCTATGTCTTCACCATCCTGACCTGCGTCTATCTCAAGGATGCGCTGCACCCGTCGCACTGACGGACGCCGCCTTACACGCGGATCCGCCCGACGGGCCCGCATTCCCCTTCATCGCCAAACTACCAATCGCAAGGAGACTTAATATGACTGGTGATATCGCAGAACTGGGCCAGTACATCGGCGTCGGCCTGACCGCGTTCGGCATGGGCTTTGCCGCTCTGGGCGTGGGCAACGTGGCCGGGAACTTCCTGGCAGGCGCGCTGCGCAACCCGTCGGCCGCCGCCGGCCAGACCGCCACGCTGTTCATCGGCATGGCCTTCGCCGAAGCCCTGGGGATCTTCTCGTTCCTCGTCGCGCTTCTGCTGATGTTTGCGGTCTGATCCATCGCCATCCTTGCGGCGGGGTGGGGGGCTGACCCCCCGCCCCTTCGTTCGTTCAAAGGCCATGGGGTAGGATATGTTCAGCCTGTTGCAAGAGGCCGCCACCACTGCGGTCGGACAATCTGACGGAGCGGTCGTCGTCGACGACACCGCGACGAGCAACGTCGTGGTTACCGGGACCGAGGGCGTGCGCCCCGGCGTGGGCCAAGACGTCGAGGCTGTGGGTCTTCCGCAGCTGGACATGACCACCTTCGGCAACCAGATCTTCTGGCTGGTCGTCACGCTGGTGGTCCTGTATCTGGTGCTGTCGCGCGTGGCCCTGCCGCGCATCGCGGCGGTGCTGTCGGACCGCCAGGGCGCCGTCACCGGCGACCTGATGGCCGCCGAGGAATTCAAGCTGAAGGCCCGCGAGGCCGAGGCCGCCTACGACAAGGCGCTGGCCGATGCCCGCACCGAGGCTCAGGGCATCGTCGCGCAGAACCGCGCCACGATCCAGGGCCAGCTGGATGCCGCCATCGCCAAGGCCGATGCCGAAATCGCCGCCCGCACCGCGGAATCCGAGACGCGCATCCGCGAGATCCGCGTCTCGGCCGATGCCAGCGCGCGCGAGGTCGCCCGCGACGTCACCGCCGAACTGGTCCGCAGCTTCGGCGGGCAGGCGGATGACGCGGCCATCTCGTCAGCCCTGGACGGGCGCATGAAAGGGGCCGTGCAATGACCCGCATGATCGCCATCCTGACCGCCTCGGCTCTGGCGGCGGGTCCCGCCGCTGCCGCGACCGGGGATTACGGCTTCTTCTCGCTGCGCAACACGGACT
This sequence comes from Paracoccus liaowanqingii, assembly GCF_004683865.2. Lineage (NCBI taxonomy): Bacteria > Pseudomonadati > Pseudomonadota > Alphaproteobacteria > Rhodobacterales > Paracoccaceae > Paracoccus > Paracoccus liaowanqingii. The sequence goes on along the minus strand of NZ_CP038439.1, from coordinate 1,689,178 downwards.
TCATCGTGCTGCTGGCCTTCATCGGCTTCATCGCCGTGCTGCTGTACTTCAAGGTTCCGGCGATGGTCGCGGGCCTTCTGGACAAGCGCGCCGACGGGATCCGCAAGGATCTGGACGAGGCGCGTCGCCTGCGCGAGGAGGCGCAGGAGATCTATGCCAGCTACGAGCGTCGCCAGCGCGAGGTGAAGACCCAGGCCGACCAGATCGTGGCCAACGCCAAGCGCGAGGCCGAGGCGCAGGCCGCCAAGGCCCAGGCCGATCTGGCCCGCTCGATCGAGCGTCGCCTGCAGGGCGCGCAAGACCAGATCGCCAGCGCCGAGAGCGACGCGGTCCGCGCCGTGCGCGACAGTGCCGTGCAGGCCGCCATGGCGGCCGCGACCCAGATCCTCATGCAGCAGGTCAGCAGCGGCAAACGCTCGGCAGGGATCGACGACGCCATCGAAGACGTGGCGCGCCGGTTGAACTGACAGTCAACGGACAGTGACGCGGCAGGGCCCCCGGTGCGGATGCACCGGGGGCCTTTTCGTCATCAGGGATCGGCCCGGTTGCGCAGGCGCAGGCGGGCGACGGCGGCATGGTCGTCGGCCCGGCGCTGCGCGATAAGGGTGCGGGCGACCAGGTCCAGGTGATCCTCCAGCGCGGCACGGGACGCGGGGCCGTCGCGCAGCTGCAGCGCGTCGTTGATGGCGATGTGCTGGTCCAGGATGCGATCGCGCAGGTCGGGGCTGGCGAAGATGCGCGGCCGGTTGAACAGCATCCCCTGGCGCAGCAGGTCCTGCATCGCGCGCATCATGTGCAGCGCCATCAGGTTGTGGCTGGCCTCGACGATGGCCATGTGGAAGTCGGCGTCCAGCGCCGCCTCGATCTGGGGATCGGGGCTGACATGGGCATGGCGCATGGACTGCACGATCCGGTCCAGGACCTGCAGGTCCGTCTCTCCGGCGGCGACGGCGGCGCGTTCGGCGGCCAGCCCCTCGAGGTCCTTGCGGAAGGTCAGGTAATCGTCGGCCGCCTGCGGGTGGCGCGAGATCAGCCGCACCAGCGCGGGCGAGAACGCGCTGCCCAGCACCTGCGCCACGAAGACCCCGTCGCCGGGGCGGGTGATCAGCAGCCCGTCCGCCTGCATCGCCGCCAGCGCCTCGCGCAGCGAGGGGCGGCTGACGCCCATCCGGCCCGCCAGCTCGCGTTCGCCCGGCAGACGCTCTCCGGGGCGCAGGACGCCCTGCAGGATCAGCGCCTCGATCTGCGCCACGACCGCATCGGACAGGCGGGTGGGGTCGATAGGCTGGAAGGGCGTGTCGGGGACGGGGGGTGCGGGCATGGGACGGGTCCGGGCTGGCTGTGGCCGCCATCCTAAGCCCGGACGGGGCCGAATCAAAGGGGCCGGGCGTGCGGCCCGGCCCCCCGTATCGTCAGGCGCGGCGCTTACTGCGTGGGTCGGATGATGATGTCCACGCGGCGGTTCTGCGCGCGCCCGCTGTCGGTGGCGTTCGAGGCGACGGGCTGGCTCAGCCCGCGGCCCACCGCGACCAGGCGGCCCTGCGACACGCCGGCGGCGGCCAGGATGCCCGCGACCGACTGCGCGCGGCGCTGCGACAGGTCCAGGTTGTAGGCGGCGCTGCCGGTGTTGTCGGTATGGCCGATGACCTCGACCCGGCTGTTGGGATACTGGTTCAGGTTGCGCGCGACGGCATAGAGATCCGTCTGCGCCGGTCCCGACACGGCGGCCGAGTCGGTGGCGAACAGGATGCCCTCGGGCAGGGTGACCTGCAGGTAGCTGCCGTGGTTGACGATCTGCACGTTGGGGTTGCTGATCGACTGTTCCAGCGCGGCGGCCTGGCGGTCCAGGATGTTGCCCGCGACCGCGCCCGCGGCCGCGCCCAGGATGGCGCCGCGCGCCGCGTCGCGGCTGCGGCCGCTGCTGTCGTCGTCGCGCGTCCCGCCATAGAGCGCGCCCACGGCGGCGCCGGCCAGAGCGCCCTGCTGCGTGCGGCTGAGGCCGGTGGTGCCGGTTCCGGTGCCGGTCATGGCCGGGGCGCAGGCGCCCAGGATCAGCAGGCCGGAGGCGGCGAGAAGGCTGGTGGTGCGGAGTGTCATGGGGCTCCCTTTCCTTTGGATCCGGGCGGGCGATCCGTCGCCGCGCCCCGCATGTGTCATGGCGCCCTCCGGTGCCGGATCCGGTCCGATTCCCGCAAGGCGCGTTTCATGCGTGGCAAGCTGTCGCAGTTCGGCGCGGAAGGGAAGACACGGTTTCGTAAAGCCCGTGGTCGGGCGAGGGGAACCCGTCCTCGGGCGCGCTTGCAAAGCGGGGCGGGGCCGGTCAAAAGCGGGCATGGCCCTCCTGAAACGCCCGCCCCCCGCGCTGCCCTTCGCCACCCAGAGCGCGATCTTCGCACGGCTGGCCGAGGCGAACCCGGCCCCCGAGACCGAGCTGCAGTTCGTCAACCCCTTCACCCTGGTCGTGGCGGTGGCCCTCTCCGCGCAGGCCACCGATGTGGGCGTGAACCGCGCCACGCGCGACCTCTTCGCCCGCGCCGACACGCCCGCGAAGATGCTGGAGCTGGGCGTCGAGGGCGTGACCGAACATATCCGCACCATCGGTCTGTTCCGGCAGAAGGCGAAGAACGTCATCGCCCTGTCGCGCATCCTGGTCGAGGACTATGGCGGCGAGGTCCCTGACAGCCGCGCCGCGCTGATGAGCCTGCCGGGCGTCGGGCGCAAGACGGCCAACGTGGTCCTGTCCTGCGCCTTCGGCCATCCCGCGCAGGCGGTCGACACCCATATCTTCCGCGTCGGCAACCGCACCCGCATCGCGCCGGGCCGCGACGTGGACGAGGTCGAGCGCGCGATCGAGGACAATGTCCCCGCGCGTTTCCAGACCCATGCCCATCACTGGCTGATCCTGCATGGCCGCTATATCTGCCAGGCGCGCAAGCCGCGCTGCGGCGTCTGCCCCATCCACGACCTGTGCCCCTATGAGGAGAAGACCGCATGACATCATCCCCGAACGAGGGCCCCTATGTGGTGGGCATCGGCAATGCCGTCATGGACATCATCGCGCCGACCGAGGAGGCGCGTCTGGCCCAGCTGGGCATCACCAAGGGGATCATGCAGCTGGTGGACCGGGGCCGGTCGGAATACCTGATGGCCGCCCAGGCCGACGACCATTCGTCGCGCCGCGATCAGGCGCGCATGGTCGCGGGCGGCAGCGTGGCCAACACCCTGGCGGGCATCGGCGGGTTGGGGCTGCGCACCGCCTTCATCGGCTGCGTGGCCGACGACGAGATCGGCCGGCTCTATGCCGGGCAGACGGAGGGGGCGGGCACGCGCTTCGTCAATGCGCCCGTGGCGGGCTCCGACCTGCCCAGCTCGCGCACCATCATCTTCGTGACGCCGGATGGCGAGCGGTCGATGAACACCTATCTGGGCATCTCGGCCGAGCTGGGCCCCGACGACGTCGCAGCCGAGGTCTTCGACGGCGCGGGCTGGCTGTTCCTGGAGGGCTATCTTTTCGACAAGCCCAAGGGCAAGGCGGCCTTCCTGAAGGCCACCGACGAGATCCACCGCGCGGGCGGGCAGGCGGGGATCGCGCTGTCCGATCCGTTCTGCGTCGACCGCCATCGCGACGACTTTCGCCAGCTGGTGGCAGACCGGATGGATTACGTGATCGGCAATGTCCATGAATGGCAGGCACTGTATCAGGTCGAGGATCTGGAGGAGGCGCTGCGGCTGGCCGTGGCCGATTGCGGCACGGTGATCTGCACCCGCTCGGGCGAGGATGCGATCCTGATCCGCGACGGAGAGCGGGTGACGGCCCCGGTCCACCGCGTCGTGCCGGTGGACGCGACCGGGGCGGGCGACCAGTTCGCCGCCGGGCTGATCTTTGGCCTGGCCTCGGGTCGGCCCCTGCAGGTGGCGGGACGCATGGGCTGCATCGCGGCGGCCGAGGTGATCGGCCATGTGGGCCCGCGCCCCGAGACCGACATCCGGGCGCTGTTCCGGGCCGAGGGGCTGGTCTGACAGCTTGCGTCCCGCCACGGCCGGGGGCCAGCCCCCCGGGCCCCCCGGGATATTTGCACCAAGATGAAAGGGTCGGGCGGCGCGCATGGGGCCTGCGTCGCGGTTTCGTGACGTTGCGCGGCGGGGGGCGCGCGTGTATGACGGCCCGAATTATGGGCAGGCGAGGGGTTTTCCGATGCGCAGGGTAGTTGTCACCGGATTGGGCATGGTCACGCCGCTGGCCTCGGGCGTCGAGGCGACCTGGGACCGGCTGCTGGCCGGGCAGTCCGGCGCCGGGCCGATCACGCGCTTCGATGCGAAGGATGTCGTGACGACCTATGCCTGCGAGATCCCGCGCGGCGATGGCAGCGACGGCAGCTTCAATCCCGACGACTGGATGGCGCCCAAGGACCAGCGCAAGGTGGACGACTTCATCCTCTATGGGGTGGCGGCGGCGCATCAGGCGGTGCTGGATGCGGGCTGGCAGCCCGAGGACGAGGAGAGCCGGCTGCGCACCGGCGTGATGATCGGATCGGGGATCGGCGGGCTGTCCTCGATCGCCGAGACGGCGGTGCTGATCAAGGAGCGGGGGCCGAAGCGGGTGTCTCCGTTCTTCATCCCGGGCGCGCTGATCAACCTGATCTCGGGTCAGGTGTCGATCCGCTACGGGTTCAAGGGGCCGAACCATGCGGTGGTCACGGCCTGCTCGACCGGCGCCCATGCCATCGGGGACGCCTCGCGGATGATCCGCTATGGCGATGCGGATGTGATGATCGCGGGTGGGGCGGAAAGCCCGATCAGCGAGATCGGCATCGCGGGCTTCAACGCCTGCAAGGCGCTGTCCACCAAGCGCGCGGATGATCCGCAGGCGGCCAGCCGTCCCTATGACGCCGACCGCGACGGCTTCGTGATGGGCGAGGGGGCGGGCGTCGTCGTGCTGGAGGAATACGAGCACGCCAAGGCGCGCGGCGCCAAGATCTATGCCGAGGTGCTGGGCTACGGCATGTCGGGCGACGCCTATCACATCACCGCGCCGAGCGAGGATGGCGATGGCGGATACCGGGCGATGGAGGCGGCCCTGAGCAGCGCCGGGCTGACGCCGGACCGGATCGACTACATCAACGCGCATGGGACCAGCACCATGGCCGACACGATCGAACTGGGCGCGGTCGAGCGCCTGCTGGGCGATCACGCTCCGAACGCGGTCATGTCGTCGACGAAATCCAGCATCGGGCATCTGCTGGGGGCGGCGGGCGCGGTCGAGGCGATCTTCTGCATCCTGGCGATCCGCGACCAGATCTGCCCGCCGACGATCAACCTGGACAACCCCGCCGTGGCGCCGAAGCTGGATCTGGCGGCCAATGCCGCCGTGCGGCGGCGCGTCGATATCGCACTGTCCAACAGCTTCGGCTTTGGCGGCACCAATGCCAGCCTGGTTCTGGGAAAGGTCGCGGGATGATCTGGCGCAACATCGCCTCGAATTTCCTGACGCTGGCCATCGTGCTGCTGATCGCGGCGGCCGCCGCCGTGGCCTGGGCCAAGCGCGAGTTCAGCGGGCCCGGTCCCAGTGCAGTGGCGCAATGCGTGCAGATCGCGCCGGGTGCCAGCCTGAACGCGGTCAGCAACCAGCTGGCGGCGCAGGGGGCGATCTCGAACGCCTATCTCTTCCGCGCGGGCGCCGATGCCTTGGGCAAGTCGCGCGAGCTGAAATTCGGCAGCTTCCTGATGCCGCCGGGCGCCAGCATGGAGGAGATCGTCGGCGCGGTCACCTCGGGCGGGGCCTCGACCTGCGGGACCGAGGTGCTGATCCGCGTGGGCGTGCGCGAGAACAGTGTCATCCTGCGCGACATGAACCCCGAGACCGGCGCCTATGAGGACATGGCGCGCTGGAACCCGGCAGAGGGCGCGCGCCCCGAGCCGATCGCCGCCGCCGAGGAGTTGGCCGATGTGCGCCTGAGCCTGGTCATGGCCGAGGGCGTCACCAGCTGGCAGGTGGTCGAGGCGCTGAACGCCGCCAGCTTCCTTGTCGGCGAGGTGGCCGAGACGCCGGCCGAAGGGAGCCTCGCCCCCGACACCTACCTGCTGGAGCGGGGCGGCGACCGCAACGCGCTGCTGGCGCGGATGGCCGAGCGGCAGGCCGCGATCCTGGCCGAGGAGTGGGAGGCGCGGCCCTTCGGCATGCCCTACGAGACGCCCGAGGAGGCGCTGATCATGGCCTCGATCGTGGAGAAGGAGACGGGCGTGGCCGCCGAGCGCCCGCAGGTGGCCAGCGTCTTCGTCAACCGGTTGCGCCAGGGGATGCGGCTGCAGACCGACCCGACGGTGATCTATGGCGTGACGGGCGGGCAGGGGATCCTGGACCGCGGCCTGCGCCGGTCGGAACTGGACACGACCACGCCCTACAACACCTATCGCATCGACGGCCTGCCGCCGACCCCCATCGCCAATCCGGGGCGCGCGGCGATCAATGCGGCGCTGAACCCGGACGAGACCGACTACCTGTTCTTCGTGGCCGACGGGACGGGGGGTCATGCCTTCAGCCGGACTTTGGACGAGCACAACGCCGCCGTCGCCCGCTGGCGCGAGATCGAGGCGCAGCAGGGTCTGCCGACGGACAGTCCGGTGCAGACCGACGGCTGATAAGACTTGGGTATTTGACAAACGGGGCCCCCGGACGCAGGCTTGCATCCGGGGGCCTTTTTCATGGTCCCGTCATCCTGGGAGGAGCCGCAATGATATTGCCCGACATGTTGAAGACGCTGACCGACAATGCCCGACAGTTCCAGGAACGCCTGACCGAATGGCAGGCCGCGATGGCCAAGGGCCAGGAAGAGGCGATGGAGCAGGCCCGCAAATGGCAGACCTCGGCCCTGCAGCAGCAGCAGGAGGTCAACAGCCAGATCGTCGCCAAGATGGAGGGCGCCAGCGAGACCATGAAGGTGCAGTGGCAGCAGATGCAGAAGGTCTGGGAGGATCAGTTCGCCGCCATGCAGAAGCAGGGCGAGGAGATGCGCGCCAAGGCCATGTCCGCCGGCGGCGGGTCGGGCAGCAACGCCTTTGCCGACTGGTCCGAGACCTATGCCGCCCAGATGGTCGCCTTCACCCAGAAGATGCAGGGCGAGGCCGCCAATGCCATCGCCAACGCGACCGAGGCGCGCGGCAAGAAGAAATGAGCCCGTCTGGATGCGCGGAGGGCCTGTAAGCCGGATTTTGTCCACCGCTTGCGCGGCTGGATGACCATTCCTCTGGTCCGTCCGTTACCGGACGGATCTAGCTGCCTACCCGGATCTGCTGGGGCAAGGCGGCCCTGCGGGTTGCCCCGCACGCGATCCCTATTCGGCATTGCTCCCGGTGGGGCTTGCCATGCGGGCGCTGTTGCCAGCCCCCCGGTGGGCTCTTACCCCGCCGTTTCACCCTTACCTGTCCGAAGACGGGCGGTCTGTTCTCTGTGGCGCTGTCCCTGGGGTTGCCCCCGCCGGGCGTTACCCGGCACCGTTGCCTCATGGAGTCCGGACTTTCCTCGACGCGTCGCCGCGCCGCGGTCATCCAGCCCTCCGCGCGCGCCCCGTATGGCGGGGCGGGCGATGGGCGTCAAGAGGGGGCGCCGCCCCCATCGCCTTCGGCGATTCCCCCGGGATATTTTCGTGAAGAAGAGAGCGTGGCGGCGGTGCGGCGGTCGGCTTGGCTTTCCGGGCCCTGTCCCCAAGGGCGATGGCGAAGGCGGAAGGCCGCGAGGCGGGTGTCCGGGTCGGCCAGGGGATAGCCCAAGGCGTCGAGGCTGGGGCCGAGGGGCGGCGCGGCGGCGGTTGCGGGGGGATGGGCGAAGAGGGCCAAGCCCTCGCGCGCCAGGGCCTGCCAGTCGAAGCGCGGGCCGGGATCGATCTTGCGGCCGGGCGCCAGGTCGGAATGGGCGATGACGTTGGCGGGGGGGATCTGCCAGCGGGCCATGATGGCCTGCAGCAGGGTCCGCAGGGCGGTCATCTGCGGGGCGGGGAAGGGGCGGTCGCCGGGATTGGCCAGCTCGATCCCGATCGAGCGGCTGTTCACGTCGTCGCGGCCCTGCCACCGGCCCGCGCCCGCGTGCCAGGCGCGGCGGGTCTCGCAGACCAGCGGGTCGGTCGTGCCATCCTCGGCGATCAGCCAGTGGGCGCTGACCTCGGCCGCGGGATCGCAGAGCCGGGCGCGGGCCGAGGCGGCATCCGCCATGCCGGTGTAATGGATCACGATCAGCGACGGGCGCTGGCCGCGCCGGTCGCCGTGATTGGGGCTGGCGCCCGGACGGTCGGGCACGAGCCTAGGGCGTCGCGACCGGCGCGATCGCCACGGGCATGGCCAGGGCCGGGCGCAGGGCGGGCAGGCTGGGCGGGGTCTGCGCCGATGCCGCCACCGGGACGTTGCGGATGCCCGCCGTGGGGGGCGGCAGGACCGGATCGCGGCCCGTGATCCGGGCGGGCGTCGGGGACAGCACCGGCAGGGCGATCGGGATGCCCTGCTGCGAGGTCTCTCCGGTCATCAGCGTGACCTCTCGGGCGGTCTTGTACTGACCGTAGGGGCCGTCGCCGAACCCGTAGTTCGGGTTCCAGCCCCGATGTTCCCCGCAACCGGCCAGCGCCAGCACCACCATCACCAAAGCCCTGCGCATCCTGCCTCCGACATGCCGTTCGCGGCAGGTTACCACCAGCGATCCGGCTTGGCCACAAATCCCGCCGCCCGTTCCAGGACGGCCGCCTGGTTCAGCAGATCGCCCTCCTCGAAGGGCCGCCCGAACAGCTGCAGGCCAAGCGGCAGCCCATCCGCATCCTGCCCCACCGGGACCGAGATGCCGGGCAGGCCCGCCAGGTTCAGCGTCACGGTGAACACGTCGTTGAGATACATCTGCACCGGATCGCCCTTGTCCACCGAGCCGAGCGGGAAGGCCGCCGAGGGCGTGGCGGGGGCCAGGATCGAATCGATGCCCTCGGCGAAGGCGCGGTCGAAATCGCCCTTGATCAGCGCGCGGACCTTGCGGGCGCGGTTGTAATAGGCGTCGTAGAAACCCGCCGACAGCACATAGGTGCCGATCATCACGCGGCGCTGCACCTCCGCGCCGAAGCCCTCGGCGCGGGTCTTCTCGTAGAGCTGGGTGATGCCGTCGCCCGCGCCCAAGCTGGCGCGGTGGCCGTAGCGCACGCCGTCATAGCGCGCGAGGTTCGAGGAGGCCTCGGCCGGGGCGATGACGTAATAGGCGGGCAGGGCGTATTTCGCATGCGGCAGGCTGATGTCGACGATCTCGGCGCCCGCATCGCGCAGCATCTCGGCCCCCTCGCGCCACAGCGCGTCGATGGCGGGGGGCATCCCCTCCATCCGGTACTCGCGGGGAATGCCGATGCGCTTGCCGCGGATGTCGCCGGTCAGCGCGGCCTCGAAATCCGGCACCGGCAGGTCGGCGCAGGTGCTGTCCATCGGATCGCTTGATGCCATGGCGCCCAGCATGATCGCCGCGTCGCGCACGGTGCGGGTCATTGGCCCGGCCTGATCCAGGCTGGAGGCATAGGCGATCACCCCCCACCGGCTGACCCGGCCATAGGTGGGCTTCAGCCCCACCGTGCCCGTGAAGGCGGCGGGCTGGCGGATGGATCCGCCCGTATCGGTGCCGGTCGCGCCCAGGCACAGATCGGCGGCCACCGCGGCGGCGGACCCGCCCGAGCTGCCGCCCGGGGTCAGCTGCACGCCGCCCGCGCCGCGCCAAGGGTTCACCGCCGGGCCATAGCAGCTGCTCTCGTTGGTCGAGCCCATCGCGAACTCGTCCTGGTTCAGCTTGCCCAGCATCACGGCGCCCGCCGTCCACAGGTTCCGCGTCACGGTGGATTCATATTCGGGCACGAAGCCCTGCAGGATGCGGCTGCCCGCTTGGGACGGCACGCCCTTCACGCAGAACACGTCCTTGATGCCCACCGGAATGCCGGTCATCGACGCGCCGTCGCCCGCCCGGATGCGCGCATCGGCGGCGGCGGCCATGTCGCGGGCCATGTCGGGGGTGCGGTGGACGAAGGCGTTCAGCGCGCCCGACCCGTCGATGGCCGACAGGCAGGCCTCGGTCAGCTCGACCGAGGTCAGGTCGCCGCGGCCGAGGGCGTCGCGCGCATTGGCAATGGTCAGTCGGTTCGGATCGGTCATTCCACCACCTTCGGCACGGCAAAGAAGCCCTCGCGCGCGTCGGGCGCATTGGACAGGATCTGGTCGGTCATGCCGCCCGAACTCACCACGTCCTCGCGCCGCTTGAGGCGCATGGGGGTGACGCCGGTCATCGGCTCGACGCCCTCGACATCGACCTCGTTCAGCTGTTCCATGAACTGCAAAATGCCGCTCAGCTCGCGCGCCAGCGCCGGCAGGGCGGCATCGTCAACGGCAATGCGCGCCAGATGCGCGACCTTGCGGGCCTGATCCTCGGTGATCGACATGACGTTTCCTTTCGTTGCGGGCGGGTCTACAACCCCGCGCCAAAGGCCGCAAGCCGCCCGGAGGTGCCCATGTCCGCCGCTCTGTCGATCCTGCCGGTGATCGCGCTGGTCCTGCTGGGCCATCTGGCGCGGCGCGGCGGGCTGATCGCCGCCGCCAGCTGGCCGGGGATCGAGCAGCTGGGCTATCGCGTGCTGTTTCCCGCGATCCTGCTGACCTCGATCTATCGGTCCGACCTGTCGCTCGGGCGGCTCGGTCCCTACCTGGGCGCGCTGGCGCTGGCCTTCGCGCTGACCGGAGGGCTGGCGCTGCTCTGGGCGCTGCGCAGCGGCCAGTCGGGGCCGCGCGCCAGTTCGCTGTTCCAAGGGGCGCTGCGGTTCAACTCGCTGCTGATCCTGGCGGTGGCGGCGCAGGCCTTCGGCCCGGCCGCGCTTGGCGATCTGGCGGTGGCCTTCGCCTTCCTGATCCCGGCCTTCAACATCTCGGCCATCGTGGCGTTGACCCTGCTGTCCGAGGGGCCGCGCCCCACGGGTGCGGCGCGCCGCATCGGGGCCGAGATCGGGCGCAACCCGATGGTGCTGTCCTGCCTTGCCGGTCTGGCGCTGAACCTGTCGGGCGTGGCGCTGCCCGATTGGGTGATGTCGCCGCTGGACTGGCTGGGGCAGGGCGCGCTGGCCGTGGGTCTGCTGGCCGTCGGCGCGGGCATCGAGCCCGCCCGCCTGTGGCAGCGCGACCTCGCCCTGTGGCTGGGCGTCTGGCTGCGGCTGGCGCTGTGCCCGGTAATCTTCCTCGGCGCCGCGCTGGCCCTGGGCCTGCCCGCCGGACAGCTGGCCTCGGGCCTTCTGGCGACCGCCGCGCCGGGCGCTCCCGTGGGCTATATCCTGGCGCGGCAGATGGGCGGAGACGCGGATTTCTACGCCGCGATCTTCACCTGGCAGACGGTGCTGGCCGCGCTGAGCCTGCCGCTGTGGCTTGTCCTGGCAGGGTTTTTTGGAGCCTGACCAGCGCGCGGCAGGTTTTTTCACCCCGAGCGAATATTTTGGCTTGCAGCCCCCGGCGGCTTTCCCTAAACACCGCCTCACGCCGCAGGGAAGACCTGCAGCGCCAGAAAGTGGCCCGTTCGTCTATCGGTTAGGACGTCAGGTTTTCAACCTGAAAAGAGGGGTTCGACTCCCCTACGGGCTGCCACTTCTTCCTTTTGATTAATGGTTTGCACAGGGCATTGCTCCGTTTTCGCCTTGACGTTCGTATGGTCGGACATCCTGTTCTGGGCTGTGGATCCGCCATCTGGTTGCTGACATCATCGTGCGGCTTGTTCTGCATGGGCATCGGTACGGACCTCAGCCGGCGGCAAGAGTTCCTCTGCTACGAAATGCGTCTTCGCACGGTTCATCCGGAACCCACCCGCCACTGCACGACAAACAAGAAGCGCAGCAATGAAGCCCCGAGGCAACGCGGATCACTTCGGATCTAGCTGGACAGGGACACGAGATGGCCAGCCAGAAGGGTGGGGCGCGCCAATCGAAAACAAGCCGCAGTCGCCATCGGTCCCGGCGCCGCGTCGAATGAAGTCGCGTTTCCCGACGGCGCAAAGTGGCTTTCCCGCAATCACGGCAGACACCTACATGGTGTTCCTCCAGCCATGGATACGGCCACCGGCGACAATCGTGCAGCGAAGTTCGCCTCAAGCTAGGAAGGACCAGTCCGGTACTGCCTGACCATCTGGATCGGTGACCCGGACACAAAATCATCGAATCCCTGTTTGCGTCACCTCATCGGGCCAACCCAACGTCCTCGCCACCGCCGTGGCAGCACGCTTGTTCAAGGCACGTCGTCGAAAACCGGATGGCGTTACGGAACCCCATCGCTCCATCGATCAAGAAGGCCGCGTGAAGGATCTCAACTTAGGTCTGGGATATGCAAGTGGCGGAGAGGGTGTCTGCCGTTCCTCTATCCCGCATGTTCCTAACACTTCCAATTCATCAAGCTATTGCAACAGACTAACGGGCTTCCCATGTCTCTACTGTTCCGGCGTGGTCCGGGCTATTCCCCAAGTCAATGGGGGAAGGAATGGGGGAAGTTATGGCCGTCCATCTGACCCGCACGCCGGAAAAGGCCCTGACCGCGCAGGCGGTGCGCAACGCCACCCTGCCGGGCAAGTATTTTGACGGGCATGGGCTTTACCTGCGCGTAGACGCCAACGGTTCGCGGTTCTGGGTCCAGCGTATCACGGTGCGCGGCAAGCGATGTGAACTAGGGCTTGGTTCGCCGTCACTGGTCACCCTGGCCGAGGCACGCGTTAAGGCGTTGGTCAATCGCAAGCTGGCCCGTGAAGGCGGCGACCCGTTGCAAGCCAAGCGTGAGGCGCAGGCTGTCTTATCCTTCGAAGAAGCGGCCCGCAGGGTTCACGCCTTGCACAAGCCCACTTGGGCCAATGAAAAGCACGCGGCGCAGTTCCTGTCCACGCTGGAAACTTACACCTTCCCCCGGCTGGGCAAGCTGAAAGTGCAGGACGTGACCACGGGCGACGTGCTTGCGGTTCTCATGCCGATCTGGACGGAGAAACCGGAGACCGCGCGCCGGGTGCGTCAGCGCATCGGCATGGTTCTGAAATGGGCCATTGCCCAAGGCTGGCGGCAGGACAATCCAGCCGAGAATATTAGCCGGGCTCTGCCCAAGGTGTCCAAAGTGCAGGAACACCGCAAGGCGCTGCCCTATGGTGACGTGGCGGGCTGCATTGATACTGTGCGGGCATCCGGTGCGGGACAGGTGACAAAACTGGCGCTTGAATTTCTGGTGCTGGCCGCTGCGCGGTCTGGAGAGGTGCGCGAAGCCCGCTGGGCCGAAATAGACATGACCGCGAAAGTCTGGGAAATCCCCGCAGCCCGGATGAAGATGAAACGCCCGCATCGCGTGCCCCTGTCGCCGCGCGCCGTGGCATTGCTGCGCGAGGCAGAGGCGCTAGCCGATGGGTCCGGGCTTGTGTTCCCCGGCACGAAAACGGGCCGTCCGCTGTCGGACATGACCCTTTCGAAGCTGGTCAAGGAATTGGGTTTCGAGGCCGACGTTCACGGCTTCCGCACGTCTTTCCGCACTTGGGCGCAGGAACGCACGACTTTCCCCCGCGAGGTGGCCGAGGCGGCGCTGGCGCACCTGTCCGGCGATGCCGTGGAGCGGGCCTATGCCCGCAGCGACGTGTTCGACAAGCGCCGCAAGATGATGGACGCTTGGTCGGCTTTCTTGGCTGAAAAACGCGAAAACGTGGTGAGGATTGGCTGATGGAAATTTACGTTCGGGCCGAACTGCCGGAAAGCTGCTATATCCATGAGGCTGCGCTTTGGGTTTCTCTCGGCATTGTGCCCCGGTTCTTGAGCGACGGCTATGGGAATGACATTCGCAGTTCCGCTGATGAACATCTTGACCAAATGCAGGCGTTGACGAGTTCAGATTTTTTTGAGGTGGCGCCGGTAATTCAAACGATAATAAAAAGTGCTAATCCGGAGCGGTTTTCGACAGCGTTGGCCTTAACTTACGGTCGAGGCGCACCTGAAATAGAGGCTAACATTCGCCGTTTGCAAGGCGTTATTTCTGATATGATGAGGAGCGTTAAGGAGAATTCACATTTGGAAAGAATTATAGCTGATTGTGAGGTGGAACTTTCGCAGGATGAAAAAGCCTTGGAGGCTGAAGCTTTAATCAGGCCGTATATTTCAGAGTTAGAGAGACGCTCTGAGATTGGCCAGGCGGCTATTTTTAACGCTGTTGCATCAGGTAGGCTTTCTACATTGGGCGTTCGCGTCGCCAATAAAACCAATGAGAGAAGCGATGATGGCAATGATGAAAATATTTCCGGCGAATTCCAATCAGTGCCCGCTGAACATTGGCGGCAATCTTCGATTAACTGGAGAACTTCAGCTATTTCTATTGAGGGTGATGAATTTGGTTGGGTTGGCGTTCAAATGCTAATGAGAGATTTATTAAAGATGTTTCCGAGGCCGGAAGCCGTTGAAACCCCTTTTTCCGGTTTAATGTCCGGAGCTGCCTTAATTTTGGATGCGAATCATAAGGTGCCCACCAGTCAGATTACAAGACGCCCGGGTAGGCCTGGTCTCGGAGACGGAAATATTCAGTTAGCAGTCAGATACGAGTTTACAAGGCGCCGTGAAAACGGAGAACTGCCGAAGAAAGTAGAAGCCATTAACGAGGCGGTTGCCGAGTGGGTGAAAGAAGTTTTTAATCAAAAGCCAAGTCGGTCATCTGTCCAGAGATACCTTGCGGATGTGCTATCTACCAAAGGTGACTAGCCAAAAACGTGCCCAAAATTCTGCCCGAAAATGCGATAGAAATTGGCAAGGTTTATGGGCTGCATACTCTCTTTTTTGGGCTGACATTTGATTGATAAACGACAGGCTTTCGCACCATGTTGCTTTTACTATCCGCAACATGCAGGGAAATGCCGACATGGCCCAAAAACATCTCCGCCGCCGCGCCGTTGAAGAAATCACTGGTTTAAGCCGCAGCACGATTTACGACCTGATGGGCAAGGGGCAGTTTCCGCGCCCGGTAAAGCTGACCAGCAAGGCGGTTGGTTGGCCCGAAAGCGCGCTGTCTGATTGGCTGAACAGCCGCACTTCCGCATAAGCAAACCGCCACCCCGAGGCTTGGGGCGGCGGCAGCTATGGAAAGTCTAGGGATGGTCTGACCATAGCGCCCAGCGCCCCGGCCCGCAATCACTGAGGCCGATACAATGCCGAATTCTGAACGCTGGTATTCAAATCCGACGCAAGTTTTCTGGACCTGCGACGCGCTTACAAGGGGGCGTGTCATTTCCCACAAGACCGAAATCCGCGAGGTGAAAGGCTGGCGGCTTGGCGCGATAATCCATCGCCTCAAATCCGCCTATGGCTGGCCCATCGTGACGGAACTGCGCGGCCCGGAGAACATCGCACATTACCGGCTGGCCCTTGGCACCGATCTGGCGGGACTGCGCTATCCGCCCAGCGCCCAAGCGCTTGCCGACCGACTGGAAGGGGGTAGGGCATGACCGCCTATCGCATTGCCTTCCTATGCGCGCGTTATGGTCTTTCACCGCAACGGGCAGCGCTTGTGGCTCGCATGGTTTGGGGGGATCTGGAATGACCCCGGCGCGGCACGACACGCCGCGCGGTTGGGTGGAGGTGCGCGCCGCGACAGCGCGCACCGGCCCTGCCTTCGCGGTCTATGACCTGACCGAACACCGCGCCCATGCACGGCTGGTCTATCTGGCGCCATGCCGCCGCAGCGCGCTGCTGTGGGCGCTGCGCTGGTCTGCCCTGACGGGGCGAAGGCTGGACTGTCCAGAGGTGTTCCATGCCGCCAGCGGGCGGCTGAGGGGCGCTGTGGGGGTGCAACGTGGCAGCTAGGCCCTACAAGCGCCACAAGCGCGGCACCGGACGCTTTGTGCAGCTTATGGAATACATGCAGGCCAGCGCGGCATGGGCAACCCTGCCGCCCGGCCCGCGTGCGCTCTACGTCGAAATAAAGCGACGCTTCACCGGATCGAACAACGGCGCGCTCTACCTTTCGCACCGGGATGCGGCCAAGGCGCTGAACGTGGCCCGCAACACGGTCGCGGGCTGGTTCCGGGAACTGGAGGCGCGCGGCTTCATCCGCAAGACCGGCGAACACCACCTTGGCCCGTCCGGCATCGGGCAGGCCAGCACTTATGCTTTGGAGGAAGAACCATGCGACGGAAAACCGGCATCGAAAGCCTATATGTCATGGCGGGCAAAATCAGAATCCCCGCGCAAAATTTGAGCCGCGCGGCGCAGTCACTGAGCCACTTCCGGCCCGGTGACACGCTGCGACGTCCAAAGCGGCGCAATCACTGGGCCGCCTTGGGGCGATTTTGCCGGACAGGCGGCGCAGTATTTGAGCCATATCTACATCTAAGCCATAGGCCCACGCTTCAAGCGGTGCGCAGCAAGGATGCCCAGCGATGCAAGGTGCAGCCATGACCGACAAGACCACTACGCCGCCCGTGCCCGTCACCGGGGATAAACGCGAGGGTCCGACCGTCGCCTTGAGATTTGACGCGGGCGACGTTCTGAGGGTCGAAAGGTTGGGCGATTATGGACGGATCAAGGCAGGTGCGGGAAACGCCCAGGTGTCACTTGGGCTGGTGAAGCAAGCCGCCGTCCTTGGGTCTCACGGGCAGCGCATCGACCCAGAGGCGTCCAGCTTCGCGCTGGGCTTTGTCGATAGCATGGCCCCCCGCGATGCAGCAGAAACGCTGTTGCTGGCCCAGATGGCAGTAATTCACCAAGCAACCATGATGATGGCGCGGCGGCTGAACCACGTTGAGAACTTGCGCCAACAGGACGCAGCCGAAAGGGCGCTGAACAAGCTGGCCCGAACCTACGCAGCGCAGCTTGACGGGTTGAAGCGGTATCGCAGCAAGGGGCAGCAGGTTGTTAGGGTGGAGCGGGTGAATGTGGAAAGTGGTGGTCAGGCGGTTGTTGGCAATGTGCAGCACGGGGGGCGGGCAGATGGGCAAAGGTGACGCTAACCCCATAGACCGAACAAGCTTGGTCAAAGCGGATGTCCGCAATCTGCGCGTGGGCGAGTGCATATCGCGATCGAGTAGTTTGATGAAAATCCGGTAAAATCGGCTATGCTCAACGTTATCGAACACAGGCGCGAGAAAGAAAGGGGCTATCTCATGACGGACAAGCTTACCCTTGATGACGTCCGGCAGATGTTCGGAGGAACAATACCAAAGTCAGCTTTGAATATCATCAGCGTAGCGAACGACAACGTGACGCTTGACGACCTCCGCCATACTTTGGAGGGGTTAGCGGCTTTAGAACATGCTGCACCTAGAAAGCGCAGTCTCGGCGTTCTATTCGGTAAAGAGTTGAATGATGAGCATGCAGATGGGCAAGGGTGACGCTAACCCCATTGATCGGGCCAATGCCGCACCAAGATGCACCGCCACCGCCAAGCGCACGGGCAAGCCTTGCCTCGCCCCGGCTGTCACTGGCTGGCGGGTCTGCCGCGTTCATGGTGCAGGCGGTGGCCAGAAACCAGGCCCCGCGCACCCGAACTTTCGGCACGGCGAACGGTCGCACGGTGCGGTGGCGCTGCGCGCGCAGGTCGACAGGCTGGTCAAACAATGCCGTGCCTCTTTACTAAAGCTGCACTGACCGGAGGCAGCGGATTACGACCGGGGGACGGGCAAAAACAGGGGTTCTGCCTCGTCTGGTCTGACATGCGCTTCGCTAAGGCTCCGAGCGCCCTTGGTGCATCAGCCCATCGAAGTGTGGGCCGGACGCGTCCGGGCGCGACGGCGGTCGCTCTGCCAACTCCAGAACGCCATGCCCGCCCATGTAACGCAGTAGAGCAGGCCAAGCGCCAAGACGACGATCCCGGGCAATGGTCCGATGTCTGCACGTGAGAGGAATTCGTCAATGCTGGTGACTGGATCCGGGTGGACGATAAGCTTACCAAGATAGGCAGTTGCTTGGATGAGCAGGATCCACAGATAGTTGCGCCGGATCCGCCGCCCCATCGCGACAGCAGAACTGACGTGATAGCGCGGATGGAGGTAATCGTCAGCCAGCCTGTCCTGCCATCTTTCGTCGAGATGCAAGTCCCCCTCCTTAAGCATAGGCGCGAAGAAATGCGTCTCTAGCCAGCGGCAGCGGGCCCGCCACACGTTGAAGTAGCGATATCGGCGCGCCTCGAGCATGAGGAAGAACATGATAAGAATGCCGACGAGCACCAGCGGTAGTGGCGAAGCGTCGGGCGCGGCGAAGGTGATGGACAGCGCAACACCAAGCGTTACCACTGACCAGTTCGTTGTAGTATCGAGCCTTTGTCGCCAAAGCGTCGACCGATAAACCTCGCCTCGGTACAAGTGGGCGAGGGCGCCGATCTCGGCTGCGCTCAGTTCCTTCCGCGCAGGAGGAATTTCTGTCATCTTCCGGCCTCCCCCTCCAATGTCGCACGGCTGCACGACGAGGGTAAAACTAAAAATGTGCTAGGGCGTAAAGTAGGTTGTGCTGAACGCATCTCGTCAGGCCAGCCATTGACGTGGAACACGTAGAGCATTCGCGCCAGCTAGACGGAGCCGAACGGGCGCTGAACAGGCTGGTCAGGGGACGCTGCGATCTGTTGCCGACGCTGGGCT
Source organism: Paracoccus liaowanqingii (assembly GCF_004683865.2). Lineage (NCBI taxonomy): Bacteria > Pseudomonadati > Pseudomonadota > Alphaproteobacteria > Rhodobacterales > Paracoccaceae > Paracoccus > Paracoccus liaowanqingii. The sequence goes on along the minus strand of NZ_CP038439.1, from coordinate 1,670,571 downwards.
GAATGCAGGCATCCCAAAGCGTGGAGGGGGGGCGTTTCAAACTCTACGGCATCGTGCAGGCGGGACCGGCCTGGCTGGAAGTGCTGTCTGCTAACACAGGATTTGCATTCTCACGCGCGCGAAGTAAACAGATTGGTCAGAGGAAAGACCGCTTCGACCTACCGTCAAAAATTTAGCCCACTAAGGATTATCGTTATAGGCAGACTTAGTTCCATCTATCGGCCCGCCCTGTTGCTCTTGCCCCCCAAACTTGCTCCGGTCGCGCATTTAGAAGCCTTTCTTAGAAAAAGACCGGGCTTCAAGCACTTTAGGCTTGAGAGCTTGGTGAAGTCCGTACCTGAGCGGATAGTCGTGCGTGGCGTTCTGGATGGCAATCCTGTCTATGTCAAACGCCTGCTGGGTCCGGGTGCAGATCAACGCATTCATGGAATGATGGCAGAGCTTGATTTTGCCGTGGCCCGGATGACCAACACCAACAACCGCGTGGCCGGGTATATGACTGCAGACCCTGAAGCTGGACTTATTGCCCTGCAGCTGGCACCGGGGTGCCCGATGGGCGCCGCCATCCGGCTGGCGCAACGTGAACGCCGCGAACAGCTTTTGGGTATGGGTGGGTCTTGGCTGACCCAATTTACGAAATTGAGGTGTAAGACCGTATCGTTTGATGCTCAACGGATGCTGGGTCCTTTGCAGGACCCTGCGGGAATTGCCAACCCGTTGGATCTTGCGCGGTGGCAGCGGTTGACGGGCTGGCAGGCCGAACGCATCGACGAGCTGCGCGGCAGCAAGCTCAGCATTGCTGCCAGCCATGGCGATTTCCATCCGGGCAATCTGCGTGTGCAGGGCAATACGATCCATGCCTTCGACATCGAGGGAGAGACCTGGATGCCGATCCTGCGCGATTGCGTGACCTTCCTGCTGCATGTGCAAGACCACCTGCCGCAGACCGGCGCCGCAACCCACATGGGTATTGCGGTGGACAGTGCGCTGCCATTTCTGTCCACGCTTGATCTTTCGAGAGACGAAAAGGAGCAGCTGTTGCCGGTGTTTATGGCGCGCCGCTTGGCCAACGCCCTCGTCAAGCGGCAGCGACAGCCAAAAATTCTTCACGTTGCCCGGTTCGTGACCGACAACCTGTTGCGCGAATTGGCCTAGCGAGTTGGCTTGACTGAACCCATACCCCCCAGCCGAACGCAACGCCTCTGAAAATGAAGCATTCCCACGGGTCTGCAGCAAGGACTAGGGGGCTTTTAAAAAGGGGGGGTAGCATTGAAGGTTCTACGGTCTCTCACGCCGGACCGGCGCGGGCAATGAAATTACCCAGTCACAATTCAAGGCATTTGGAAAGGCGGCGTCGGGGGTGGACACATTGTCTGCGCCGCGCGTCTTGCGGAACCGGCTTCGGTCATCACGCTTCCTGTCAACACAGTTTTTCGTCTCTCACGCGAGCGCGGCGCGGCTGGGCGGTTGCATCTGCCTGTCGTCGATTTCCCGCGCTTCTCTGAGATCCGGCCCCCCCGAAAAATAAGATGGGGGGTAGTGTCCCTAGACCCGTGCCATTGCCTCATTTTGACTGGGAGCAGTTTTTGACAGGGGGTGTGGGTGCGTCTGCGTCATCAAGCGCGCCCGAACGTTCCTACATCGTTCGGCATATGCCAGAATTTAATGGGGGAAGCGTTGGGGGAATAAAAATATAGACATCGCCAATTTCAAAACGAATACAACGCTTTAAACGGATGATGTGGCGGAGAGGGTGGGATTCGAACCCACGGAACCCTTGCAGGCTCAACGGTTTTCGAGACCGCCCCGTTCGACCACTCCGGCACCTCTCCGCGCTTATTTTGGTGTGGTGTCGCGGAATTAGAGGGGTGGGGGTTGAAGCGCAAGGGGGTTTGACCGAAAAATCCGCCGAGGCCGAGATTTTCGCGAAAGGGCGGGACATGCTGAGCATTCTGGGACTGATGGCGGCGCTGGCCGCCTCGGGTCCGTCGCCCGCGGGGACCGACTGGTCGCCCGCGACCATCCATCGGGTGCAGGCGCAGGACAGCGACCGGCAGCAGCAGGCCGACCGGCTGTGGCAGGTGCTGGGGATGGATCGGCTGATGCCGGTGATGCAGGCCGAGGCGGTGGGCGAGGCCGCGCGCATGCAGGCCGAGGGGCTGATCGCGGGGCAGGGCCCGGACTGGGCGCGCACGGTCGGCCGCATCCACGATCCCGCCCGGCTGGAACGGCTGTTCCGCGACAGCCTGGCCGAGGCGCTGGCGCGCACCGACGCGGGTCTCGTGGACCGGGCCTTGGGCTTTCATGCCTCGGAGCTGGGGCAGCAGGTCGTCGGGCTGGAGATCTCGGCCCGCCGCGCGATGCTGGAGGAAGGTGTCGAGCCGCTGGCCCGCCAATCCTTCGCCGAGGCGCTGGACCAAGGGGCACCGCGCGCGCTGGCCATCCGCGACATCATCGACCGGGCCGACCTGATCTCGCCCAACGTGGCGGGGGGGCTGAATGCGGCGCTGGCCTTCGCGCGCGGCTTTGCCCAAGGGGACGGCTTCGACATGACCCCCGACCCGCAGCAGATGGTGCAAGATGCCTGGGCGCAGCGCGACCAGATCGAGGCCGAGGCGACCGCATGGCTGCAGGGCTTCCTGATGCTGGCCTATGCGCCGCTCAGCGATGCCGAGCTGGCCTCCTATGGGGCGTGGGCCGCCTCGGCCGAGGGGCAGGCGCTGTCGCGGATCGTCTTCGCGGGCTTCGACGGGGTCTTCGAGCACACCTCGTACGAGATGGGACTGGCGGCGGCGCTGCGGCTGCAGGGGCGGCAATTGTGATCGTGCTGCTGGGGGCACTGGCCCGGCCCGGCCTGATGACGGCGCTGGATCTGTCGGGGCGGCCGGTGGTCCTGGCTGGTCGCTTGGAAGGCGGCGGTCGGGCGGGGATCGACCGCGACGGCTGGCCCGCGCTGATCGGCAGCGACGACGCGCTGCCGGGGGTCGAGGTCGAGGCGACCGCCGCCCTGACGCGCTATGCGGCGGTCATGGGGCTGCAGGCGCAGCAAGTGCAGGCCCACGAGGTGCTGGGCCTCGGCGCGGGCGGGCAGGGCGATCCGCTGCCCGACGCCCTGCGCGAGGCGCTGGCGGCCGAGATCGCCCGGCAGATCCTGAATGCCGATCCCGGCACCGATCCCGACCTGCTGGCCTGGCGGCTGCCGATGACCGGCATCTGGGCGGCCAGCCGGCTGCGGGCGCAGGCCATGGCGCCCTCGGGGCAGGGGGTCGTGGCGCCGCGGGGCGGGGGGCCGTCACCACCTTGGCGCGCCACCAGCCCTTCCTGGGCTATTTCGGCGTCGCTCGGCACGACCTGACCCATGCGCTGCATCAGGGCGGGACCAGCGTGGCGATGACGCGCGAGGCTTTCCTGATGGGCGATGCCGCGGTGCTGCTGCCGTGGGATCCGGTCCGCGACCGCGTGCTGATCATCGAGCAGTTCCGCTTTGCCCCCGCGCTCCGCGGCGATCCCCAACCCTGGCTGCTGGAGCCGATCGCGGGCCGCGTGGATGCCGGCGAGACGCCCGAGGCCGCCATCCTGCGCGAGGCCCAGGAAGAGGCCGGGCTGGAGGTGACCCGCCTCGTTCCGGCCTTCCACGCCTATCCCAGCCCGGGGGCGGTCTGCGAATTCCTCTATCAATATGTCGGCATTGCCGATCTGCCCGACGGGATCGCGGGCATCCACGGGCTGGACGGCGAGGCCGAGGATATCCGCGGCCACCTGATGGACCGCGCGGCGCTGTCTGCGCTGGTCGATGCGGGCCAGATCGCCAACGGGCCGCTGGCCACGCTGTCGCTGTGGCTGGACGCCCGAGTCGAGCGGCTGCGGGGGGAACTGGGGACCGCGTAGCGCCGTTGGCCCGTGCCGGACGGGCAGGCGGCGGGGTTGCCCCACCGATCGCTGCCCGTGTAGGTATCCGGCATCAAGACTCCCTCCGGAAAGAAGGTCGATCGCCATGCGAATCTACACTGATCTGGCCGACGCGATCGGCAACACCCCGCTGATCCGCCTGAACCGCGCCAGCGACGAGACCGGCTGCGAGATCCTCGGCAAGGCCGAATTCATGAATCCCGGCCAGTCGGTCAAGGACCGGGCGGCGCTGTACATCGTCAAGGATGCGGTGGCGCGCGGCGTGCTGCGCCCGGGCGGCACCATCGTTGAGGGCACGGCAGGCAATACCGGCATCGGTCTGGCGCTGGTCGGCGCCTCGATGGGCTTCAAGTCGGTGATCGTCATCCCCGAGACGCAGAGCCAGGAAAAGAAGGACATGCTGCGGCTGGCCGGCGCGACCCTGGTCGAGGTGCCCGCGGCCCCCTACAAGAATCCCAACAACTATGTCCGCTATTCGGGCCGCCTGGCCGAGGCCTTGGCCAAGACCGAGCCGAATGGCGCGATCTGGGCCAACCAGTTCGACAACATCGCCAACCGCCGCGCCCATATCGAGACGACCGGCCCCGAGATCTGGGACCAGACCGATGGCCGCGTCGACGGCTTCGTCTGCGCCGTGGGCACCGGCGGCACGCTGGCCGGGGTGGCCGATGCGCTGCAGCCCCGCGGGGTCAGGATCGGCCTGGCCGATCCCGAGGGCGCGGCGCTGCATTCCTTCTACACGACCGGCGAGTTCGACAGCCCCGGCAGCTCGATCACCGAGGGCATCGGCCAAGGGCGCATCACCGCGAACCTGGAAGGCTTCACCCCCGATTTCAGCTGGCGCATCTCGGATGTCGAGGCGCTGCCCATCGTCTTCGACCTGCTGAGGGACGAGGGGCTGTGCCTAGGCGGATCGTCGGGCATCAACGTCGCCGGCGCCATCCGCATGGCGCGCGAGATGGGCCCCGGCCACACCATCGTCACCATCCTGTGCGACTACGGCACCCGCTACCAGACCAAGTTGTTCAATCCCGAGTTCCTGCAGGCCAAGGGCCTGCCCGTTCCCGACTGGCTGACCCGTCCCGGACTGGATCTGCCGCAGGTTTACGAAGACTGAAAGAGTTCATGCGACATCTGATTGCTGTTTTTCTGACGGCACTGCTGGTCCTGACCGCCGTGCCGGTCATGGCCCAGCAGGCCGACACCGTGAATTACCAGACCTGGGAACAGGTCGCCGAACGGGCCGAGGCGCTCAGCGCCAATCCCCAGGCCACCGACGAGGAACTGGCCCGCACCCGTGCGCGCATCGTCGACTGGCGCGACCGGCTGCAGGCCGGGCAGAACGTCAATGCCGACCGCATCGCCACGCTGCGCAATCAGATCGAGTCCCTGGGTCCCGCGCCCGCCGAGGGCGAGAGCGAGGACGAGGAGGTCGCCGCGCGGCGGTCCGAACTGACCTCGCAGCTGTCTACCGCCCAGGCCCCGCGCCTGGCCGCGACCGAGGCCGCCAGCCGCGCCAATTCCATCATCGGCCAGATCGACGAGATCATCCGACAGCGCCAGGCGCTGGAACTGGCCAAGCAGTCGCCCTCGCCGCTGCTGCCCAGCTCCTGGGCGGATGCGGCGGTGGACGGTCTGACCCTGGCCGAGGGGGTCGCCGGTGAGATCACCGGCCAGGACGCCACGCCCGAGACCTGGGCCGAGCTGCGCCCGCGCCTGCCGCAGGTCGGCGCCTATCTGATCGCGGCGCTGCTGATCCTGACCTATGGCCGCGCCTGGATCGTGAACCTGCCCTCGCGCCTCTCGGCCCGCGCCTCGCAGCATTCGCGCGCCGTGCTGGCCTTCGTCGTCTCGCTTGGCCAGATCGCCATTCCGCTGGCCGGGGTCTATCTGGGCATCAGCGCCATCCGGGCCACCGGGCTGGCCGGGGAATGGACCACACCCTTCCTCAGCGCGCTGCCCTTAGCGGCGATGATCCTCTTCGGGGGCATCTGGCTGGCCCGGGCGCTGTTCCCGCGCAAGGCCATCGCCTATACCTCGCTGCAGATGAGCGAGGCGGCCCGCGTCTCGGCCGGGCGGATGGTCACCGTGCTGGCCGCGATGATGGCGATCCATCACCTGCTGTCGCGCGCGGTCCTGCCGCTGTCGGGCCTCTACGAACACGGCGAAGCGCAGGTCGGCCGCGTGCCGGTGCAGTTCGGCGAGGCCTCGGCCGGCGTCTGGCATCTGGGCCTGGCGGTGGCGACCGCGCTGGCGATGTTCCGGCTTGGCAACGTGCTGCGCCGCCTGACCCGCGATGCGGTCACGCAGGACCTGTCCTATCGCCACTGGATCGTCGCATGGGCCGGGCGCCTGACCCGGATCGTGGCGCCGCTGGCGGTGCTGGCCATCGCGGCGGGCTTCGTCAATCTGGGCAACCTGTTCATCTGGCCCTGGCTTTTCTCGCTGGCGCTGGTGGGTCTGCTGATCCTGCTGCAGGATTTCATCGCCGACCTGTTCGACATGGTCCAGCACGGGGCCGAGGGCGCCCGCGAGGGGCTGGCGCCGCTGCTGTCTGGTTTCGCACTTGTGCTGGCCTCGATCCCCGTCTTCATGGTGATCTGGGGCGCGACCCCGGAAGAGCTGGGCGAATACTGGCTCAGCTTCCGGCAGGGCATCAGCCTGGGCGGGATTTCCCTGTCGCCGGGCGCGATCCTGACCTTCCTCGTGATCTTCGCGGTGGGCTACATGCTGACCCGGGGCGCGCAGGGGGCGCTGCGCAACTCGATCCTGCCCAAGACCAAGCTGGATCCGGGCGGGCAGAATGCCGTCGTGTCGGGCCTGGGCTATGTGGGCATCGTGCTGGCGGCGCTGATGGCCATCACCTCGGCGGGGATCGACCTCAGTTCGCTGGCCATCGTCGCCGGTGCGCTGTCGGTCGGCATCGGCTTCGGCCTGCAGAACATCGTGTCAAACTTCGTCAGCGGCATCATCCTCTTGATCGAACGCCCGGTCAGCGTCGGTGACTGGATCAGCGCGGGCGGGCAGCAAGGCATCGTCAAGCGCATCTCGGTCCGCTCGACCCAGGTCGAGACCTTCGACAAGACCGAGGTGATCGTTCCGAACAGCGACCTGATCAGCCAGCCGGTGACCAACTGGACGCGGCACAACAAGGTCGGGCGGATCATCATCCCGGTGGGCGTGGCCTATGGCACCGACACCCGCAAGGTCGAGGCGATCCTGCGCGAGATCACCGAGGATCACCCGCTGGTCGCCATCGACCCGGCCCCGGCGATCCTGTTCCGCGCCTTCGGCGCTGACTCTCTGGATTTCGAGATCCGGGCGATCCTGGCGGATGTGGGCACAGGCTTGGGCGTCACCTCGGACCTGCTGCACGCCATCGCCGCGCGCTTTGCCGAGGAGGGGATCGAGATCCCCTTCGCGCAGCGCGACATCTGGCTGCGCAATCCCGAATCCCTGCCGGGTCAGCGCCAGGGACCGGAGCGCCCGGCGAAAGAGCGTCCCGTCGCGGCGGACCGCCCCGCCCCCGAGCCGCGCGACACCTCGGTCGCCGCCCGCGAACTGCCCGATGACGGGGATTTCGACTCGGGGCGCTGATCCCCCGGGACCGGCACGGCAAAGGGGCGCACCTGCGGGTGCGCCCCTTTTCGCATCCGCATCTCCGACGTCAGGCGGCCAACTTGCGCGCCCCGTCCTCGTCGCTGCTACCGTCGTCGGGCAGCCCCTCGCGCGACAGCATCACCGCCAGGCCCCGCAGCCAGGGGATATGGGCGCAGATGATCATCAGCGCGACCATGATCGGCACGGCCAGGAACATCCCCGGCACGCCCCAGATCGCGCCCCAGAAGGCCAGCGACAGGATGATGCCGAAGCTGGACAGGCGCAGCGTCTGCCCCAGCAGCATCGGATCCAAGATGTTGCCGATCAGGAACTGCGTGATGCTGCACAGCGCGCCCACGATCAGCGTCAGCGTCGTGTCGCCGGTCAGCACGAAGGCCAGAATCGTCGCGATCACCGTCGCCACGATCGAGCCGACCGAGGGGATGAAGTTCAAAATGAAGGTCAGCGTCGCCACCGCCATCGCCAGCTCCAGCCCCGCCACGCGGAAGATGATCCAGACGATGACCGCCGTCACCGCACTGACGCCGGTCTTCACGACCAGATAGCGGTTCACCCGGTGCATGATCGAGGCGATGATCCGGCGGATCTGCAGGGCGCGCTCGGGATCCTCGGCCAGGCGTTCGATCTTGACGGGAAACCAGACCTGCTCGGCGAACATGAAGCCCACGAACAGGATCACCAGCACGCTGCCCGACAGCAGGCCCGAGGCCTGGCCCGCCAGCGACCGGATCCAGCCGGTGATGTTGAAGTTGGTCAGCGCGGTCATGATCCGCTCCTGCGCCTCGGGACCGAGGCGTTCGGTCAGGGCGGGCAGGGCGGCCTGCGCCTGCTCGGCATAGGCGATGGCCAGGAAGACGACCTCGTTCACCTGCGCGACGATGGTGGTCGAGATCCACAGCAGCCCAAGCGCGATGCCGATCAGCGCCAGCGTGGTGGCCAGCCAGTTCGGGACCCGCAGCCGGGTCGAGATCGCGTAGATCGCGTCCGAAGTCAGCGAGAACAGGATGATCGCGATGGCCAGCGAGATCAGGATGAACTTGGCCTGCACCAGCATGAACATCAGCAGCGAAAAGGCGATCAGGCCCAGAAACCCGGTCTGCAGCCGCTCGCGCAGCACGGTCTCGTTCGAATGGTCCACGCAGGTCCTCGCGGCGCTGAAGAAAAACCCGACCCCGGCTGGCGGGATCGGGTCGGTCGGTGTCAGTCCTGATCGTCGGCGATCTCGGCGATTTCGGCATCGCCCTGCTCGGCGATGCGGGCGACCGAGACGACGACCTCGGCCGCGGCGGTGTTGAAGACCTTGACCCCGCCCGCGCTGCGGGACCGGAAGCTGATCCCCTGCACCGGCACCCGGATCGACTGCCCGGTCGAGGTCGCCAGCATGATCTGGTCGTCGCCCTCGACGGGGAAGCTGGCGACCAGCGGCCCGCCCCGCATCGCGCGGTCCATGGCCATGATGCCCTGGCCCCCGCGACCGCGCACCGGGTAATCGTGGCTGGAGCTGATCTTGCCCGAGCCCTTGGCCGAGATGGTCAGGATCAGGTCTTCGGCCGCCGACATCTCGATATAGCGTTCCTGGGTCACGGTGCCCTCGACGGTATCGTCATCCTCGTCCGCCTCGGCCCCGTCATCCAGCGCGCCGGCCACCGCGCGGCGCATCTTCAGATAGGCCATGCGTTCGGAGGGCTCGGCCTCGAAATGGCGGATGACGGACATGCTGACGACCTTGTCGCCATCCGCCAGACGGATGCCCCGCACGCCGGTCGAATCGCGGCTCTTGAAGACGCGGATGGCGGTGGTCGGGAAACGGATCGCACGGCCCATGCCGGTGACCAGCATCATGTCGTCGGATTCGGTCGCCAGACGCACGCCCACCAGCGTGACACCGTCAGGCATCTTCATCGCGATCTTGCCATTGCGCATGATGTTGGTGAAATCGGACAGGGCGTTGCGGCGCACGTCGCCGTCATCGGTGGCGAAGACCACCTGATAGTTGTCCCATTCGGTCTCGGGCGCATCCATCGGCAGCAGGGCCGCGATGCTGACTCCCGCGCCGATCGGCAGGATGTTGACCATCGCCTTGCCCTTCGAGGTGCGCCCCGCCAGCGGCAGCCGCCAGGTCTTCATCCGATAGACCATGCCATCGGTGGTGAAGAACAGCAGTTCGGTATGGGTGTTGGCCACGAACAGCGTGGTGACCACGTCGTCTTCCTTGGTGGCCATGCTGGACAGGCCCTTGCCGCCGCGCCGCTGCGAGCGGAACTCGGCCAGCGCGGTGCGCTTGATGTAGCCGCCCGAGGTGATGGTCACGACCATGTCCTCGCGCTCGATCAGGTCCTCGTCCATCATGTCGCCGGACCAGTCGACGATCTCGGTGCGGCGCGGCACGGCGAAGAGGCCGCGCACCTCGCGCAGTTCGTCCGAGATGATCTGCATGATCCGGTCGCGAGACGCCAGGATCGCCAGATAGTCGCGGATGCTGTCGGCCAGCGACTGCAGCTCGTCCGTGACCTCCTTGACGCCGATCTGGGTCAGGCGCTGCAGGCGCAGGTCCAGGATGGCACGGGCCTGAACCTCGGACAGGTTGTAGGTGCCGTCCTCGTTCACCGGATGCAGGGGGTCGTCGATCAGGCGCAGGTATTCGACGATCTCATGCGCGGGCCAGGGACGCGTCATCAGCTTCTCGCGGGCCTCGGCGGCATCCGCGCTGCTGCGGATGGTGGCCACGACCTCGTCGACATTGCTGACCGCGACGGCCAGACCGCACAGCACATGGCTGCGTTCGCGGGCGCGGCGCAGCTCATAGGCGGTGCGCCGGGCCACGACCTCCTCGCGGAAGCTGATGAAATAGGTGAGGAAGTCGCGCAACGCCAGCTGCTCGGGCTTGCCGCCGTTCAGCGCCAGCATGTTGCAGCCGAAGGTCGTCTGCAGCGAGGTGAAGCGGAACAGCTGGTTCAGCACCACCTCGGGCGTGGCATCGCGTTTCAGTTCCACGACGACGCGGACGCCGTGGCGGTCGGATTCGTCCTGGACGGTGGCGATGCCCTCGACCCGCTTTTCCTTGGCCAGCTCGGCGATCCGCTCGATCAGGGTGGACTTGTTCACCTGATAGGGGATCTCGTCCACGACGATGGCGAAGCGGTCCTTGCGCGGTTCCTCGATATGAGTTTTCGCGCGGATGATGACGCTGCCGCGCCCCTCCAGATAGGCCTTGCGCGCGCCCGAGCGGCCCAGGATGGTCGCGCCGGTGGGGAAGTCGGGGCCGGGAATGATCTCCAGCAGGCGTTCGGTCGGCAGGTCCGGGTCCGCGATCAGCTCCAGCGTGGCGTCGATCACCTCGCCCAGATTATGGGGCGGGATGTTGGTGGCCATGCCGACGGCGATGCCGCCCGCGCCGTTGACCAGCATGTTCGGGAAACGCGCCGGCAGGACGGTCGGCTCGCGGTCCTTGCCGTCATAGTTGTCCTGGAAATCGACAGTGTCCTTGTCGATATCCATCAGCAGGAAGTTCGCGGGCTTGTCCATGCGCACTTCGGTATAGCGCATCGCCGCCGCCGGATCGCCGTCCATGCTGCCGAAGTTGCCTTGGCCGTCCAGCAGCGGCAGCGACATCGAGAAGGTCTGCGCCATCCGTACCAGCGCGTCATAGATCGCGCTGTCGCCATGCGGGTGGTACTTGCCCATCACGTCGCCCACCGACCGCGCCGACTTGCGATAGGGCTTGTCGGACGTGTTGCCGCTTTCGTCCATCGCATAGAGGATGCGGCGATGCACCGGCTTCAGCCCGTCGCGCAGGTCGGGGATCGCCCGGCTGACGATCACCGACATCGCATAGTCCAGATAGGATGTCCGCATCTCGGCCGAGATGTCGATCACCGGGCCGTCGTGATGCATGACCACGCGCGCCGTCGCGCCTTCTTCGGGGGTTTCGGGCAGATCGTCTTCTGGGGTGTCGGCCACGGGTATTCCTCAACATCTAGTTGGGATTGGGTATAGCCGAGCCGGTGCCGGGGGGCAATCGCGCCCCCGCCGCCGATGCCCCGAAAGCGGCGCTTTTCGGGGCCTCAGGCGCCCTTGCGGGCAGCGATTGCCCAGAGGCCCGCCAGTCCGGCCGACAGGATCGCGTTCCAGCCCGCCATCGACACGCCCAGGAAGGACCAGGCGACCTCGGTGCAGCTGACCACCGGGGCCGATTGCAGGCGGGTCATCAGGTCCTGCGTCGACATGCGGGACAGATCGCCGATCCCGCCCGAGCAATGCGTGGGCCCCGCCCACCAGGTCATCTCGACGCCCACGTGATACAGCGCGACGCCCGCCGCCGTGGCCGCCGCGATCGTGCCCAGCACCGCCAGCGCCCGGACCCGGTCCGTCCACCAGACCAGCCCGGCGACGAGGGCCGCCGCCACATGCGGCCAGCGTTGCAGGACGCACAGCTCGCAAGGCGCATAGCCCACCGCCTGGAAGCCAAGCGCGGCGATCAGCAGAAGGGCCGATCCGGCCCCGGCGAAAAGGGAAAGCTGTCTGCCCGTCACAGGAACCTCACTGCCGCGAACCCGCCGATCAGGCAGGCCATGAAGATGGTGAACACCAGGCCCAAGCGCCGCTCGATGAAGTCGCGGATGGGCACGCCGAATTTCCACAACAGGCCCGCGACGACGAAGAACCGCCCCGCGCGCCCCAGGATCGAGGTCGCAATGAACAGCGGCAGGGACAGCCCCACCGCGCCCGAAAAGATCGTGATGACCTTGAAGGGAAAGGGCGTCAGCGCCGCGAACAGCACGGCCCAGCCCCCGTATTCGGCAAAGCGCAGGCTGAGGTCCTGGAACGCGGCCTCCTTGCCATAGGCGGTCAGGATCCATTGGCCGACCGTGTCCATCAACACCGCCCCGATCCAGTAGCCCAAGAGCGCGCCCAGCACCGACCCCGCCGTGGCGATGGCGGCGATCGCCCAGGCCCGCGCGCGCTGCGCCAGCACCATGGGGATCATCAGCACGTCGGGCGGGATCGGAAAGACCGAGCTTTCGATGAAGCTGACCGCGAACAGCGACGTGCCCGCATGCCGGTGGCCGGCCAGCCCCATGGTCCAGTCGTAAAGCCTCCGCAGCATCCCGGTCCCCCGCTTGGGTTTTCCCCGTCCTTCCCCCTGCAGGCCCCCGGCGTCAAGTCCGATGCGGCCCCTGTCGCGGCGCTGTGATGGAACGGAACCCGGCGCAGACCGGCGCGTTCGGCGCAGCAGAGATCGGGGGGATGTTCGGGATGCAGTGGCGGGGACGACGGGGCAGCAGCAATGTCGAGGATCGGCGCGGCATGGGCCGGGCCGGAGGGATCGGCATCGCCGGCACGCTGGTCGTGCTGGCCGTGGGCTATTTCTTCGGCATCGACGTGTCGCCCCTGGTGCAAGGCATGGGCCAGGAGCAGCAGGGCGAGGTCGAGCTGACCGAACGCGACGAGGAATGGGGCCAGTTCGTCTCGGTCGTGCTGGCCGATACCGAAGAGATCTGGCAGCCGGTCCTGCAGGACCAGGCGGGACTGGCCTATCAGGACCCGACGCTGGTGCTGTTCCGAGGTGTGGTGCAATCGGCCTGCGGCGGCGCTTCCTCGGCGATGGGGCCGTTCTACTGCCCGGGCGACCAGCGCGTCTATCTGGACACCGACTTCTTCGACATGATGGCCGAACGGATGGGCGCGGGCGGGGATTTCGCGGCGGCCTATGTGATCGCGCACGAGGTCGGCCACCACGTCCAGAACCTGACCGGCGTGCTGGGCGAGGTGAACGCCGCGCGCGGATCCCTGCCCGAGGCCGAGGCGAACCTGGTGTCGGTCGCGACCGAGCTGCAGGCCGACTGCTATGCCGGGATCTGGGCGCGCCACGCGCAGGAACGTTTCGGCACGCTGGACGTTGGCGATCTGGACGAGGCGATGCGCGCCGCCGCGGCCGTGGGGGACGATGTGATCCAGGCCAATGCGGGCCGGACGCCGGTTCCCGACAGCTTCACCCACGGCTCGGGTGCGCAACGTCAGGAATGGCTGATGCGCGGGTTCGACTCGGGCGACATGAGAGAATGTGACACCTTCGGCGCCGGCATCCTGTGACCGCCCGACCCCAAGCGGAGGCTACCATGACCCTGATCCTGACCTTTGTCGGCCTGATGTCGGCCTTCGGCATCACCTTGGCCCTGGGGGCGCCCCGGCCGCGCGCCCAGCCCGTCAAGAAGGACTGATCCTCAGCGCGGGAAGCGCGGCTGGCGGTCCATCGTCGCCCATTCGGGCCACCAGCCCATCCATTCGACCCCCGCGATGACCAGCGCGACGGCGATGATGCCAAAGACCATCATCACCATCTTGGCACTTGGGGGGTTGCGAACCCATCTTGCGGCTCGAACCAGCCACATCAGGTTGTGCATCTTGCGCCTCGCCTGTTAAATCCTCGCGACAGCGAAACCAGACGACGCGCCAAAACTCAAGAGCCAGCCCGTGCCGAACCATCGAGACAACCGAAATCTGCCCTATACCGCGCGCCAGATGTACGATCTGGTCGCTGATGTGGAAAGCTATCCGCAGTTCCTGCCGTGGAACAGCGCGGCCCGCATCCGCACGCGCGAGACCCGTCCCGACGGCGCCGAGGAGATCACCGCCGATCTGGTCATCAGCTTCAAGGTGTTCCGCGAGCGTTTCGGCAGCCGCGTCGTGCTGTGGCCCGCGGACGGGCCGGGGCCGCTGCAGATCGACACGGAATATCTGGACGGCCCGTTTCGCTACATGCGCAGCGGCTGGACCTTCACCGACCGGCCCGAGGGCGGCTGCCATGTCGAATTCCATGTGGATTTCGAGTTCAAGAATGCCATTCTGCAACGGCTGATCGGCGTCGTCTTCCACGAGGCGATGTCGCGCATCGTCCGCGCCTTCGAGGATCGCGCCCGCAAGCTCTATGCATGAGGTAGCCCAATGACCCCGTCCCAGACCACCACCGCCCCCGACCTGATGCCTGCCAAGATCGTCTACGGCCTCTATGCCGTGGGCTACGTCGTGGCGCTGACCACGCTGGTCGGCGTGATCTATGCCTATGTCGCGCGGGGCAGGGACCCGGTGCTGGACAGCCACCTGACCTTCCAGATCCGCACCTTCTGGATCAGCCTCGCCATCGCGATCCTCGCCTTCGTGACGATGGTGGTGGGGATCGGCTTCCTGATCTGGGCCTTCCTGGCGATCTGGGGGCTGATCCGGGTGATCTCGGGCTTTCTTCTGGCCAATGACGGCAAGCCGATCACGGGCACCAAGCATTTCGGCATCATGGCCTATTGAAGAAGGGCCGCCCCTCGGGGCGGCCCTGATCGTTCCGGTCAGCGCCGCCCTCTCAGGTCAGCGCGGATTTCAGCGCCTCGGCCCGGTCGGTGGCCTCCCAGCTGAAGGCGGTGGCGCCGTTCAGCGCGTAAGGCGCGCGGCCGAAATGGCCATAGCTGGCGGTCGGCTGATAGATCGGGTGCAACAGGTCCAGTTCGCGGATGATGGCGAAGGGGCGCAGGTCGAAGACCTCGCGCACCGCATCCACGATCCGGCCCACCGGCACGGTCTCCGTCCCGAAGCAGTTCAGGCTGATCGAGGTGGGTTCGGCCACGCCGATGGCATAGCTGACCTGGATCTCGCAGCGCCGGGCCAGCCCGGCCGCCACGATGTTCTTGGCGACCCACCGGCCCGCATAGGCGGCCGAGCGGTCCACCTTGGACGGATCCTTGCCCGAGAAGGCGCCGCCGCCATGTCGGGCCATGCCGCCATAGCTGTCGACGATTATCTTGCGCCCGGTCAGGCCGCAATCGCCCACCGGACCGCCGATCACGAACTTGCCGGTCGGGTTGATGAAGTACTTGGTGTCGCCCGACAGCCATTCGGCGGGCAGGACGGGGCGGATGATCTCCTCGATCACCGCCTCGCGCAGGTCGGCCAGGCTGATCTCGGGGTTGTGCTGGGTGGACAGCACGACCGCGTCGATCCCCTCGGGGCGACCCTCGGCGTCATAGCGCAGGGTCAGCTGCGACTTGGCGTCGGGGCGCAACCAGGGCAGGGTACCGTCCCGGCGGACCTTGGACTGGCGTTCCACAAGTCGGTGGGCATAGGTGATCGGCGCGGGCATCAGCACGTCCGTCTCGTCCGAGGCATAGCCGAACATCAGGCCCTGATCTCCCGCGCCCTGTTCTTCCAGGCTTTCCCGGTCGACGCCTTGGTTGATCTCGGGCGACTGCTTGCCGATGATGTTGATCACCGAACAGGTCGCCCCGTCGAAGCCCACATCGGACGAGTTGTAGCCGATATCGGTGATGACGCCGCGCACGATGGATTCCAGATCCACCCATGCGCTGGTCGTGATCTCGCCCGAGATGATGGCCACCCCGGTCTTCACCATCGTCTCGCAGGCGACGCGGGCGCGCGCATCCTCGGCCAGGATGGCGTCGAGGATGGCGTCCGAGATCTGGTCGGCAATCTTGTCGGGATGGCCCTCGGACACGGATTCCGAGGTGAACAGCGAATATTCTGTCATGATCAATACCGGTAATGGTCGGACTTGAAGGGTCCCTCGGGCGCAACCCCGATATAGGCGGCCTGTTCCGTCGACAGGGTCGACAGCTTGGCGCCGACCTTCTCCAGATGCAGGCGCGCGACCTTCTCGTCCAGCGCCTTGGGCAGGATGTAGACGCCGGGCTTGTAGTCGTCGCCCTTGGTGAACAGCTCGATCTGCGCCAGCACCTGGTTGGTGAAGCTGGCCGACATCACGAAGGACGGATGGCCCGTGGCATTGCCCAGGTTCAGCAGGCGGCCCTGGGACAGCAGGATGATGCGGTTGCCCGAGGGCATCTCGATCATGTCCACCTGGTCCTTGATGTTGGTCCATTTGTGGTTGCGCAGGCTGGCCACCTGGATCTCGTTGTCGAAATGGCCGATATTGCCGACGATGGCCATGTCCTTCATCTCGCGCATGTGCTCCAATCGGATCACGTCGCGGTTGCCGGTCGTCGTGATGAAGATGTCGGCGCTGTCGGCCACATCCTCCAGCGTCACCACCTCGAAGCCGTCCATCGCCGCCTGCAGCGCGCAGATCGGATCGACCTCGGTCACCTTCACGCGGGCGCCCGCGCCCTGCAGCGACGCCGCCGAGCCCTTGCCCACGTCGCCATAGCCGCAGACGACCGCGACCTTGCCGGCCATCATCACGTCGGTGGCGCGGCGGATGCCGTCGACCAGCGATTCCTTGCAGCCGTACTTGTTGTCGAACTTCGACTTGGTGACGCTGTCGTTCACGTTGATCGCGGGGAAGGGCAGCAGGCCCTTCTTCTGCAGGTCGTACAGGCGGTGCACGCCGGTGGTGGTCTCCTCGGACACGCCCAGGATCTGGTCGCGGGTCTTGGTGAACCAGCCCGGGGACTGCGCCATGCGCTTGGCGATCTGCGCCTTGATCACCGTTTCCTCGTCGGATTCCGGCACGGGGATGATGTCCTCGCCCGCCTCGGCCCGCGCGCCCAGCAGCACGTAGAGCGTCGCGTCGCCGCCATCGTCCAGGATCAGGTTGGCGCCCTCGGGGAACTGGAACGACCGGTCCAGATAATCCCAATGCTCTTCCAGCGACTGGCCCTTGATGGCAAAGACCGGGACGCCGGACCTGGCGATCGCCGCCGCCGCGTGGTCCTGCGTCGAATAGATGTTGCACGAGGCCCACCGGACATCGGCGCCAAGGGCGGTCAGCGTCTCGATCAGGGCGGCGGTCTGAACGGTCATGTGCAGCGAGCCCACGATCCGGGCGCCCGCCAGGGGCTTGGCTTCGCCATATTCGGCGCGCAGGGCCATCAGGCCCGGCATCTCGGTCTCGGCGATGTCCAGTTCCTTGCGGCCGTAATCGGCCAAGGCGATATCCTTGATGATGTAATCGGTCACGGCTGCTCTTTCGTCATTCCAGGTTGGCATCGGGATACCGCAAGCCCCCGGTCATCGAAAGGGTCAAACTGTCACGTATTGGAGGGGTCCTGCCGGCTGCTGCGGGCGATCCGCAGGACGAAGTCCCGGCTGAGCTCCTTGGCCATGACGACCGGGTCCCTGTCGGGGGCCCAGTCCTGCATCCGTCCATCCACGATCATCCGCGCCAGGCCGTAAGCATAGCTGCGCGCCGACAGGACCAGCAGGGGGATGTCCTCGCGCGGGTGCAGACGGCCGTCGTCGCGCGCCCGGGTCATCATGCGGGTCATTAGGTCGGTCATGCCGTCGATATAGCGCTTGAGCGTCACCGTCTGCAGCAGGAAGGCGGGATCGCAATCCGACAGGATGCGGAATTGGACGTGGTGGACCGCCGCCCAGTCCAGATAGGCGTCGGCCAGGGCGGTGAACTGCGCCAGCGCGTCGTCGGGATCGACCTGGACGACCGCGCGGCGGCTGACATCCATCAGCACGACCAGCGACTGCTCGATGCTGGCGATCAGCAGGGCGTCGTCATCGGGAAAGAGCCGCCGCAACCGCTCGATCGGGGTGTCGATGGCCAGCGCCACCTCGTCCACCGTGGCCTGCTGGAACCGGCGCTGTTCCATCAGGATCAGCACGGCGCTGATGGCCTGTTCGTGCAGGCCGAGGCGCTTGTCCGAAGGTGTCATATCGCTCATGTCGGGACCCGGTTTGCGGCGCTGTTCTGACCCGAGAAACAACAGCAGACAAAACACTGGTGGCGGGCCCGGGCCAAGCCCAATTCACGCAGTGACGATCATCCGGGCGTCGAAAAAGACCGCAAGTTCAGGGCATCACGGCCCGCCCGGACTTCACCTTATCACGAAGTGTCAAATGCGCGACAACTTATAATAGACAAAACCGCGCGCTTATTTCAAGCGCGCGGTTCCTTCAGGTCGGGCGATCGGGGATCAGGCGCCCGAGCGGGCGACGCGCTTGCGCTCGTTGGGATCCAGATGGCGCTTGCGCAGGCGGACGTTCTTGGGCGTGACCTCGACCAGCTCGTCGTCGTTGATATAGGCGATGGCCTCTTCCAGCGACATGCGCACCGGCGGCGTCAGGCGCACCGCCTCGTCCGTGCCCGAGGCGCGGACGTTGGTCAGCTGCTTGCCCTTCAGCGGGTTCACTTCCAGATCGTTGTCGCGCGAGTGCTCGCCGATGATCATCCCGGTATAGAGCTGCTCCTGCGCGCCGATGAAGAACTTGCCGCGATCCTCCAGCTTCCACAGCGCGTAGGACACGGACACGCCGTTCTCCATGCTGATCAGGACGCCCTGACGGCGGCCCTGGATGGCGCCCTTGTGGGGGGCCCAGCCATGGAAGATGCGGTTCAGCACGCCGTTGCCGCGCGTGTCGGTCATGAACTCGCCCTGATAGCCGATCAGACCGCGCGCCGGGACATGGGCCACGATGCGGGTCTTGCCGACGCCGGCGGGACGCATCTCGACCAGATCGCCCTTGCGCTCTCCGGTCAGCTTCTCGATGACCACGCCGGTATATTCGTCATCGACGTCGATGATGACCTCCTCGATCGGCTCGAGGCGCTGACCGTCCTCTTCCTTGTAGATCACGCGGGGGCGCGAGATCGACAGCTCGAAGCCCTCGCGGCGCATGTTCTCGATCAGGACGCCCATCTGCAGTTCGCCGCGACCCGAGACGACGAAGGCCTCGCCGCCCGGCGTGTCCTCGACCTTGATGGCGACGTTGATCTCGGCTTCCTGCATCAGGCGGGCGCGGATGACGCGGGACTGCACCTTCTTGCCATCCTGACCGGCCAGCGGGCTGTCATTGATGCCGAAGGTGACGCTGATGGTCGGTGGATCGATCGGCTGCGAGGGCAGGGCGTCGCTGACATCGGGATGGCACAGCGTGTCGGCCACGGTCGCCTTGGACATGCCGGCCAGCGTGACGATGTCACCGGCCTCGGCCTCGTCGATGGTGGTCTGGGTCAGGCCGCGGAAGGCCAGGATCTTGCTGATCCGGAACGTCTCCAGCTTTTCGCCGTCGCGCGACATCGCCTTCAGCGAGTCGCCCGCCTTGGCGCGGCCCGCCTCGACGCGGCCCGTCAGCAGGCGCCCCAGGAAGGGGTCGGCGCCAAGCGTGGTCGCCAGCATCTGGAACGGCTCGTCCGAGCGCGACATCTGCTTGGGCGGCTGCACATGCCGGGTGATCAGGTCGAACAGCGCGTCCAGGTTCTTGCGCTCGCCGTCCAGCGTATCATCGGCCCAACCGCCGATGCCCGAGGCATAGACATGGGGGAAGTCCAGCTGCTCGTCGGTCGCGCCCAGGTTGGCGAACAGGTCGAACACGTCGTTGAGGACCTCGTCCGGCTCGGCGGCGGGCTTGTCGACCTTGTTCAGCACCACGATGGGGCGCAGGCCCAGGGCCAGTGCCTTGGACAGCACGAACTTGGTCTGCGGCATCGGGCCTTCGGCGGCATCGACCAGCAGGCAGACCCCGTCGACCATCGACAGGATGCGCTCGACCTCGCCGCCGAAATCGGCGTGGCCGGGGGTGTCGACGATGTTGATACGCACGCCCTTCCACTCGACCGAGGTGGCTTTCGCAAGAATGGTGATGCCCCGTTCGCGTTCGATGTCGTTGCTGTCCATCGCCCGTTCGGCGACGGCCTGATTGTCCCGGAACGACCCCGACTGACGCAGCAGCTGGTCCACCAGAGTGGTCTTGCCGTGGTCGACGTGGGCGATGATGGCGATGTTGCGGATATCCATGACAGCCTTAAATCTATAGGTTTCGCGGCTGCCCTAGCCGATAAGGGCCGTGAATGCCAGCCCGCAATTGGAAAGGGCCCCCGACACGACGGTCGGGGGCCCCTTTGGTCATCATTCCGTCACGTCCCCGTGGGGCGTGCGTCGCCTCAGCTGCGGCGGCGGGTCAGACCCGACCAGACGCGGCCCGCATCGCGGTCGTGACCGCCCCGGATGGCACCCATCCAGGCTGCCAGACCGGCCACCAGCGAGGTGACGGCCAAGAACAGGGCCGACCAGACGGCGGCGCTGCGCGCAGCTTCGGCCGCGTCGATCGCCGCGTCCTGAGCTTCCTGCAGGCGCTGCTCTGCCTCGGCGCGCAGTTCCTGCGCACGGGCTTCGGCGGTGGCCAGAGCCTCTTCCGCCTGAGCCTGCGCTTCGGCCAGACGCTCTTCGGCCTCGGTGCGCAGTTCCTGCACCTGGGTCACGGCCTGGTCGACGCGGGCGTCGATCTGGTTCGGGGTCAGTTCGGTCCGGGCCGCCAGCGCGTCGCGCAGATAGTCCAGATCGTCCTCGGGAACTTCGCCGGTGCGCAGGACGGTGCCCAGGATGCTGGTCACTTCGCTGCGGATCGCCTCGTCCGAGAACTCCTGCGGTGCGGCGGCTTCGCCGCGCAGCAGACGGTCGGTCAGGTAATCCAGCGGGTTGCCGCCATTGCCTCCGGTGCTGTCGCCCGAGGCGGCTTCCGCCGCGCCCGATGCCGCGCCGCCGGCCAGCTGGCCCACGCCGCTGATCGCGCCGCCCGCAAGCTGGCCTGCGCCGCCCACGATGCCGCCCGCCAGTTGGCCGGTGCCCTGCAGGGCGCCGCCGACGGCAGAGCCGGTCGCTTCGACCGCCGTGGTGGCGGCACTACCCGCCGCGCGCACGCCGCCCGAGATCGCCCCGGCGGCCAGCATGCCGCCCAGGATCATGCCGATGGCCCAGACCGTCAGGCCGTGGACGCCGTCACGCGCTTCGGTCTCGTCTTCCGAGGCCGAGTGGCGGGCACGCATGCGTCCGGCGACATAGCCGCCCAGACCATAGACCGCGACCAGCGACACGAAGGCGAAGAGGCCGACCAGAATCAGGGCGAAGGTGCCCAGACCCTCGCCCGGCTCGGCCGAAATCGAGCCCAGGCCCAAGGCCGCCGTGAAGCCGGTCAGGACGACCGATGCCCCGGCCGCGATCGCGGCGCCTGCCAGGATCGACGCCCAATCCACATGACCGCGCGCCGCGCCATCGGCAGTATTCAGGTTTTCATTCATGTCCGTTTTCCTCAACGCAGGCCAAGAAAGGACAGGATGAACAGCACGACCACGACCAGGCCGACGATGTAGATGATCGAATTCATGACTTTTTTCCTTTGTCCGGGCGTCTGTCGCGCAAATCGGCGCGGCATGGCGACGCATCACCGGGCCAACGGGCCACAAAGCGTGCAAGTTCCGTGCGTGCGATAGAAATTCGTCGGCCTAGCTGCGCACGGCCAGCGCCCGGCGCAGCCAGTCCAGCCCCTTGAGGGTGGTCTGCCGGGGGTTGTATTCGCCCGCCACCCAGCCCCGATAGCCCCAGTCGTCCAGCTCTGCGAAGAAGGCGGGATAATCCAGCGTGCCGGTGTCGGGTTCCTGCCGCCCGGGATGGCCCGCGATCTGGATGTGGCGCACCAGCGGGGCCACCTTGCGCCAGCAGGCCATGATGTCGCCGGTGATGTGCTGGGCGTGATAGGTGTCCAGCTGCAGCCCCAGGTTGGGCGCGGCGATCCGGTCGATGATGTCGATGGCCAAGCCATAATCGGACAGGAAATAGCCCGGCATGTCGACCTGGTTGAGCGGCTCGATGGTCAGGCTGGCATGGGGGGCGCGCTTCGTGGCCCAGGACAGGTTCTCGACGAAGGTCTCCAGCGCGGCCTCGCCCTGGGCCCGCCCGGCCATCAGGTGGATGTGGCGCGTGCGCAGCACCTGGGCCACACGCAGGCTGCGTTCGAAATCGCGACGGAACCGATCCTGAAGTTCCGGAACGGCGGCAAAGCCGCGCGGACCGCCCGCCCAGTTGGGGGGCGGCGCGTTGATCAGGACGATGTCTAGCCCGGCGGCGATGGCCGCCCGCGACAGGTCGGGTGCGGCCACGTCATAGGGGAACAGGATCTCGACCCCCTCGAACCCGGCCTCGGCGGCGACGGCGAAGCGGTCGAGGATCGGGATCTCCGTGAACAGCATCGTCAGGTTGGCGGCAAAGCGCGGCATTACGGCTCCAATGCGAAGAACTGTCCGCCGGCCTCGATGCCGATGCGGCCCTCCGGCCCCGGTGCGGCACCCGCGGCGAGCCGGTAGAAGGTCTTGCGGTCGATCAGCGCCTCCAGCCCCGCGCGGACATGGACATAGGGGCGCGGCGCCTCGGCGCTGCCACGCAGGATGATCGCATGGTCGGGACCCGCCTCGACCCGGTCGCCCACATTGGTGGTGAAGGTGACGCGCCCGGGCGCGATCTCGGCATCGGTGGCCAGGAAGGGCGCGTCCTCGACCCGGATGCCCAGCTTTTCGACCGGCGAGACCAGGAAGAACCGGTCCCCCTCGCGCTTGAGGATGCCCGCGAACAGCCGCACCATCGCCGGGCGCCCGATCGGGCTGCCCTCGTGCAGCCAGGTGCCGTCGGCGCGGATCAGCAGGTCCATCTCGCCGCAATAGGGGGGGTTCCACAGATGCACGGGCGGGGGACCGCCCTTGGCCGCGATCTCGACCGCCTCGGCGAGGCCTGCGGCACTCACGCTTTTGTCACCGTTTTCCGCCATTCGATCTGGTCGCCTTCTGCCCGACTGCCTATGCTTCGTCATAAAGCAGCGGAAGGGCAATGTCATGACCACCGACGATATTCTGGTGCAAGAGGTTAAGGCATTGGCCGCGCGGCTGGCGGATGCCCGCGTCAGCACCGAACGGCGCTTCGTGGGCCAGCATGACGTGGTCGAACAGGTGCTGGCGGCGATCCTGGCGGGCGGGCACGCGCTGCTGGTGGGCCAGCCGGGCCTGGGCAAGACGATGCTGGTCGACACCCTGTCCACCGTGATGGGGCTGGACAGCCAGCGCATCCAGTTCACCCCCGACCTGATGCCCGCCGACATCCTGGGCTCCGAGGTGCTGGACGCGCTGCCCGACGGCAGCCGCGCCTTCCGCTTCATCGAGGGGCCGGTCTTCACCCAGCTGCTGATGGCCGACGAGATCAACCGCGCCAGCCCGCGCACCCAATCCGCGCTGCTGCAGGCCATGCAGGAGCGAGAGGTCACGATCAGCGGCCAGCACCGTCCCCTCGGCCGCCCGTTCCACGTCCTGGCCACCCAGAACCCGATCGAGCAGGAGGGCACCTATCCGCTGCCCGAGGCGCAGCTGGACCGTTTCCTGCTGCAGATCGACGTCGATTACCCGGACCGCGACACCGAACGCCAGATCCTGCTGACCACGACCGGGCTGGACGACAGCGCCCCCCATGCCGCCTTCACCGCCGCCGAGCTGATCGCCGCGCAGCGCCTGATCCGGCAGATGCCGGTGGGCGAGGGCGTGGTCGAGGCGATCCTGGACCTGGTCCGCGCGGCCCGCCCCGGCGCGCCCGAGGCCGCGGGTTTCGTCAGCGACGCGCTGATGTGGGGCCCGGGCCCGCGCGCCGCGCAGGCGCTTATGCTGGTCAGCCGAGCGCGCGCGGTGCTGAACGGACGCTATGCGCCGACGCTGGACGACGTGGCCGCGATGGCCCCGCCGGTGCTGCGCCACCGCATGGCGCTGTCCTTCGCCGCCCGCGCACGCGGCGAGACAGTGGACGTCATCATCGCGCGGCTTCTGGACGAGCGCACCCTCGGCCGCCACGCCGCATGAGCATCACGCCGCCCGCCGGTCTGCGCGCCCGCGCCGAGGCGGCCTCGGGCCACCTGCCGGGCCTGATCCTGTCGGCCGAACGGCTGGCGGCGATGGTGGCGCCCGGCGCCCACGGGCTTCGGCGCGCGGGCCCGGGCGAGGATTTCTGGCAATACCGCCCCGCCGCCTCGGGCGACGGGGCCCGCAGCATCGACTGGCGCCGCTCGGCCCGCTCTGACGTGCAGTTCGTGCGCGACCGCGAGGCGCAGACCGCGCAGGCCGCCGCGATCTGGCTGTCGCGCGGGCAGGGGATGGACTTCACCGGCGGTCCAGACCGGCCGACCAAGGCGGGTTTCGGGCAGCTTCTGGCGCTGGCCACCGGCATGCTGATGCTGCGCGGCGGGGAAAAGGTGGGCCTTCTGGGCCAGCCCGCCCGTGCCGGTCGCCTGCAGGCCGACCGGCTGGCCGAGGCCCTGGCCCTGACCCCCGCGACCGGGCAGGACGACGACACGCCCTCGCCCGGTGCGCTGCGGCCGGGGCAGCGGGTGGTCGTGCTGTCCGATTTTCTGGCCGATCCGGCCTGGGTCGGGGATCTGCTGGCGCAGGCGGCGGGGCTGGGGGTGCGCGGCGTGCTGCTGCAGATCCTCGATCCCGACGAGGCGCGCTTTCCCTTCGACGGCGCGGTCGAGTTCCGGTCCCTGACCGGCGCCCTTCGCCATGACAGCCGCGACGCGGGCGGCCTGCGCGCCGCCTATCTGGCCCGGCTGGCCGAGCGGCAGGACTGGCTGGGCGCGCATGCGCGGCAGGCGGGCTGGCAGTTCGCGACCCGGCAGACCGATGGCGATGCCGCAGAGGCGCTGAACTGGCTGTGGCAGGCCCTGGGCCAGTCGGTCGGGCAGGGGGCGCGCTGATGCTGATCCTGGGGCCCTTGGGATTTGCCGCGCCTTGGCTGCTGGGCGCGCTGATCGTGCTGCCGGTCCTGTGGGTGATCCTGCGCGCCATGCCGCCCGCGCCCCGGCGCATCGCCTTTCCGGGCGTGGCGCTGCTGTTGGGGCTGGCCGACCGCGCGCCCCTGGCGCAGCGGACGCCGTGGTGGCTGCTGTTGATCCGGCTGGCGGCGGTGGCGGCGCTGATCCTGGCCTTTGCCGGGCCGGTCTGGCGCCCGGTCGTCCAGCCCGCCGCCGACGGGCCGCTGCTCGTGGTGATGGATGCGGGCTTCGCGGCTGCCCCCGATTGGGCCGCGCGCCAAGGCCGGGCCGAGCGCGCCCTGACCCAGGCCGCCGCCGCGGGCCGACCCGCCGCCCTGATCTGGGCCGATGGCCGCGCGCGTCCCGGCGCGCTGGCCTTCCAGCCCGCGGGCGCCCTGCTGGCGGGGCTGCGGGGCGCGCAGCCCATGCCCTGGTCCTCGCGCCTTGCCGGCGATCCCGAGGAGGCGCTGGCCGAAGCGCCGCAGGGGCGCCTGTCGACCCTGTGGATCGCGGACGGCACCGACCATCCCGACCGGGCGGACTGGCTGGCGGCGCTGGCCGCGCGCGGGCCGGTGACGGTGGTGCCGCCCGCCCGCCCCCTGCGCACCTTGGCGCTGGAGGGGGGCGAAACCCCCTCGCTGAGCCTGACCGCCACCGACGCGGCCGCGCCCGCGATCCTGGCCATCGGCCCCGACCCGCAGGGGATCGAGCGCACGCTGGCCCGCCTGACCCCCGGCGATCCGACCGATCGCGACGGGCTGACCGCGCGCGCCGTGGCCATCGACCTGCCGCCCGAACTGCGCAACCGCATCACCCGCTTCCAGATCGAGGCCGAGACCCATGCCGGCGCCGTCGTGCTGGCCGACGACCGTGTGCGCCGCCGCAAGGTCGCGCTGGTGGGCGAGGCCGTGGGCCAGGCCGAGGGGCAGCAGCTGCTGGAACAGTCCCATTACCTGCGCCAGGCGCTGGCGCCGGGATCCGATCTGATCGAGGGCACGCTTGGCGACGTGCTGGACAGCGCACCCGACGTGATCGTGCTGATCGACCAGGTCCAGCTGGCCGAGACGGCGGCGCTGATGACCTGGGTCGATGGTGGCGGGCTGCTGATCCGCTTTGCCGGGCCGCGCATGGCCGGTTACGACCGGCTGATCGACGAGCCCCTGCTGCCCGTGGCCCTGCGCCAGGGTGGGCGCGACATCGGCGGCGCGCTGTCCTGGGGCGATCCGCGCGGACTGGCACCCTTTGCGGCGGACGGGCCCTTCGCGGGGCTGTCGGTGCCCGGGGATGTGTCCGTGCGCGCGCAGCTGATGGCGCAGCCCGCCCCCGATCTGGCGGGCAAGACGCTGGCCGCGCTGTCGGACGGCACGCCGCTGATCACCCGCGACCGGCTTGGCGAGGGGCAGGTGGTGCTGGTCCATGTGACCGCCAATGCCGAATGGTCGAACCTGCCGCTGTCGGGCCTCTTCGTGCAGATGGTCGAGCGGTTGGTCGCCACCGCCCGCCTGACCCCCGCCGAAGAGGCCTCGGACGACCGTCAGCAGCCCTTCTGGACGCCCCTGACCGTGCTGGACGGTTTCGGCCGTCCCGCGCCGGCCGAGGGGCTGGCCCCGGTGCCCGCCGCCGATCTGGCCCAAGGGCCCGGTCCCGACCGCCCCGCCGGCATCTATGCGGCGGGCGAACGGCGGCAGGCCCTGAACGCGGGCGGGCCCTTCACGCGCGCCACCTGGCCCGGCGCCACGGTCGAGGCGGCGGGCGCGGCCCCCGGGCGCAATCTCAAGGGCGCGCTTCTGGCAGCGGCGGCGCTGCTCTTGGCGCTGGATGCGCTCGGCTCGGCCTGGCTGGCGCGCGGGCGGAGCCGGGGGGCCATGGCCGCGATCCTGATGGGGCTGGCGATCCTGCCCGGTCCCCGGGCACAGGCGCAGGACCTGGACCCCGACCTGATGCGCGCCGCAGGCGAGGTCGCGCTGGCCTATGTGATCACAGGCGACGCCAGGATCGACGAGGCATCCGAGCAGGGGCTGTCGGGCTTGTCCCTGGCCCTGCGGGCGCGCACCTCGGTCGAGCCGGGCCCGCCCATCGGCATCGACCTCGAGGCAGACGACCTGTCGCTTCTGACCTTCCTCTACTGGCCGATCACCGAAGGGCAGGCCGCACCCGGGCCGCGCGCCTATCTGCGGCTGAACGCCTTCCTGCGCTCGGGCGGGATGATCCTGTTCGACACGCGCGACGGCGATATCGCGGGGGTGGGCGGGCCGGACATGTCGGATGCGCTGCGCCGACTGGCGGCACCGCTGGACATCCCGCCGCTGGCCCCGGTGCCCGACGATCACGTCCTGACCCGCGCCTTCTACCTGCTGGACGATTTCCCCGGCCGCTGGCAGGGCAACCCGGTCTGGCTGGAGGCCCCGCCCGTGGACGCCACCACCGCCGACGGCATGCCCTTCCGCCAGTTGAATGACGGGGTCAGCCCGGTGGTGATCGGCGGCAACAGCTGGGCCGAGGCTTGGGCCGTGGACGAGAACGGCTATGCCGCCTATCCCATCGGCCGGGGCTGGGAGGGCGAGCAGCAGCGCGAGATCGCCACCCGCTTCGGCATCAACCTGATCATGTACGTGCTGACGGGCAACTACAAATCCGACCAGGTCCATGTGCCGGCCCTGCTGGACCGCCTGCGGACCGAGGAGTTCCTGGCCCCATGACCGCCACCCTGACCCAGCTGCGCTTCGACCCGGCTTTGCCGTGGTGGGCCATCGTGGCGCTGGCCGTGCTGGCCGCGCTGGTTGCGGGCTTCGCGCTGTGGCGGGGCCTGCGGGGCTGGGCCTGGCGCGGGCTGGCGGGGCTGGCCGCCGCGCTGGCCCTGGCCGGACCGGCGCTGGAACTGGGCACCCGGGCGGGCCTGTCCGACATCGTGATCCTGCTGGACGACCGATCCTCCAGCCAGGACCTGCCGGGGCGGGCCGCGCAGGTCGATGCGGCCGTGGCCGCGCTGACCGACCGGATCGGCGCCCTGCCGGGCACCGACCTGCGCCGCGTGACGGTGGGCGACGACGATGACGGCACGCTGCTGGGCACCGCCCTGTCGCGCGCCGTCGCCGCCGAACCCGAGGCCCGGCTGGCGGGCGTCATCGCCCTGACCGATGGCCGCCTGCACGATCCCGCGCAATTGCCCGAAGGGTTGCCCGCGCCGCTGCATGTCCTGCTGACCGGCCAGCCCGAGGACTGGGACCGCCGCCTGGTGATCGAGGAGGCCCCCGCCTTCGGCCTGATCGACCAGGAGGTGACCATCCGCCTGCGCGTCGAGGATCAGGGCGCCGTCCCCGAGGGCCAGCAGAGGGGCAGCGTCGCGCTGCGCCTGTCGGTGGACGGCGAGG
The DNA here is from genome assembly GCF_004683865.2 of Paracoccus liaowanqingii. Classification (NCBI taxonomy): domain Bacteria; kingdom Pseudomonadati; phylum Pseudomonadota; class Alphaproteobacteria; order Rhodobacterales; family Paracoccaceae; genus Paracoccus; species Paracoccus liaowanqingii. Next base: position 1,642,141 of record NZ_CP038439.1, on the reverse strand, counting down.
ACGGCCAGACCGTCGCCGTGCCGCTGAACACCAGCCTGACCCTGCCGGTCATCCCGCGCCACGCGGGCCAGAACGTCGTGCAGATCGAACTGGCCGAGGCGCCCCCGGGCGAGCTGACCGATCGCAACAACGCCGCCGCGATCAGCATCACCGGCGTGCGCGACCGACTGCGCGTGCTGCTGGTCTCGGGAGAGCCGCATGCGGGCGAGCGGACCTGGCGCAACCTGCTGAAATCGGATGCGGGCGTCGATCTGATCCATTTCACCATCCTGCGCCCGCCCGACAAGTTCGACGGTGTCCCCGTCAGCGAGCTGTCCCTGATCGCCTTCCCGACGCGCGAGCTGTTTCTGGACCGGATCGACGATTTCGACCTGATCATCTTCGACCGCTACAGCGTGCGGGGCATCCTGCCGCCCGACTACTACCTCAACATCGCCCGCTATGTCGAAGAGGGCGGCGCGATCCTGGTCTCGGCCGGGCCCGAGATGGCCTCGGTCGAAAGCCTGAACCTGTCGCCTCTGGGCCCGATCCTGCCCGCCCGCCCCACCGGACGGGTGATCGAGGAGCCCTATCTGCCGCGCCTGACCGAGGACGGGCGCCGCCATCCCGTCACTGCCGGTCTGGCCGGTCCCGACCCCGATGAACCGGACTGGGGCCGCTGGCTGCGCATGGCCGAGGTGACGCCCGAACCCGGCGCCCAGGTCGCCCTGACCGGGGCCGAGGACAGCCCGCTTCTGATCCTGGACCGGGTGGGGCAGGGGCGCGTCGCCCTGCTGACCAGCGATCAGGTCTGGCTGTGGGGGCGCGGCTTCGAGGGCGGCGGCCCGCAGCTGGAGCTGCTGCGCCGCATCGCCCACTGGTCGATGCAGGAACCCGAGCTGGAGGAAGAGGCGCTTCTGGCCGATGTCAGCGACGGCCTGACCGTGGCCCTGACGCGGCGCACGATGGCCGACAGCGCCGGGCCCTTGCAGGTGACCCATCCCGATGGCACGGTGACCCAGGTGCCCCTGGCCCCGGACGGGCCGGGCCGCTTCATCGCCGACTGGACCGCGCCCGAGCCCGGGCTCTACCGTCTGGTCGACGGCGACATCGCCCGCGTGCTGGCGCTTGGCCCCGCGGCACCCCGCGAATTCGAGGAGACGGTGGCCGACGCGCCCCTGCTGGCCGCGCTGACCGAAGGCTCGGGCGGCGCCGTCCTGCGCCTTTCGGACGGCGTGCCCGACCTGCGCCAGACCCGCCCGGGCCGCGCCGCCAGCGGCACGGGTCTGGGCGGCGACTGGATCGGCGTCACGCCCCGCGACGCCGCGCAGATCACCGGGCTGGACCGCCGCCCCCTGCTGCCGGGCTGGGCGTGGCTGGCGCTCATCTCGGGCCTGATCCTCACCGGCTGGCTGGCCGAGGGGCGGCGGCGCCCCGCCTGAGCCGCTTGCCATCCGCCGCCTCGATTGCTAACCCCGTTCAAACCGCCCGAAGGAACGACCCATGGCCGAAGCCGAGCGCAACCCCGCCCCCCATACCGAGGCCGATCTGGCGCTGATCAAGCGGATCATCCCGCATCGCTATCCGTTCCTGTTCATCGACAAGGTGCGCGACATCGTCCCCTTCGAGGGCGCGGTGGGCATCAAGAACGTGACCGCGAACGAGCCGCATTTCCAGGGCCATTTCCCCAATCACCCGATCATGCCCGGCGTCACCATCATCGAGGCGATGGCCCAGACCGCCGCCGTCGTGGTGGGGATCAGCATGAACGTGATCGACGAGGAGATGCAGACCTATTTCATGGGGATCGACAACTGCAAGTTCCGCCGCATGGTCGTGCCCGGCGACGTGCTGGAACTGCATTGCCGCGCCATCCGCGGCGGCGGCAAGATCTGGAAGTTCGAGGGCCGCGCCATGGTCGACGGCCAGCTGTGCGCCTCGGCCGAATACACGGCCATGATGGCCCGCAAGGATGGCTGAAGGCGGCATCCACCCTTTGGCCGTGATCGAACCCGGCGCCCGGATCGGCGCCGATGTCGAGATCGGACCGTTCTGCGTCGTCGGACCCCGGGTCCGGCTGGCGGATGGGGTGGTGCTGAAATCCCATGTAGTCGTCACCGGCGACACTGAGGTCGGCGAGGGGACGGTGATCTTCCCCTTCGCCTCGATCGGCGAGGTGCCGCAGGACCTGAAGTTCAAGGGCGAGGATGTCTGCCTGCGCATCGGTGCCCGCAACCGCATCCGCGAATACGTCACGATGAACCCCGGCACGGCGGGCGGCGGCGGCGAGACGGTCGTGGGCGATGACGGGCTATTCATGGCCTCCAGCCATGTGGGCCACGACTGCCGCATCGGCGACCGGGTGATCCTGGCCAACAGCGTCGCCATCGCCGGGCATTGCCATCTGGAGGATGACGTCATCGTCGGCGGGCTGTCGGGCGTGCATCAATGGGTGCGCATCGGGCGCGGCGCGATGATCGGCGCGGTGACGATGGTGACCGCCGACGTGATCCCCTATGGGCTGGTGCAGGGCCCGCGCGGGCATCTGGACGGGCTGAACATCATCGGCCTCAAGCGCCGGGGCGCTAGCCGCGCCGACATCGCCGCGCTGCGGGCGCTGCTGGCCGATCTGGGGGCCGGGTCCTTCCGCGACACCGCCCGCACCCGCGCCGAGGCGCAGGTGACGGGCATGGAACGCGACGTGCTGGACTTCATCCTCGGCCCCTCGGATCGCAGCTTCCTGGCGCCCCGGCCGGAATGAGCCGCATCGCCCTCATCGCGGGCCAGGGCGCCCTGGCCCCGGCAGTCGCGGCCTGCCTGCACGATCCGCTGGTCTATACCCTGCAGGGGTTCGCGCCCGAGGGCCTGGACGCCACGCCCTTCCGTCTGGAACGCTTGATCCCCTTCCTGGACGAGCTGCACGCGCAGGGCGTCACCCGCGTCGTCTTCGCGGGCGCCATCCGCCGTCCCCGGCTGGATCCCGAGGCTTTCGACCCGCGCACCGCGCAGCTGGTCCCGCGCATCCTGTCGGCGCTTCAATCTGGCGACGACGCGGCCCTGCGCACCGTCCTCGACATCTTCGAGGAAAACGATATGACCATCTGTTCTGTATCGGAAATCGCACCGGACCTGATCCCGGGCGAGGGGGTGCTGACCGGCGTGCCCTCAGATGCGGACCGCCGGGACGTGGATCGTGCCGCCCGGATCTTGGCGCAGACCGGCCCGCTGGATCTGGGTCAGGGGGCGGTGGTCGCCCAAGGCCTGTGCCTGGCGCTGGAGACCCTGCCAGGCACCGCCGCGATGCTGGACTTTGCGGCCCGCCACGCCGATCTGCGTCCCAACGCAGGCGGCGCGCGCGGCATCCTTTACAAGGCGCCGAAGCCTGGGCAGGACCGGCGCATCGACCTGCCGACCCTTGGCCCCGACAGCGTCGACCAGGCCGCCGCCGCCGGTCTGGCGGGCATCGCATGGGCGGCGGGCGGCGTGATCCTCCTGGACCGCGCCGAGGCGCTGCGCCGGGCGCAGGCAGCGGGGCTGTTCCTCTGGGCAGCGGCCCCCGTCACGGGCGATCCCGACTGAAAGCTCTGGCCAGATCCCGGCTGTCCCCCTACCCATGACAGCACAGCAACAAGGCGGACCGGCATGCGTTACTTCCTGATCGCGGGAGAGGCCTCGGGCGACCAGCTGGGTGCGGCGCTGATGGCGGGGCTGCGCCAGCTGGACGCTGACGCGCAGTTCGACGGCATCGGTGGCCCGGCCATGACGGGTCTGGGCCTGCACAGCCTCTTTTCCATGGACGAGCTGTCGGTCATGGGCATCTGGGAGGTTCTGCCGAAATACCGCCATCTCAAGCGCCGCATCGCGCAGACCGCCGAAGCCGTGACGGCGGCTGCGCCCGACGTGCTGATCACCATCGACAGCCCCGATTTCGGCCTGCGCGTGGCCCATCTGGCCCGCGCGGCCCGCCCCGACCTGCGCACCGTCCATTATGTGGCGCCCTCGGTCTGGGCCTGGCGCCCGGGGCGGGCGCGCAAGATGGCGCGGGTGATCGACCATGTGCTGGCCATCCTGCCCTTCGAGCCGCCGCTGATGGAGGCCGCCGGCATGACCTGCGATTTCGTGGGCCATCCGGTCGCCACCTCGGACGTGGCGGGCCCCGACGAGGCGCAGCTGTTCCGCAATGCCCATGGCATCGCGCCCGACGCGCCGGTCGTCCTGTGCCTGCCCGGATCGCGGCGGGGCGAGGTCGCGCGCCTCGGCCCCCGCTTCGACGAGGCGCTGATGCGGCTGCGCGACCGGGTGCCCGAGATCCGCGTGGTCCTGCCGACCGTGCCCGGCGTGGCGGGGCTGGTGCGCGACATGACGCGGCGCTGGCCCACCGCCCCCATCGTGGTCGAGGAGGCCGAGGAAAAGCGCGCGGCCTTCGCCGCCGCCGATCTGGCACTGGCGGCCTCGGGGACGGTCAGCCTGGAGCTGGCGGCCAACCGCATCCCGATGGTCATCGGCTATGACATGGCGCCCCTGTCGCGGCTGATCGTGGGGGTGCTGCTGCGCACCGACACGGTGACGCTGGTCAATCTGGTCAGCGACACCCGCGCCGTGCCCGAATTCCTGGGCCGGGCCTGCCAGCCCGGTCCGCTGGCCCAGGCCCTTCAGCAGACGCTGGAGGAACCCTCGGGCCGCGCCGCCCAGCTGGAGGCGATGGACCTGACGATGGAGCGCTTGGGCAAGGGGGGCGAGGCGCCGGGCCTTCGCGCCGCCGCCTCGGTGATCGCCGCGGTCAGGCGACCGCAGTGACGGTTGCGGTCAGAGGACCGCGGTGACGATGATCTCGACCTTGTAGTCGGGGGTCGCCAGCGCCGATTCCCCGGTCGCGCGGGCAGGGGCGGCGCCTTGGGGCACCCAGGCATCCCAGACCGCGTTCATCTCGGCGAACTCGGCCATGTCGGCCATCCAGATCTGGGCCGAGACGATCTTCGTCTTGTCGCTGCCCGCCTGCGCCAGCAGGTCGTCGATCTGGGCCAGCACGGCGCGGGTCTGGTCGGCGACCGGGGTGCCGGGCTCGCCCACCTGACCCGCCAGGAAGACGAAGCCGTTGGCGATGACCGCCTGGCTCATGCGGGTGCCGGTGCCGATGCGGGTGATCTCGGTCATGTCAGTCTCCGTTGATGGGGTTCGGGCGGGACGCTAGCGCCGGGTCCGGGCGGCTGCAAGACGGGTTGCGGGCGTTTCCGCTTCGTTCTAATCTGATGGCCATGAGTGCCGAAGCCCCCCTCCTGCCCTTGCCGCCCATGCCCGGCCAGCGCCTGGCGCGCGGCACGGCGCGGCTGCTGCGCAGCATGGATCATGCGGTGCTGACGGAATTCGTGCCCGCGCGGGGCCTGCGCGTCGACCTGATCAGCCTCGGCCCCAAGGGCGAGTTGTGGATCGTCGAATGCAAGAGCGGCCGGGCCGATTTCCGGGCCGACCGCAAGTGGCAGGGCTATCTGGACTGGTGCGACCGCTATTTCTGGGCGGTGGACGGCGATTTCCCGGCCGAGCTGCTGCCCGAGGACACCGGCCTAATCCATGCCGATGCCTTTGGCGCCGCCGTCACCCGCATGGCGCCCGAGACGCGGCTGGCCGGCGCCCGCCGGGTCAAGGTGCAGCGCGATTTCGCCCGCGCCGCCGCCCTGCGCCTGCAGATGCTGGCCGATCCCGAGGCGCTTATCGCCGGGGTTTCTTAGACCCGCCGCCGGGCGCCTTGCCGCCCTGGCCCATGGCGCGTGCGGCTTCCGCGGCGGCCATCAGCTCCTCGGCGATCTCGGTCGCCTCCTCGGGGTCGAAATCCATCGGCAGATCGACGCCCTCGCCCTGGACATAGATGCGCACCATCCCCAGGTCGGTCGGGCCGATCTGGATATTGGCGGTGATGTCGCTTTCGCTGTTGATGCCCATGGTCATGTCCTTGTCATCGGGGAAACTTTCTCTAGCGCAAACGCGATTTCGCGGCAAGCGGGGCTTGCATGCCGGGCGCGTCGGGGCTAAGAAACCGCCCTGTGCCGCCTTAGCTCAGTTGGTTAGAGCGCTAGATTGTGGATCTAGAGGTCACCCGTTCGAGACGGGTAGGCGGTACCATTTCCCCCCAAGTTGGATAAAGTTTCCGCAGCGCAGCATCTTGCCGCGCGCGCGTCGCGCTGCCACTCTGGCCCAAAGCCGCTAGAGGAGCCGCCATGGGCCTGCTGGGAATTTTCCTGTCGCTGATCCTGCTGATGTATCTGGCCTATCGCGGGATCACGGTGCTGATCCTGGCGCCGCTGCTGTCGCTGATGGCGGTGGCGCTGTCGGGGGGGCTGCCGCTGCTGGCGACCTACACGCAGGTCTTCATGGGATCGCTTGGCGGCTATGTCATCACCTATTTCCCGCTGTTCCTGCTGGGGGCGATCTTCGGCAAGGTCATGGCCGACAGCGGGGCGGCGCGGTCCATCGCGGAGTGGATCGTGGACCGGCTCGGCCCCGGGCGCGCAGTGCTGGCGGTGGTGCTGTCCTGCGGGGTGCTGACCTATGGCGGCGTGTCGCTGTTCGTGGTGGCCTTTGCCGTCTATCCCATCGCCAACGCGCTGTTCCGTCGCGCCGACATCCCCAAACGGCTGCTGCCCGCGGCCATCGCGCTCGGGTCCTTCACCTTCACCATGACCGCATTCCCCGGTACGCCCGCGATCCAGAACGCGATCCCGATGCCCTTCTTCGGCACCAATGTCTTCGCCGCGCCGCTGTTCGGGCTGCTGGCGGGGATCATCATGCTGGCGGGGGGCACGATCTGGCTGAACCGTCGCGCCGCTGCCGCCGCCAGCCGGTCCGAGGGCTATGGCGACCACCCGACCACCGCCGCCGACGCCAATCTGCGCGACGAGGCCGACCTGCCGCCTTTTGCGCTGGCCGTGCTGCCGGTCGTGGCGGTGATCGTGCTGAACGCCGCGCTGACCTGGTTCATCTTTCCGGCGATGACCGCCGACTATCTGGCCCTGCCGGAATACGGAGAGACGGACCTGGCCGCCGTGGCGGGCATCTGGGCGATCATCGTGTCGCTGGTGGTGTCGATCTGCCTGGCCATCGGGCTGAACTGGCGCCGCTTCGCCGACCTGCGCGAAAGCGTCAATGCCGGCACGATGGGGTCCTTGCTGCCGATCTTCAACACCGCCTCCGAGGTGGGATACGGCGCGGTCATCGCCTCGCTGCCGGCCTTCACGATCATCCGCGACGCGGTGCTGGGGCTGTTTCCGGAAAACCCGGTCGCATCATTGGCCGTGGCGGTCAACGTGCTGGCGGGGATCACCGGCTCGGCCTCGGGCGGCATGTCCATCGCGCTGCAGACACTTGGCGCGCAATTCGCCGAGATGGGGCGGGCGCAGGGGATCAGCATGGAGCTGATGCACCGCGTGACCGCGCTGGCCTCGGGCGGGTTTGACGCGCTGCCCCATAACGGCGCGGTCATCACCCTGCTGGCGATCACCGGGCTGACGCACAAGAAAAGCTATGCCGACATCTTCGTGGTGGCGGTCGCGATCCCGGTCGTGGCGCTGATCACGGTGATCGTGCTGGGCAGCGTGATCTAGCGATAGCCCGACCTAGCGGTAGCCCTGGGCCTGCAGCTCGAACAGCTCGCGATAGCGGCCGGGGCGGGCGACCAGTTCGGCATGCGTGCCCTGGTCCTGCACCCGGCCCGCCTCCAGCACGATGATCCGGTCGGCCATCCGCACCGAGGAGAAGCGGTGCGAGATCAGCAGCGCCGTCCGCCCCGCCGTCAGGTCCTTGAAGCGCTGGAAGACCTCGTATTCCGCCCGCGCATCCAGCGCCGCCGTCGGCTCGTCCAGCACCAGCAGCTGCGCGTCGCGCATGTAGGCCCGCGCGATGGCCAGTTTTTGCCATTCGCCGCCCGACAGGTCCAACCCGCGCGCGAAGCGGCGCCCGACCATCTGGTCATAGCCCTGCGGCAGCTTGGCGATGACCTGATCGGCCAGCGCGCGTTCGGCCGAGGCGATGATGCGGGGGCGGTCGTCGCGCGCCTCGATCCGGCCGATGGCGATGTTCTCGGCCGCCGTCACCGCATAGCGCACGAAATCCTGGAAGATCACCCCGATGGTGCCGCGCAATTTGTCCAGGTCATAGTCGCGCAGGTCGCGCCCCTCCAGCGTGATGCGCCCCTCGTCGGGATCGTAGAGCCGCGCCAGCAGCTTGACGATGGTGGTCTTGCCTGCGCCATTCTCGCCCACCAGCGCGACCGTCTCGCCCACCTTCAAGTCCAGCGTCATGTGGCGGATCGCCCAGTCCTCGCGGCCCGGATAGCGGAAACCGACATTCTCGAAGCGAAAGCCCTGAACGATCGGGCGCGGCACCGGCAGCGGGTCTGCGGGCGAGGCGATGGCGGGGACCGCGGTGAAGAACTCGAACAGGTCGTCCAGATACATGGCCTGTCCCGCCATGCCGGAAAAGCCCGCCAGCAGCCCCTCCAGCAACCCCCGCAGGCGCAGGAAGCTGCCCGACAGGAAGGTCAGGTCGCCAAGCGACAGCTGCCCCGTCAGGGTGCGCGCGATGATCCACAGGAAGGCCGCGTAATAGGCCAGCGTGCCAAGCGCGGTCAGCACCGCCATGACCGACAGTTGCCGCCGCTGGATCACCCGGTTTTCCACGTAGAACCGCCGCGCCAGCACCAGATAGCGGTCGCGCAGCCAGGGCGAGAGGCCGAAGATCTTGACCTCTTTGGCGGTCTCGGCGGTGGCGGCGATCATGCGCAGATAGTCGCGTTCGCGCCGGTCGGCGGCGCGGGCGTGGTTCAGCGCATAGGTGCGGGCGTTGAAATGCATCTCGCCCAGCAGCGACGGGATCAGCGCCAGCGCCAGCAGCACCACCAGCCAGGGGTTGTAGAGGATCAGGCCCACCGCGAAGCTGGCCACCGTCACGCTGTCCTGCATCTGCTGCATCAGCTGGTTGAGCAGCGGGATCCGCCCCATCGTCTGGCGCCGCGCGCGGTCCAGCCGGTCCTGGAAGCCCGCATCCTCGAAGCTGGCCAGATCCAGGCCCGCCGCATGGTCCATCAGCCGGATCGAGATGTCGATGACCAGCTTTTCCTGCAGCAGCGCATCGACATAGGTGACCAGCCGCCCCAGCACGTCCTGTCCCACGGCCAGCGCCAGCTCCAGCGCGACCAGCCAGACCAGGCCGTCGGCCAGCCCGCTGTCCCACCAGCCGGTCAGGGTCTCGGGCCCGCCGGAGGCCGACAGCGCCACGACCTGATCGATGATCAGCTTGCCCACCCACAGCATCGCCACCGGCATCAGCGCGCGGATCAGGCGCAGCACCACCATCGCCAGGGTCAGCGCGGGGCTGGCCCGCCAGACCATCGCCAGAAAGGGTGGGATGTTCTTCAGCGCCGCCCAACGCGCCGAGAAATCCGGGGCGGCGGGGGTGTCGGGCGGCATGCTCAGGCGGCCTCTGTCCGGCGGGCGTGGGCGATCTCCTCGGCCGTCAGGGGGCCGGGGAAATGGCAGGCCGCGCGGTGGTCCGTGCCCTGCAGCACCGGCACCTCGGCGGCGCAGCGTGCCTGCGCACGCGGGCAGCGGGTCCGGAACACGCAGCCCGAGGGTGGGTTCATGGGCGAGGGCAGATCGCCCGCCAGCGGCACGATGGTCTTGGCGGTCTCGATGGTCGGATCGGGCACCGGCACCGCCGACAGCAGGGCCTGCGTGTAGGGATGCTGCGGCGCGCCATAGAGGTCGGCCGAGGACGCGATCTCCATCACCTTGCCCAGATAGAGGACCATGACCCGGTCGCTGATATGCTTCACCACCGACAGGTCATGCGCGATGAAGACCAGCGACAGGCCCAGATCGCGCTGCAGCCGGATCAGCAGGTTGATGACCTGCGCCTGAATGGACACGTCCAGCGCCGACACGGGCTCGTCGCAGATGATCAGCTTGGGTTCCACGATCAGGGCCCGGGCGATGCCGATGCGCTGGCACTGGCCGCCGCTGAACTCGTGCGGATAGCGGTTGATCTGGTTGGGCAGCAGCCCGACCTTGTCCATCATCGCGCGGGCGCGGTCCTTGACCTCTGCCCGGCTCAGGTCCGGGCGGTGCGTGGTCAGGGGTTCCGCGATGATCTGGCCCACGGTCATGCGCGGGTTCAGGCTGGCCAGCGGGTCCTGGAAGACCATCTGGATGTCCTGGCGGTATTTCAGCATCTGCCGCGCGCTCAGCGCCAGCAGGTCCTGTCCGTCCGACCAGCGCGCCTGTCCCGAGGCGGGCACCAGCCCGATCAGCGCGCGCGCCAGCGTCGATTTCCCGCAGCCCGATTCGCCCACCACGCCCAGGGTCTCGCCAGGGTTCAACGTGAAATCCACGCCCGCTACGGCCTGCAGCGGCAGCGGCTTGGCCCAGGGCATCGCGCCCTCGGGGTGGATGGGGAAGGTCACGCGCAGGTCGCGCACGTCCAGAAGCGGGGTCATGGCTGTCCCTCCGTGGGGGTTCCGGCGGCACCGGCGCCGGCGACGGCGCCGCGGGGAATGGCGCTGTCCGCGACGGTGCCGGGATGGGCGCCAGTGTCGTCGGCAGACTGGTCCGCGTCGGGATGGCGGGTGGTCCGGCGGGCCAGAACCTCGGCCACGGGGGCGTGGCAGGCCCGCGCGCGGTCCGGCGCGAAGATCTCCAGCGGGGGGTCGATGCTGTCGCAGCCCTCCCGGGCATAGGGGCAGCGCGGCTGGAAGGCGCAGCCCGGGGGCGGGCGGCTCATGTTCGGCGGCTGGCCGGGGATGGCGCGCAGCTCGTCACCCTCCTGATCGACGCGCGGGATCGCGTTCAGAAGGCCCTGGGTATAGGGATGGGTCGGTTCGGCGAAGATCGGGCGCACCGGCCCCGTCTCGCGGATGCGGCCGCCATACATGACGGCCACCCGCTCGCAGGACCCGGCGACCACGCCCAGATCGTGGGTGATCAGGATCATCGCCATGCCGAAATCGCGCTGCAGGTCCGACAGCAGCGCCATGATCTGCGCCTGAACGGTCACGTCCAGCGCGGTCGTGGGCTCGTCCGCGATCAGCAGCTTGGGGCGGCACAGCAGCGCCATCGCGATCATCACCCGCTGCCGCATGCCGCCCGAGAACTCGTGCGGATAGAGGCGGATGCGCCCCCTGGCGTCGGGGATCTTGACCGCATCCAGCATGCGCACGGATTCGGCCACGGCCTCGCGCTTGCCCATGCCCTTGTGCAGGGTCAGCACCTCGGCCATCTGGTCGGCCACCCGCATGTAGGGATTGAGCGACGTCATCGGGTCCTGGAAGATCATCGCGATCTGCTCGGCCCGGATGCGGTTCAGCGCCTTGGCGGGCGCGTTCAGGATCTCCTGCCCGTCGAACATCACGCTGCCCGAGGCGCGGCCGTTGCGCGCCAGCAGGCCCATGATGGCGAAGGACAGCTGCGACTTGCCGCTGCCGGATTCGCCGACGATGCCTAGGGTCTCGCCCTGATCGACGGTCAGGTTCACGTCGGTGACGGCGCGGACCTCGGCGTCGTTGGTGGCGAAGCGGACCGACAGGTCCGTGAGGGTCAGAAGGGCCATGTCACCTCTCCTTGGGGTCGAGGGCATCGCGCAGGCCGTCGCCCACGAAGAAGAAGCCGAACAGCGTGATGACGAAGAAGAACAGCGGGAAGGCCAGCTGCCACAGGGTGCCATAGTTCATCGTGCCCGCGCCTTCGGAAATCAGCGCGCCCCACGAGGTCAGCGGTTCCTGCACGCCGAGGCCCAGGAAGCTGATGAAGCTTTCGGTCAGGATCATCAGCGGCACCAGCAGCGTCGCATAGACCGCCACGACGCCCAGCAGGTTTGGCACGATATGGCGGATGATGATGCGGAAGCTTGAGACGCCGGTGGCGCGCGCGGCCTCGATGAATTCCCGGTTCTTCAGGCTAAGCGTCTGGCCGCGCACGATTCTGCTCATGTCCAGCCACGAGATCAGCCCGATGCCCAGAAACAGCATCGACATGGACCGCCCGAACATGACCAGCAGCAGGATCAGCACGAACATGTAGGGGATCGACATCAGGATATCGACGGCGCGCATCATGATCTGGTCGGTGCGCCCGCCGACATAGCCCGCCGTCGCGCCGTAGAGCGTGCCGACGATGACCGCGATGCCCGCGCCCACGATGCCCACCATCAGGCTGATCTGGGTGCCCTGCACGACACGGGCGTAGAGGTCCCGCCCCAGATTGTCGGTGCCGAAGTAATGGCCGTTGGCGAAGGACGGCTGGCCCATCTGGGCCACCTGGCCCATGACGCTGAAATCCAGCTCCTCGCCCGACCACTGGGAGAAGACGCCGCCGAAGAGGGCGAACAGCGTCACCAGCACCAGGATCGTCAGGCCCAGCATCGCGGCCCGGTTGCGCCAGAAGCGGCGGCGGGCATCGGCCCAGGGGCTGCGCCCGCGCACCTCGTCCGTCACCAGCCGGTCGGACAGGGACTGCATCTTCTGCTGATCGATGACCATGACCTTAATACCTGATCTTGGGGTCGATCCATGCATAGAGCACGTCGACGAGAAGGTTGAAGAGGATCGTCAGTGCGCCCACCAGGATGGTCACGCCCATCATCACCGCATAATCGCGGTTGAGCGCGCTGTCCACGAAGGCCTTGCCGATCCCGCCGGTCGAGAAATAGATGTCGATCACCACCGACCCGGTGATCATCGACACGAAGACCGGCCCCAGATAGCTGATCACCGGCAGCATCGCGGGCTTCAGCGCATGGCGGATGATCACGCGATGCTCCGGCATCCCCTTGGCGCGCGCGGTGCGGATGTGGTTGCTGCCCAGCACCTCCAGCATCGAGGACCGGGTGATCCGCGCGATCGAGGCCATGTAGCTGGTCGCCAGCGCGATCACCGGCATGACCCAGAAGCTGGGATCGGAAAAGCTCCACCCGCCGCCGGGCAGCAGCCCGTACCAGAGCGTGAAGATCAGGACCAGCAGCGGCGCCATGACGAAGTTCGGCAGCACCTGCGCGCCGATCGAGATGCCCACGGCCAGATAGTCGATCCAGGAATTGTGCCAGATCGCGGCCACCACGCCCAGGGACACGCCGAAGATCACGGCGGTGACGAAGGACAGCCCGCCATAGGTCAGCGTCACCGGAAAGCCGTTGGCGATCAGCTGGTTCACCGTGCGGTCGGGATAGACGAAGCTGGGGCCGAAGTCGAAATGCACGACCACGCTGACCAGATAGTTCCAGATCTGCAGCCAGAGCGGATCGTTCAGCCCGTACTGGGCCTCCAGATTGGCCAGCACCTGCGGGGGCAGGGCCCGTTCGCCCGTGAAGGGACCGCCCGGTGCCAGATGCATCAGGAGGAAGGAAAAGACGATCAGCAGCAGCAGCGTGGGTATCGCCACCGCCAGCCGTCGCAGGACAAATGCGAACATCGCGTGGGGCCTTCCCTGCGGGATGGAATGAAAAGCGCAGGGCCGGGGCGGAATGGCTCCGCCCCGGCCCCGTGGTCAGCCTGACGGCTTATTCGGCGATGCGATAGAGGTCTTTCGCATACCAGGTGTTGCGCAGGTTCTCGGTCGGCAGGCCCTTGATGGCGGGGTTGATCATGTCGACCTTGGAATAGTGATAGACGAAGGCGGCGGGGACCTCCTCGGCCAGGATCTCCTCGGCGCGTTGGTACAGCGGCGTGGTGTCCTCGGCGGTGCGGGCCTCGGCCAGCAGCTCGTCATATTCGGCGTTCGACCACTTGCCGCTGTTGTAGCCGTCGGTGCGGAACCAGTCGAGGAAGGTCGTCGCCTCGTTGTAGTCCGCGCACCAGGCATAGCGCGCGACCTCGAAATCGCCCGACTGCAGGCGGTCGGTATGAACCGCCCATTCGACGTTGTTCAGCTCGATCTCGATGCCCAGGGGGCGCCAGAACTGCTGGGCGGCGATGGCCAGAAGGCGGTGGTTGTCGTCGGTGTTGTACTGCAGCTGCAGGCGCACCGGGTTGTCGGGGCCGTATCCCGCCTCGGCCAGCAGCTCGGCGGCACGCTCCAGGCGCGCCTCCATCGGCATGTCCTCCATGCCGCCCTCGGGCGCGGCAAAGCCGTTGATCGCCCAGTGGGTCCAGCTGTAGGCCGGGCGCTGGCCGCCCTGCAGGACCTGATCCACGATGACCTCGCGGTTCAGCGACAGGGCCATCGCCTCGCGGACGCGCTGGTCCTTGAGCGCCTCGGGGCCGTTTTCGCCCATGTTGAAAACATAGGCATAGGAGCAGCCATAGGGGACCGAGACCGCCTGGTCGGGGAACTCCTCCGACAGGCGCGGGTACTGCCCGGCGGGGATCTGCACGCGGTCCAGCTCGCCCGCCTGATAGCGGGTCAGGGCCACGTTGTTGTCGTTCACCGTGACGCCGCGCACGGTTTCCATCAGGACGTTCTCGGCATCCCAGTATTCGGGGTTCTTCTCGAAGACGATCTCGACGCCCAGATTGTGGCTGGCCAGCGTGTAGGCGCCGTTGCCGACCAGGTTCTCGGGCCGGGTCCAGGCGTCGCCATGCTCCTCGATCACCGCGCGGGGCACGGGATAGGTCGTGGTGTGGGACAGCGTGTTGATGAAATAGGGCGTGGGCGTGGTCAGCGTGACCTGCAGCGTCTTGTCGTCCAGCGCGGCGACGCCCAGCTGGTCGGGGGTCATCTCGCCCGCGACGATGGCGGTGGCGTTCTGGACGTTCATCAGTTCCAGGTACCAGGCATATTCCGACGCGGTCTCGGGGGTGACGACGCGCTGCCAGGCATAGACGAAATCATCCGCCGTCACCGGCTGGCCGTTCGACCAGTTGGCGTCGCGCAGCGTGAAGGTATAGGTCAGCCCGTCCTCGCTGACCTCGTGGCTGGTCGCCATGCCGGGGATCATCGCGCCCGCGGCATCCTCGATCATCAGCCCCTCATAAAGGTTGCGCTGCGCGTCCGAGCCCTCGACATCCGTGTTCAGCGCCGGGTCCAGCGACTTGATCGCGTCCAGCAGCCAATAGGTATAGGTCTGGGTCTCGGCCAGGGTCTCGCCTTCGGCAGGCTCGACGGCCAGCGCCGGCAGGGCCAGGGCGGTCAGCAGGGCGGTGGTGGTGAAAAGTTTGGTCATCCCAACTCCTCCAAGTTGCGTGTCGGTGTCGTCTCGCACCTGAATGGCACGAAGGTGAGTGAAACCGTCTGCATGGGCAAGCCGCGTTTCGCGCTTTTCAAGCCGCGCGCCCTGTGGAAAACAGGCCCGCATGAGGGAACGCGGACAGATCACCCTGGTGACCGGCGGCGCGCGGTCGGGCAAGTCGGCCTTGGCCGAGCGGCTTGTTGCACGTCATGCACTGCCCCGGATCTATCTGGCCACGGCCGAGCCGCGTGACGGTGAGATGACGGACAGAATACAGCAACATCAACGCGGTCGCGGCGACGGTTGGCGCACCATCGAGACGCCCCTGGATCTGGCGGGCGCGCTGCGCGCGACCGACGGGCAGGGCGTGCGGCTGGTCGATTGCCTGACCCTGTGGATGTCGAATTGCGAGGGCCGCGCGGATGTCGAAGGCCTTGTCGTGACGTTACGTCAGCAATCCTGTCCTGTCGTCCTTGTGACCAACGAACTGGGGCAGGGGATCGTGCCCGCCAATGCGCTGGCCCGGCGCTTCCGCGACGATCACGGGCGGATGAATCAGGCCGTGGCCCACATGGCCGATCAGGTCTGGCTGGCCGTCAGCGGCCTGCCCCTGCGGCTCAAGCCGTCCCGAGAGGATCCCGATGACCCGATTTGACGACACCGCCGCGCAGGGCGCCCGCGACCGGCAGGTGCAGCTGACCAAGCCCCCGGGCTCGCTCGGGCGGCTGGAGGAGCTGGCGGTCTTCATGGCGGGCTGGCAGGGGACCGACCGGCCCCGGATCGACCGCGCGCAGGCGCTGGTCTTTGCGGGCAATCATGGCGTCACCGCGCAGGGGATCACGCCCTTTCCGCCCGCCGTGACGGCGGCGATGGTCGCCAATTTCCGCGCGGGCGGGGCTGCGATCAACCAGCTGTGCCGCGTGGCGGGGGCCGATCTGTCCGTTGTGGCGCTGGATCTGGACCGGCGCACCGGCGATTTCACCCAAGGCCCCGCGATGACGCCAGCCGAGGTGCGGGACGCGATGGCGCGCGGCGCAGATGCCGTGGACCCGCAGGCGCAGGTCCTGATCCTGGGCGAGATGGGGATCGGCAACTCCACCACCTCGGCGGCACTGGCGGCGGCGACCTTCGGGGGGCGGGCCGAGGACTGGGTCGGCCCCGGCACCGGCGCCCATGGGGACATGCTGGCCGCCAAGATCCGCGTCGTGACCGAGGGGCTGGCGCGGCACGCAACGACCGGCACCGAGGACACGCTGGCGGCTTTCGGCGGGCGCGAGCAGGCGGCGATCTGCGGGGCGATCGGGCGCGCGCGCGCGCTGCGCATCCCGGTCATCCTGGACGGGTTCATCTGCACGGCGGCGGCGGGGGCGCTGACCCGCGACGACCCCGACGCGCTGGCCCATTGCCTGATCGGCCATGAAAGCGCCGAGCCGGGCCACCGCCGCCTGATCGCGGCGCTTGGCATGCCGCCGGTCCTGTCGCTGGACATGCGGTTGGGCGAGGGATCGGGCGCGGCGGTGGCGCTGATGGTGCTGCGCGCGGCGCTGGAATGCCACAACGGCATGGCGACCTTCGCCGAGGCCGGGATTGACTAGGCCGCAGCAGGTCCTGCTGGCGCTGGTCTTCCTGACCCGGCTGCCGCTTGGCCGCTTCCTTCCGCCGCGCATGGTGCCTCTGTCGGAGGCGGCCTGGGCCTTTCCGCTGGTGGGCGCGCTGGTGGGTGCGATGGCGGGCCTGCCCCTATGGCTGGCGGGGCCGGGCCTGCTGCCCGCCGCCTTGGCCGTCGCGCTGGCCGTCTGGCTGACCGGGGCGCTGCACGAGGATGCGCTGGCCGATTTCGCCGACGCGGGCGGCGGGCGCACGCGCGAGGACCGGCTGCGGATCATGCGCGACTCGACCATCGGCAGCTATGGCACCATGGCGCTGATCGCCACTGCGCTGATCCGGGTGGCGGCGCTGACCGCGCTCGGGCCGCTGGCGCTGATCGGGGCGGCGGCCTTGGGCCGGGTGGCGCCGGTCCTTCTGATGCGCGCCCTGCCGCCCGCGCGGAGCGACGGGCTGGGACAAGGCGCGGGTCGCCCCTCGCGCCGGGCGGCAGCGATGGCCGCGCTGATCGGCGTGCTGGCCCTGTGGCTCTGCGCGCCGGGGCCGGGGGCGGCGGCGCTGGCCACCGTCCTGGTGGGCCTGTCGGTCGTGGCGGTCTCGCGCCGGGCCTGTCGGCTGCTGGGCGGGCAGACCGGCGACGTGCTGGGCGCCTCGGCCCTCTTGGCGGAATGCGCGGCGCTGGTCGGGCTGGCCCTGATGACCTAGCGTCAAGAAGCCGTAAAAACTTGACCGTATGGGGGCGGATGCAGCATATCCGGTGACTGCGCGGAATGCCGGGTCTACCGGACACCTGCCCCGGAAACGGGCAGCGCCTGAGGGGAGGAGACATATCATGGGTGCCCTGTTGGCCCTATCGCGCGGCATCGACCGCATCACGACCCTGATCGGCCGGTCCGTCAGTTGGCTGATCCTGCTGGCGGTGCTGATCAGCGCCACCAATGCGATCATCCGCAAGGTCTTCAGCATCTCGTCGAACGCCTGGCTGGAGGCGCAGTGGTATCTGTTCGGCGCGGCCTTCATGCTGGCCTCGGCCTGGACGCTGCTGGACAACGAGCATATCCGCATCGACGTGATCTATGGCCGCTGGTCGCGCCGCGCGCAGCACTGGATCGACGTGATCGGCACGGTGCTGTTCCTGCTGCCCTTCACCACCGTGATGCTGTGGCTGACCTGGCCCGCCCTGATGGGCAGCCTGCGCACCGGCGAGGTGTCGATGAACGCGGGCGGGCTGGCGCTGTGGCCGGTGCGCGGCGTGATGGTGGCGGGCTTTGGCCTGCTGTTCGCGCAGGGCATTTCCGAGCTGATCAAGAAGGTCGCGGTCATGCGCGGCATCATCCCCGACCCCATCGCCCATGGCGACACCCACGAGGCCGCGCTGCGAGAGGCCGCCCTGATGGTCGTCGGTCTGGAAGACGAACAGAAGGCCGCATCCCAGGCCGCCGACACGCCGGAGCGCCGCCCATGATCGACCTCATCGCCCACAACCTGGCCCCCATCATGTTCTTCTCGATGGTGGCCTTCCTGCTGTTCGGCTATCCCATCGCCTTCGCGCTGGCGGCCAACGGGCTGCTGTTCTTCTTCTTCGGGGTGTTCCTGACGCCGCTGTCGGACCAGGTGAACCTGGGCTGGAACCTGCTGGGCGCGCTTGGCGACCGGGTGTTCGGCGTCATGCGCAACGACACGCTGCTGGCCATCCCCTTCTTCACCCTGATGGGCATCGTGCTGGAACGGTCCCGCATGGCCGAGGAGCTGCTGGACACCATCGGCCAGCTGTTCGGCCCGGTCCGCGGCGGCCTGGCCTATGCGGTCATCCTGGTCGGCGCGCTGCTGGCGGCGACGACGGGCGTGGTCGCGGCCTCGGTCATCTCGATGGGTCTGATCTCGCTGCCGATCATGATGCGCTACAACTACGACAAGCCGCTGGCGACCGGGGTCATCGCGGCCTCGGGGACGCTGGCGCAGATCATTCCGCCGTCGCTGGTGCTGATCGTGCTGGCCGACCAGCTGGGCCGGTCCGTGGGCGACATGTACAAGGCCGCGCTGGTGCCCGCGCTGGCGCTGACCGGCATCTACATCCTCTATGTGCTGGTCCTGTCCTTCCTGCGCCCCAAATCCATGCCGGCCCTGCCGCTGGAGGCCCGCAGCCTGGGTTCGGGCGGCTGGTCGCTGCTGGCGGCGATCCTGGGCGCGGTGGCGGTCTACTGGCTGGCCGCGCGCGGGCTGGAGGGGGCGGGCATCGCCAATGCCCCGATCTGGGCGGCGACCATCGCGGTCGCCGTGCTGCTGATCGCGGCCATGCTGGACCGGATGACCGGGCTGGGGCTGCTGTCGCCGATGACGCGGCAGGTGATCATCGTGATGATCCCGCCGCTGGCGCTGGTCTTCCTGGTGCTGGGCACGATCTTCCTCGGCATCGCCACGCCGACCGAGGGCGGCGCGATGGGGGCCATGGGCGCGCTGATCTTGGCCGCGATGAAGGGGCGGCTGACCTATCTGGTGCTGAACCAGGCGCTTCTGTCGACGGTCAAGCTGTCGGCCTTCGTCATGTTCATCCTGATCGGCGCCACGGTCTTCTCGCTGACCTACTATTCGATCAACGGCCATATCTGGGTGCGCGACCTGCTGACCGCGCTGCCGGGCGGTCAGGTGGGCTTCCTGATCACCGCCTGCGTGATCATCTTCATCCTGGGCTTCTTCCTCGACTTCTTCGAGCTGGCCTTCGTGATCGTGCCGCTGCTGATCCCCGCCGCCAATGCGCTGGAGGTCGATCTGGTCTGGTTCGGGGTGATCCTGGCGGTGACGATGCAGACCTCGTTCCTGACCCCGCCGGTGGGCTTCGCGCTGTTCTATCTGCGATCCGTGGCGCCACGGCAGTCCTATCTGGACAAGATCACCGGCAAGCGCATGGACCCGATCACCACGCTGCACATCTATCGCGGGGCGGTGCCCTTCGTCGGCCTGCAGGTGATGATGATCGCCGCCGTCATCGCCTTCCCGGCCATGGTCATGCATTACCGCGGCCCGGTCATCGACACCTCGAACATGCGCATTGAGATCCCGATGGGCGGGGGCTTGGGTGGGGGCCTCGGCGGAGGACTTGGCGGTGGCTTGGGCGGCGGCTCGGCCCCGGCCGAGGGCGGCGGAAGCGGCTTCGGCACGCTCGGGGGCTTGGGCGGATCGCCCTTCGGCCAGCAGCCGCCCGCGACCCCGGCGCCCGCGACCCCGGCGCCCACGGATCCGGCAGCACCCGCACCCGCCCCGCAGACCGCCCCGGCACCGGGGGCCGCGGCGCCCTCGGGCGGGATGGGCCTGGGCTTCGGCGGCCCGCCCCCGGGCCTGTCGGGGAACTGATCCCCGGGGTCCGGTCGGTCCGGCCCCCATCACCCGGACACGAAAAAGCCGCCGCGCGGGATCCGCGCGGCGGCTTTCGGTTGCGTCAGGCGGCGATCAGCCCGCCTGGCCCAGCCCGCCATTGCGCTGCTGGATCATCATGAACGTGTCGAAGGTGTATTCCGCCGTCTGCTGGTACAGGTACCAGTCGTCGCGGAACTGCAGCATCGCCTCGTACTGGGTCTTGAAGGACTCGTTCTCGGCCGAGACCTCGGCATAGACCTCGTTGGCGGCGGCATAGGAGGCCATCAGGATCTCCTCGCTGAACGAGCGCAGCTGCGCGCCGGTGCCCACCAGCTCCTTGAGGGCGGTGGGGTTCAGGTAGTCGTACTTGGCCAGCATGTTCTGGTCCGTCGCCTGCGCGGCGGTGCGGAACAGCGACTTGTAGTTCTCGGGCAGGCTGTCCCACTGGCCCTTGTTCACGAAGAAGCTGACCGTCGGGCCACCCTCCCAGAAGCCGGGATAGTAGTAGTAGGGCGCGACCTTCTGGAAGCCCAGCTTGCTGTCGTCATAGGGGCCGACCCATTCGGCCGCGTCGATCGTGCCGCGCTCCAGCGAGGGATAGATGTCGCCGCCCGCGATCTGCTGCGGCACCACGCCCAGCTTCTCGACCACCCGGCCCGCCAGGCCCGAGATCCGCATCTTCAGGCCCTGCAGGTCGGCCAGGGTGTTGATCTCCTTGCGGTACCAGCCGCCCATCTGGGTGCCGGTGTTGCCGCCCGGATAGCTGACCAGATTGTACTGCTCCAGGAAGGCGTTGTAGTTGTCGATCCCGCCGCCGTGATAGTTGAAGGCGGCCTTCGAGCGGGCCGAGAAGGTGAAGGGCAGGTCGGCGCCGCAGGCGAAGGCCGGGTCCTTGCCCCAGTTGTAATAGCCCACCGAATGCGCGCATTCGACGGTGCCGTCGGTCGCGGCGTTGATGGCGTCGAGGCCCGGGACGATCTCGCCCGCCGAGAAGACCTGGATCTGGAACCGGCCGTCGGTCGCCTCGGACAGGCGCTGCGACAGCTCCTCGCCGCCGCCATAGATCGTGTCCAGCGACTTGGGGAAGGACGAGGCCAAGCGCCAGTTGATCTGCGGCGCCTCCTGCGCGAGGGCCGGGGCGGCCAGGACGCCGCCGGCCGCGGCCGCGGCACCGCCGATCGAGGCGCGGGTCAGGAAGGACCTGCGGCCCAGGGTTTTGGAATCTTTCATTCTCTCTCCTCCGTTTCGAATGGGGGGGCCCCCTCGGCCCCGGTCGTCCCACCCGGATGGCCTGCAGTCTAGTCGGGCTTTTGCGTCTGTCGAGGGTCGGCGTTCCCCGGGGGGCGGTTATTTTCGCCCCGGCCCGCGCCGGCAGGCCCCGAACCCGCATCCAGCCGATTGTGCGCGGCAAATCGGCGCAGTAACACGGGGTCCACGCGCGCGACACAGGGAGGTCCCCATGCGGATCGAGGAATGGCAGCCCGACCTGTCCGGCCAGCCCGGCCCCAAGTTCCGCGCGCTGGCCAATGCGCTGCGCGAGGCGGCGCGGTCGGGCCTTCTGGCGCCGGGCACGCGCCTGCCGCCGATGCGCGATCTGGCGTGGCGGCTGAAGGTCACCACCGGCACCGTGGCCCGCGCCTATCAGGCCGCCGCCGCCGAGGGCGTGGTCGAAAGCCATGTCGGGCGCGGCAGCTTCATCGCCGCCCCGCGCCCGCGCCCGCCGGTGCCGCAGCCGCTGCTGTACGAAAGCCTGGACCATCCCGCGCAGGCGCAGGGGCCCGCCGACCTGCGCATCCCGCAGCTGCCCGATTGCGGGCAGGCGCGGATCATCGGGGGTCACCTGGGCGCGCTGGCCGGGGGGCTGGATGCGGACCTTCTGGACTACATGCCGCTCAGCCGCGATCAGGACTGCCGCGCGGCGGCGCTGGACTGGATGTCGGACCGCGCGCTCGGGCCGGTCTCGGTGGCCGACATGGTGCTGACGAATGGCGGGCAGCACGCGATCACGCTGGTGATGGCGCTGTGCCTGGCGGATCAGGCGCCCCGGGTCATGGCCGAGGCGCTGACCTATCCCGGCATCGGCCATGCCGCGCGGCTGATGCGGGCGCAGACCCTGCCGGTGGCGCTGGACGATCAGGGGATGGTGCCCTCGGACCTGGACCGGGTGGCGCGGGCCTCGGGGGCGCGGCTGGTCTGCCTGACGCCCTCGGCCCAGAACCCCACCATGGCGGGAATGGGCCCCGCCCGCCGCGCCGCCATCGTCGAGGTCGCGCGGCGCCACGACCTGCAGGTGATCGAGGACGAATGCTATGCCCCCAGCCCCCGGCCCGACGGCCCGCCCAGCCTGCGGGCCCTGGCGCCCGAGCGGGTCTGGCACGTGTCCAGCCTGTCCAAGATCATCGCGGCGGGGCTGCGCTTCGGCATCCTGATCTGCCCCGAAGGGATGGGGCAGGCGGGCCGCGTCGCTGCCCAGCACAGCCATATGGGCCTGTCGCTGCCGATCACCGGGCTGGTCACGCGGCTGATGCGGTCGGGCGATGCGGCGCGGATCGCGCAGCTGGTGCAGGATCAGGTGGCCGACCGGCTGGCCCTGGCGCAGGAGGCGTTCGCGGGCCTGGGGGCGGTGACGCAGCCGGGCGTGCCGATGGTCTGGCTGCCGCTGGCGCCGCCCTGGACGGCGGTGGATTTCGTGGCGCGGGCCGCGGCGGCGGGGGTGATCGCGCGCCCGACCTCGGATTTCCGGGTGCCGGGGCAGGACGGGGGAACGGACGAGGGCGTGCGGGTCGGGCTGAACTGCCGGATGCCGCGCGACCGGCTGGCCGCCGCGCTGCAGACCCTGGGGCAGATGGCCCGGTCCGGCCCGCTGGAGGGGCCGGACTGAGGGGCACGCGCGACCGGGGGTGCCGATCGCGCGACCGGGGTCAGCGCAGGATGCTGCGACCGGCGAATTCCGCCGTGGCGCCCAGCATCTCCTCGATCCGGATCAGCTGGTTGTACTTGGCCAACCGGTCCGAGCGGGCCAGCGAGCCGGTCTTGATCTGACCGCAATTCGTGGCGACGGCCAGATCGGCGATGGTCGCGTCCTCGGTCTCGCCCGAGCGGTGCGACATCACCGAGGTATAGCCCGCACGGTCGGCCATGCGCACCGCGTCCAGCGTTTCCGACAGCGTGCCGATCTGGTTGACCTTGACCAGCAGGCTGTTGCCGCAGCCCGTCTCGATGCCGCGCGCCAAGCGCGTCGGGTTGGTCACGAACAGATCGTCGCCGACCAGCTGCACCCGGTCGCCCAAGCGGTCGGTCAGCAGTTTCCAGCCGTCCCAGTCATCCTCGGAACAGCCGTCCTCGATCGACAGGATCGGATAGGCGTCGCACAGCGCCGCCAGATAGTCGACGTTCTCGCCAGGCGTCAGGGATTTCCCCTCGCCCTTCATCTCGTACTTGCCGCCCTTGAAGTATTCGGTCGAGGCGCAGTCCAGCGCCAGCATGATGTCCTCGCCGGGGCGGTAGCCCGCCTTCTCGATGGCCTTCAGGATGAAGTCCAGCGCGTCGCGGGTGGACGACAGGTTCGGGGCAAAGCCGCCCTCGTCGCCGATCCCGGTGGACAGGCCCGCCGCCGACAGTTCCTTCTTCAGGGTGTGGAAGATCTCGGACCCCATCCGCACGGCCTCGCGGATGTTCTCGGCCGACACCGGCATGATCATGAATTCCTGGATGTCGATCGGGTTGTCGGCATGCTCGCCGCCGTTGATGATATTCATCATCGGCACCGGCAGGATGCGCGCCGCCGTGCCGCCGACATAGCGGTACAGGGGCTGGCCCGTCGCCTCGGCCGCGGCCTTGGCCACCGCCATCGACACGCCCAGGATCGCGTTGGCACCGAGACGGCCCTTGTTGGGGGTGCCGTCCAGATCGCACATCATTGCGTCGATGGCGCGCTGCTCGGTCGCGTCCTCGCCCACCAGGTTTTCCGAGATCTCGCCGTTCACGGCGGCCACGGCCTCCAGGACGCCCTTGCCCATGTAGCGCGACATGTCGCCGTCGCGCTTCTCGACCGCCTCATGCGCGCCCGTCGAGGCGCCCGAGGGGACCGCCGCGCGGCCCAGGGTGCCGTCCTCCAGCGTCACGTCGACCTCGACGGTCGGATTGCCGCGGCTGTCCAGGATTTCACGGGCGAAAATGTCGATGATGGCAGTCATGAAGACCCTCCGTTGATGCTTGGCGCCTTCTTAGCGCCCGCGACCCGAAGTCGCAATCTTCACGGCAGGTTGATGCGCGCCCAGATCGGCAGGTGATCCGAGGCGTCGCGCGCCCCCGCCCCGGTGAAGACGCCGGTCTCCAGCACCTCCAGCGCGTTGGACAGGGCCATGCGGTCCAGCCGCAGCCGGGGCAGGGGCGCGGGCCACGAGGCGCCGGGCGCGATCACCCGGAAGCCCGCCAGCGATTCCAAGCCCCGGTCGTCGCGCCATTCGTTGAAATCGCCCATCAGCACGATGTTGTCGCCGCCGATCCGTCCGGCCCGGGCGGTGATCCGCGCCAGCTGCGCGCGCCGCGAGGACCGCGCCAGCCCCAGATGCGCGCCGATCACCGTCAGGCCCGGCAGGCGCAGCGCCACGGCGCCGCGCGGCTCCAGCCCCGGCAGCGGCAGGCGGCGCAGCACGGCCTGGGCGGCCAGGTGCGGGCGCATCAGGATGGTCTGGCCGTGCCAGCCCAGGCTGCTGTCGGTGGTGCCGGTGATGTCGGCGGGGACCAGACCCGTCTCGGCCTGGATCAGCTTGCGCGGCAGCGCCTCGGGGCGGGCGCCATAGCGGAAGTCGACCTCCTGCAGGGCGATGATGTCGGGATCCAGCGCCCGGATCACCGCAAGGTTGCGCAGGGGCGCGTGGGGGCCGGTCAGCCCTCGGCATTTGTGCAGGTTGTAGCTGGCGATCTTCAGCATCCGTCCGTCCGCGTGGGGGCATGGGGCAGATCATGGCCGGGAACGCGCCGCCCGCAAGAGGGGCGCGCGCACAAGCCCGTCAGGTTCCGCAAAAGGTCTGCAGGACCGCCTGCCCGGTGGTCGGGGCATGGGCCAGGTCTGCCCAATCCTCGCGCAGATCGCGGGGATGGGTGACCGCCGCGAAAAGCCGCTCGAAGGGCGCCATGTCGCCCGCCACGGCGGCCACGATGGCCTCCTCGACGCGGTGGTTGCGGGGAATGCGGCGGGGATTGGCCTGGGCCATCGCCGCCCGGTCGGGCGACAGCGCCTGCCAGTCGCGCGCCCAGGCATCGAAGGCGTCGCGGTCCAGAAACTCGTCGCGCGCGGTCCCGTCCGACAGGCCCGCGAAGACCCGGGTGAAATCCGCCCGCTGCGTGGCCATCAGGCCCAGAAGCCGCTCGATCAGCGCCTGGTTCGGGGCGCCCTCGATCCCCAGCTTGGCGCCGAAGCGGCGCAGCCAAGCCGCTTGGTACAGCGGCGCGAAGCGGTGGACGGAATGCGTCGCGGCCTCGACCGCCGCCTCCTCCTCGCCCATCAGGGGGATCAGGCAGGTGGCGAACTGCGCCAGGTTCCAGACAGCGATGTTGGGCTGGTTGGCCCAGGCATAGCGCCCCTGCCGGTCGATCGAGGAGAACACCGTGTCGGGATGATAGACATCCATGAAGGCGCAGGGCCCGTAGTCGATCGTCTCGCCCGAGATCGCCATGTTGTCGGTGTTCATCACCCCGTGGATGAAGCCGAGCGACATCCACTGCGCGATGGTCTCGGCCTGGGCCGCGACCATCTGGTCCAGCAGCGCCAGCGGGCCGTCGGCCTGCGGGTAATGGCGCGCGATGACATGATCGGTCAGCGCCGCCAGATCCGTCTTGCGGTCGCGCACGGCGAAGAACTGGAAGGTGCCCACGCGGATATGGCTGGCCGCCACCCGGGTCAGCACCGCGCCGGGCAGCCCGCCCTGTTCGCGCCACACTTCCTCTCCGGTGGCGACCGCCGCCAGCGCGCGGGTGGTGGGGACGTCCATCGCGGCCATAAATTCGGACACCAGATATTCGCGCAGCACCGGCCCCATCCAGGCCCGCCCGTCACCGCGCCGCGAGAAGGGTGTGGGCCCCGAGCCCTTCAGCTGGATGTCGAAGCGCGCCCCGTCCGGCGCCGTGATCTCTCCCAGCAGGACCGCGCGCCCGTCGCCCAGCTGCGGGACGAAGCCGCCGAACTGGTGCCCCGCATAGGCCTGCGCCAGGGGGGCGGCGCCCTCGGGGACCGCATTGCCCGACAGCATGCCCACCGTCAGCGCGTCCCGGTCCAGCCCCAGCCTGTCAGCCAGCGGGCCGTTCAGCGCCAGAAGGCGCGGCGCGCTCACCGGGGTGGGGTCCACGCGGGCGAAGAAGCCCTCGGGCATCCGGGCATAGCTGTTGTCGAAACGGATCATCGCGGTCTCCTTTGCCCTTTACATAGGTGCGGGGCGCGGCTTTGCCAGCCCGCCGCCCTTGCGCGACGCCCCGCAAGGGCGTATCGCCGGGCGGCAAAAGGAGCCTGTTCATGAAATTTCTCGACCTCGCCAAAGTCTATATCCGCTCGGGCGGCGGCGGCGCGGGCTGCGTGTCCTTCCGGCGCGAGAAGTTCATCGAATATGGCGGCCCCGATGGCGGCGACGGCGGACGCGGCGGCGATGTCTGGGCCGTGGCGGTCGAGGGGCTGAACACGCTGATCGATTTCCGCTATCAGCAGCATTTCTTCGCGAAATCCGGCCAGCACGGCATGGGCAGCCAGATGACCGGCAAATCCGCCGATGACGTGGAGCTGCGCATCCCCGTGGGCACCGAGATCCTGGACGAGGACGAGGAAACCGTCATCGCCGACCTGACCGAGGTCGGCCAGCGCGTGCTGTTGGCCAAGGGCGGCAACGGGGGCTGGGGCAACCTGCATTTCAAATCCTCGACCAACCGCTCGCCCCGGACCGCCAATCCGGGGCTGGAGGGGGTCGAGCGCACCATCTGGCTGCGGCTGAAGCTGATCGCCGATGCGGGTCTGGTGGGCCTGCCCAATGCGGGCAAGTCGACATTCCTCGCCGCCGTCTCGAATGCGCGGCCCAAGATCGCCGATTATCCCTTCACCACGCTGCACCCGAACCTGGGCGTCGTCGGCGTGGACGGGCGCGAATTCGTGATGGCCGACATTCCGGGCCTGATCGAGGGCGCCTCCGAGGGCCGGGGTCTGGGCGACCAGTTCCTGGGCCATGTCGAACGTTCGAACGTGCTGCTGCATCTGGTGGACGGCACCTCCGAGACGCTGGCCGAGGACGCCCGCACGATCCTGACCGAGCTTGCGGCCTATTCCCCGATCCTGATGGAAAAGCCCCGCGTCACCGCGTTGAACAAGATCGACGCGCTGGACGATGATGTGCTGGAGGAACGCCGCGCCGCGCTGGAGGCCGAGCTGGGCCACCCGGTCCTGCTGATGTCCGGAGTCGCCCGGACCGGCGTGACCGAGGTTCTGCGCGCGCTGTGGACCCAGATCGAGCCGTCGCGCACGCCGCCCCCCGAACAGTCCGAGGCGGCATGGCAGCCCTGATCCCTCAGGCGGCGCCCGATCTGGCCGCCGCGCGCCGGCTGGTCGTCAAGATCGGCTCGGCGCTGCTGGTGGGCCCCGAGGGGCTGCGCGGCGACTGGCTGCGGGGCTTGTGCGACGATGTGGCCGCGTGGCGGGCGCGGGGCTGTGACGTGGTGCTGGTCAGTTCCGGGTCCATCGCGCTTGGGCGGCGGGTGCTGGGCCTGCCGGGCGGTGCGCTGCCGCTGGAACAGGCGCAGGCGGCGGCCGCCGTAGGCCAGATCCGCCTGGCCCGCGCCTATGAGGAGGCTCTGGCCCCGCATGGCGTCATCACCGCGCAGGTGCTGCTGACCCTGGAGGACAGCGCCGACCGCCGCCGCTATCTGAACAGCCGCGCCACGATGCAGACCCTGCTGGGCCTTGGCGTCGTGCCCATCGTGAACGAGAACGACACGGTCGCCACCGACGAGATCCGGTTTGGCGACAACGACCGTCTGGCCGCGCAGATCGCAGTGACTTGCGGCGCCGACCAGCTGCTGCTGCTGTCGGATGTGGACGGGCTTTATACTGCCAACCCCAAGACTGACCCGACCGCCCGCCACCTGCCCCTGATCGCGGCGATCACGCCCGAGATCGAGGCGATGGGCGGCGATCCGGTCTCGGGCCTGTCCAAGGGCGGGATGAAGACCAAGCTGATGGCCGCGCGCACCGCCGTGGCGGGCGGCTGCGCCATGGCCATCGCCGAGGGCTCGGTCCTGCGCCCGCTGACGGCGGTGGCCGAGGGCGCGCGGACCAGCTGGTTCCTGCCCGAGGCCGACCCGCAGCTGGCCCGCAAGCGCTGGATCGCGGCGATGAAGCCCAAGGGCACGGTCGGCATCGATGCGGGGGCCGCGCTGGCCCTGGGGCGCGGCAAGTCGCTACTGCCAGCGGGCGTAACCGGGGTCGAGGGCGCGTTCGGGCGCGGCGATCCGGTGGCCATCGTGGGCCCCGACGGCGGTCGGATGGCGGTCGGGCTGATCCGCTATACCGCCGACGAGGCACGGCTGATCGCGGGCCAGCACTCGGCGCGGATCGAGGCGATCCTGGGTTATCCGGGCCGCGCCGCGCTGGTTCATCGCGACGACATGGTGCTGTGATCCCGACGGGCGGGCCGGCGTCGCGGCCGGATGCCTCCGGCGGGGATATTTACGTGAAGAAGAAGCCGAAGGGCCGGTCTGCCGCGTTGGGCGGGGCAAGGACGGGGCGGGAGGGGTCGTGGTGCTGAACCTGATGAAGCTGTGCGTGGGCGCCGAGGGGCCCGAGGATCTGGCCGTCTGGCAGCGCCGGTTCGGGGACGCCCCCGCGATGCATGTCACCCGCATGTGGCCAAAGCGCGAGACCGAACTGCTGGAGGGCGGCTCGATCTATTGGGTGTTCAAGGGGGTGATGCTGGCCCGCCAGCGGATCCTGGCGCTGGACCGGGTCGAGGGCGCGGACGGAATCCTGCGCTGCGGCCTGGTGCTGGACCGCGATCTAGTGCGGGTGGCGGCGGTGCCGCGACGGCCCTTCCAGGGATGGCGCTATCTGGCCCCGGGCGATGCCCCGCCCGACCTGCCCGAGGGGCGCGCCAGCGAGGAGCCGCTGCCCCCCGCCATCGCCGCCGCCCTGGCGGAGATGGGCCTGCGCTGAGGCTTGACCTGTCCTGCGCCGTGCGGTAGGCGACAGGCAAGGCGGGTGTAGCTCAATGGTAGAGCAGAAGCTTCCCAAGCTTACGACGAGGGTTCGATTCCCTTCACCCGCTCCATCTCCTCGATTTCCAGAACACCGGGCTGCGGTAGGTCGCCCCTGAGCCCCTCTCGTCCGCAGGCCATCGAACCTGTGCGGCTTCGGTGATAGGGTCCGCCGACCGCCCGTTCCGGGCAGGAAAGGATCACCCATGAAAGCCGTCAAGATCGCAAGCCCCGGCGGGCTGGAGCGCCTGCAGGTCGTCGAGATCGCCGATCCGGGCCAGCCGCGCGCCGGAGAGATCCGGGTGCGCCTGCAGGCCTCGTCGCTCAATTTCCACGATTTCGGCGTCGTCTCGGGCCGGATGCCGACCGAGGATGGCCGCATCCCGATGTCGGACGGGGCGGGCGTGGTCGAGGCCGTGGGCGCGGGCGTCACCGAGTTCGGCGTGGGCGATCAGGTCGTCTCGTGCTTTTTCCCGCAATGGGCGGACGGGCCGCCGCCGGTCGCGGATTTCTCGGGCACGCCCGGCGACGGCACCGACGGCTATGCCTGCGAGGTGGCCGTGCGGCCGGTGTCCTGGTTCACCAGGGCGCCCAAGGGCTACAGCCCAGCCGAGGCCGCGACGCTGACCACCGCCGGGCTGACCGCGTGGCGGGCGCTGGTCGTCGATGGCGGGCTGAAGGCGGGCGACACGGTGCTGACCCTGGGCACGGGGGGCGTGTCGATCTTTGCGGTGCAGCTGGCCATCGCCATGGGTGCGCAGGTCATCGCGACCTCGTCCTCGGACGACAAGCTGTCGCGGCTGCGCGAGATGGGCGCGTCCCACACGATCAACTATCGGACCGAACCGGACTGGGGCGCCCGCGTGCGCGAGCTGACCGGGGGCCGGGGCGTGGATCACGTGGTCGAGGTCGGGGGTCCGGGCACCCTGCCGCAGTCGATCACCGCCTGCCGTGTCGGCGGGCATATCTCGCTGATCGGGGTGCTGACGGGCGCCTCGGGCGAGGTGCCGACGGCGGCGCTGATGGCGCGTCAACAGCGCCTGCAGGGGCTGATCGTGGGCAGCCGCGCCATGCAGATGGACTTCGTCCGCGCGCTGGAGGTCACGGGCATCCGCCCGCTGATCGACCGCAGCTTTGCGCTGGACCAGATCGCCGACGCCTTCCGCCACGAGGAATCCGGCGCGCATTTCGGCAAGATCGTGCTGGAGATCTGAAGCTTGGCCGACCGCACCCCCGGGGTTGCGGTCGGCCCTTCGTACCTCAGAAGCGGTAGCTGGCCCGGACCTGCACCAGGTCGGTGTCCAGATCGAGGCCCGAGATGCCGCTCAGGTCGTCCAGGATGTCCTTGAAGGTGTTGCGGGTGTATTCGACGCCGACGGTGAGGCGGTCGGTGACCAGGACATCGGCGCCGATCCCGTAGGTCAGCCCCGTATCGGCCAGGCGGTCGCCCGCGATGTCGCCATGCACGCCCGCGACGCCCAGGGTCAGATAGGGCATGACGCGGCCCGCGTCATAGCCCACCCGCGCGCGCAGGCGCAGCAGGTCCCCCTTCTCGTCGGCGCCTTCGAAATCGACGCTGTTATAGTCCAGATCGCCGCCCAGCACGACGCGGCCCATGTCCCGCTGATAGCCGACATGCAGGCCGTAGGCATCGAAATCGGCATCTCCCAAGGGGCCGTCCAGGGTCAGGTCGCCGCTGCCCTCGCCATATTGCAGGCCCGCATAGAAGCCCGACCAGTCGGTGCCCGCCGACGCGGAGCCCATCGGCCCGACGGCCACGGGCCCGAATCCCGGCGCGGTATAGCCGCCGGCGGCGGCCCCGGAGGCGGCAAAGATGGCGGCGACGGCAAGGTTGCAAAGTTTCATCTTCGATCTCCAAGAATTGAAAGTGAACTATGCGGTTCTCTTTGACGGCAAGCAATCGACGGCGATTGACGGCTGCCGACATGTTGCAAAACAGGTACGCCGGACGCAGTTGCAACCCTGCCGTGTGATGCGGGGGTCAGGAGCGGGGCATTGGCCTGCCCGCGCGGCGCTTCTATGATCGCGGGCGCGGCGGGACGGCCGGGCAGGGGGATCATGGGCGACGGGACGGACAAGGATCGACGGGGCGGCCTGCCGGACCTGTATCTGATGCGCCATGGCGAGACGGTCTGGAACGCCGAGGGGCGGCTACAGGGCGCCCTGCATGCGCCGCTGACGGCGCGGGGCCTGCGGCAGGCCGGATGGCAGGCCGCGCTGGTGGCCGGGGTGGCGGGGCGGCGCCTGTCCAGCCCGCAGGAAAGGGCGCGGCAGACCGCGCGGCTGGTCTTCGGCACGCAGCCGTTCCGCACCGAGCCGCTGCTGTCCGAGATCGGCATCGGGACCTTTGCCGGGCGCCTGCTGGCCGACCTGGAACGCGAACGGCCCGAGGTCTTCGCCGGCCCGCCGCTGGCCTGGTACGACCGCTGCCCGGGGGGCGAGGGGCTGGCGGCGCTGGCGGCGCGCTGCGGGCGGTTCCTGGGTCCGCTGGCCGGGACCTCCGTGCCGGTGCTGATCGTCAGCCACGGGATCACGCTGCGGATGCTGCGGGCGGCGGCGCTGGACATGAGCCCCGACCGATGCCCCCCCGCCCGATGGCCCCCGGACAAATGGGCCGAGGGCGAGATGCGGCAGGGCGCGGTGCATGTCGTCTCGAACGGCGCCTGCCGGACCCTGCGCCACCCCCGGGATCGCGACTGAGGGCGGCATTTTCGTCTTGCCAAACGCAGCCCCGGTCGGTCTTATGCGCCGCGTGTTCCCAAGCGGAAGACACAGGGCCCGTTAGCTCAGTGGTAGAGCGTCCCGTTTACACCGGGCCGGTCGGCAGTTCGAATCTGTCACGGGCCACCACTATTCCTCAGCAATTCAGCGAATATGGCAGCCATCGACTAAACGCTCCATTATTCATTGAACCTTGGGCGGATCACTTGGACCGCTAGAAATCCAAAACCCTCGAAGCTGCGCGCAGGTGTGAGGGGCTGAACCGGGCGTAGGTCTTGAAGGTGATCGAGCTGTTGCTGTGGCCCAGGTACTGCGCGACCTCATCCATCGACGTACCCGCCTCGACCATCATAACGGCGGCGCTGTGGCGCAGGGTGTGAATCGTCACGTCCTTCAGGCCGACGGATCGGACGGCCACGCCGAATCCCTTGCGGATCGATTGGACGGGCTTGCCGTTCCACTCGATCACATGGTCTGTCATGCCTTGGCCCTTCGCCTCGACCAGCGCCGCCAGCAGCGTGTCATTGATCGGCACCACAGCGCGACCCTTGCGCGGGCCGGTGCCCTCTGTGCGCAGGTTGATGACGCGCCGCTCAAGATCTACCCGATCCCATGTCAGGTCGAGGATGGCGCCCACGCGGGCGGCGGTGGACAGCATCAGGCGGATCGCCAGGATGATATGCGGCTGCGCTTCGGCGCGGATCAGTGCGCCGGCCTCGGCACGTGTCAGGTGCCGTTCGCGTGGTGCGGGCTTCTGCGGCAGCTCGATGAACGGCGCCCGCTCTATGAGCCCTTTTTTCACAGCCCAATTCACCACGATCCGCAGATGGCCCAGCTCGGTCCAGACGGTGCCCTGCTTGATGCCTGCAAGGCGGCGCCGGGCGTCATAGTCGCGGCAATGTTCGACGGTGATCTGGTCCGGCCGCAGCGCGCCGAAGAACGGCATCATGGCCTTGACCGTCGAGCTCATCGACTTGACGATAGCCCGGCCCTCGCGCTCGTTCAGATATAGCTTCCACAGGGCCTCGACAGTCTCGCCAGATGTTGTGATCGTTTCCCGGCGATAGACATCTATGGCCTCTGCTTCGGCTTCCTTTCGGCTGAGTGCTTCAAGACGAAATCGCTTCCGCCGACCATCATCTGATTTCCAGCTGACGACGAAACGGCCTTTGAGCCGTCCGATGCTGATTTGCCGCATTCGATATCCTCTACTGCCTGCGCGGGGATGCGGATACTGCGACCAACTCTGAAGCTGGGCAATTCGCCGCGATGTGTCATTTGTCGGATGGTCTCTGAGCTGACGCCCCACCGCTCGGCGAGGGTCTCGGGCGAGTAGGGCCCGCGGATTGTTTCATGGCGTCCCATTAGCCACCTCCATTTCTTGCAGGGCATGGCCGCCCCATTGATCGGCGCAGGCCTGAGCCACACCCTCGAACGTCCTGCTGCGCATCTTCCACCGATCCGGGCCGGGCGGCGCGCGGTGGACGGTCATCGCTGCGCTGCCCCATCTGCTATCGGCCATTTCCGGTTGCTCCATGTCGTTCCGTTAACGAGTCGGGTGACCGTTGACCGATCCACGCCGAACACCTCAGCAATCTCTCGCCGGGTCACTCCCATCCTGTGCATTTCCAGCACTTCAGCGCGGGCAGCGCGGTTCAGCTTCATTCGCGAAGTCCCGTATCGGCGCGTCCCGTGTTCGATCTTATCGGCCTCATTGTCCGCATAGGTGCCCCACGCGAGATTGCCGGCCGAGTTGTGCGACCTGTCTCCATCGCGATGCCGAACAAGCGGCAGCCCTTGCGGGTTTGGCAGGAATTCTTTCGCAACAAGTCGGTGGACAGTGGTCGTCGTGCGTCGCTCCCGATTGCAGAGAGTGACTATTCTGTAGCCGCCTATGTGTGGCCGGGGCTTCATCACAATGGGCGCGCCTGATTGGAAGCTGATGACCCGGCCTAGATTTGTGACAAGGTAGAGCGGATAGTCTCCTATCTGTTTTGCGTCCTCGGCCGGAAGCAGGTCGCAGGACCAGACGTCGTGCCCACGGGCGGCGAAGGCCCGGCGCATGACGCTCGACGTCTCGCAGGCAATCAGGATGCGTAAGACGGTCATGCTGCGGCCTTTCTGGCTGGGTTCATATTCATCACCGCGCCGATCAGCGCGTTCATGTCGCCGCGCAGGATCCAGGCGCTGACCGTTCCGATGGGGACACCTAAGGCCCGGTCCAGCGCCGAGCGGGACGGCCATTCCTGCATGCCGACGCAGACCGGCTTGCATCGCCCCTTGCTGGGCCCGCCGCGCTTGCCTCCGAGGCGGTCAAGGTTGCCGTAGCGGTTCAGGTGATACGTGATCGCGCCCTTGGTCCGCCCGGCAGCGCGGGCAGCCTCCTGCTGTGTCGTGAAGACCTCAGTCCCGACCTTGCAGGCGTTCCCGGGGCTCAGGATGCCCTTCCGGCGCCGCTCGGTCTTGCAGGTCTCGGTATTGGCCCGGGTGCAGGGGTCACACCGGCAGCCGCGGCACTTGTAGGCATAGATCGTGCCGTGCTTGATGGGTTGGGGGCGCGGGCTCATGCCGCCACCTGATAATCGCTCGCCCGTTCCAGCTTCGATCGGCAGGGCTCGATCCAGTCGAAGATGGTGCAGCGCGGCGGAGAGCACTTGTCCCATACAAGCCAGCAGTAGGCGGTGGCAGTGCTGCCGCCTGGCACTAGACGGCCCTTGTGCATCACGACCCGCTCGCTGAACTGCAGAATGTCAGTAGGAGGCGTGATGCAGAACAGCCTATCATGCCTGCCGATCCCCTCCAGAAAGGCTGAACGAACAATGACAGCGACGCCAAGTTCAGAGGTGGCCAGCGCCCTCGAGATGAACTGCTCGGCGAGGCGAAAGGGCGGGTTTGTGATTGTCCAGTCCACGCGCTCGGGATTCGGGCCGAACAGATAGTCTTGCTGCGGGAAGCCGGCGCCGTAGTCGTGGATGTCCGCGGCCTCGACGCTGGCGAAGAACTCACGAAGCGGCCTGAACATGTGCCCACGGTTCGCAGCAGGCTCGCGACAGCTCATATCACTGAGCACACGACCAGTTGCTTCGCGCAGCCAGTGACACAAAGCCCGCGTGGCCCATGGTGGCGTCGGGAAATCGTCCAGGCTGTCATGCGGTTCGGACCGCCGCTGCATTACAGCGGTGCTGATGTTCTGGCTCATGCCGTCACCGCCGCCAGCTCATAGCCGCGCATGAACGCCGCGATCTCACCCAGCCCGTAATCCGCCCCCATCCGCATTGGGTCGGTCCCGGCGCAGTAGAAGTAATCGCCGAGGCGGGTGGCTTTCACCGGTTCGCGGTGGATCAGGTTCGCATCGGCGGGGTGCAAGATGACAACGACATCCTCGGGGATGTTCTCGAAGTCGTGGCGCATGTCTCGATCCTCGTGATGATGGGAAAAGGGCGGGGCCGGAATGGTGCATTGGCCCCGCCAGGTGCTGCCGTCACAGGCGACGGACGGCAGGGTGGGGGTCAGGCCGCAGCGCCGCTCAATGCGGCTATGGCTGCCTCGTACTCGGCGCGCTGCTCGGGGGTCATGCTGTCGGACGGTTCGTCGGGGTCAGCCTTGGGCACGTCGGCGAACGGGTCGTCGTCCGCAGCCTTCGCGTCGGCGTCCGCGGCCTCGGCCATGTCCTGCAGCTCGGCCAGGATCGTCTTGGCAATGGCTGCCTTCTGCGGGTTCGCCTGCCACCAGGAGCGCATCGCTGCGCGGCCCTTGCGCGCCTCGTCCCGCGCCTCGTCCAGGGCTGCCTTCTGCTCTTGGGCGTTGCCTTGGCCTCGGGCCCATTCGGCCATCTTGCGGCCCGTCTCGGTCCCCATCGGCTGGCGCGGGTCGAGGAGGGCCTTGAACTGGTCTGCCACTTTGATGCGGTGCACCGGGCAGCCGGGCGCGGAGGGGTCGAGGATCACCATCGTGGTCATCTCGAACATCAGGTCGCCGTCGCTCGCCGGATCCCACGGCACGTCATCGCGGCGGGTCTTGGTCTTGCGGGCGTTCTTGGCGTTGGCCCCGAAGCCGCTCTGCATGACCGGCTTGGCGCGGGTGCAGATGATGATGTTGCACTTTGCCCGCACGATCCGGTCGATCAGGCGGCGGTACCGCGGCTTGACCTCGGCCCACGCCAGCTGGCTGCGCTTGTCCGCCAGCTCGCTCTTGCCGCCGGTCAGTCGCTCCAGCGTGGTCGCGTGCAGGTCCAGTACCCCACCGACACCCTCCCAGGCATGCGAGAAGCTGTCCAGGATCAGCACCGGCAGCTTGGCTTCCTCGGCGGCGTCAATGACCTCGATCCAGCGTTCCGGCCCGAAGCCGACCAGGTCGCCCATTTCATCCAGGGCGGTGAAATCGAAGTGCATCATCTCGGGGAAAGCCGCCTTGTAGTGCAGGGCACGGCGGTTCTCGGTGTCGACGTACCCGATGGGCGCCCCGGCCTTCCCCGTAACGGTCTCAGCGATGCCCCGCGCCATCAGAAGCGCAGTGTAGGTCTTGCCCGTGCCCGATCCGCCGCTGAGGCCGATCGACAGGGTCAGGGGGTCGTGGATCTGCGTGACGGGAATGAAGCGGATCAGGCCCATGGGTTCACCTCGTGATTGTCAGGGGATTGTGCCGCATAGGCTGCGGCAAGGATGTCGCGGCCCGTATCGCGCTTGATCTGGGCCTCGTGGCTTTCACGCTCCAGCCAGCGCTCGATGGCCCAGGCAGGCAGGTCGACGCGATGGACGCCAAGGGGATAGCCCGGCCACTGGCCCGCCCGCAGGCAGAGCCCCCACATCTCGCGGGCCCGGGCGATCTTCTTGCGGGCGATCAGCAGGGTGTCGGCGCCCAGCTCGACCACGCAGACCTCGTGCGGGGCGCTCTTTTCCTGGAAGACGAACCGGAACACCCGATCCTCGCCCGTGGCGGCCTGCCAGACCTGCCGGTAATGCTCGGCCTGCACGTCATAGCCATAGTTCAGGATGGCCTTCTGGCAGGCTTCGGGGCTGGCGTTTTCGCAGGTCTTGAAGTCGTAGATCGGCAGGCGCGCATCCAGCGGCACGTTGTCGATCATAGCCCGGCACCAGACGCCATCGATCTGGGCGACGGCCACCATCTCCGATCGGGCAGGATCGAGGTCGATCTGCAGCGCCGTCAGCTTGTCATGAGCCTTGGCGCGCATGGCGTGGGTCTGGTCGACCTCGTCATCCTTGAGGGGCGTCTGACCCGAGGCACGGGCGTCCTCGATGAAGGCTTTGGCCTCCTTCGTGCTGGCCGCGCCGTTGCTGGCCAGCATGGCCTTGGGGATGGCGACATAGTCTCCGCCAGCGCCCAGGATCGCGCGGTGCGCGGCCCTGCCGATGTCGAAGGTCTTCTTGTTCATCGGCTCCCAGTCCGGGTTCAGCCGCGGGCTGGCCGTCCAGGCATGCAGCGGGGATTGCGCCAGCATGACCTTGGCCAGCGTCGAGGACAGGGACGCCTCGGGGCAGGGGTCGCGGTGGTAGTCCTCGCCGTCGACCTGGTGGACGCCAGCGCCGAGACGGAACTGTTCGCCGCGCTCCGGCTCAGGGGTTGCTGCACCCTTGCCCGCGTCGGGCTTGGGCGAGTCGTCAAAGGGCCATGCGCCATCCATGTCAGAACCTCACGGTGCAGTTCGGGACGCCGCCGGCCACCAGGGCCTCGGCAATCGCTTCGGGGGTCAGGGGCTGGGGCAGGGCTGCCAGGGCCGCGGCGATCTCGCGCTTGACCCGGTTACGGATGCGGGCGCTTTCCTCGCGCTTTCGCTGCGCTTCGGCCTCGGCGCGCTGCTCGGCGGCGATCCGGTCACGCTCACGCTGGGCGGCCTCTTCCTCGCGGCGCTTGGCGTCGGCCAGCTCGCGCTGGTGGCGGGCCTCGGCTTCGGCGGCAGCCTTCTCGGCGGCTTCCCTGCGGGCCTGCTCGATCCGGTCGGCCTCGGCCTTCTGGCGCGCCGCCTCTTCCTCCGCCTGGCGCGCAGCCCGCGCCGCCGCGTCCTTGCGGTCCAGCTCGGCACGCTCGGCGGCCAGTCTTTCGGCCTCGACCCGCTCGCGCTCGATCCGGGCGGCTTCATCCGCTGCCGCCCGTTCGGCCGCCTCCTTGCGCAGCTTCTCCAGCTCGGCAGCCTCGGTTTCGCGAACCTGCGCCGCGCTGAACATGTTGCGTAGCGCCTGCATGGTGGCAGTACGCGCGGCCTCGGCAACATCCCGGTCCCCACCGAAGTCCGGCGGCAGGGTGATGTCCCGGATCTTGCCCGCCTTCGCCACGATCGCCGCGGACGTCTCGTGCCCGGTCATGCCGTGGTTCGTCAGCTGGTCGAGGATCAGCAGATCGCGCGCCTGGCGCTCGGCCTCGGCCACCTCCCATGCGACCAGCGGGGCCCGGGCCTCGTCGCGCAGCGCGTCCAGCCGGTCGCGGATGTTCTTGCGCGCTGCGTCGACCAGGTTGATCTGCTTGCGGGCGTCCTCGTTCAGCGCCTTGCCAGCCTCGTCCAGCGCGGTCTTGGACCGGCTGACCTTGTAGGCCAGCGACTTGATCGCCTCGCGGCCCTTGTTGGTGCTGGTGTCGGGCACATGGGCGCGCACCTCGGTCTCGATCATGGCAATCAGCGGGTCGATCTTGGCGCCGTCCTTGAACAGGGCAGCAAGATCGGTTCCGGCAGGCAGCATCAGCCCCGTGCCGGGGGTGGGGGTCATATCGTTCATTTTGGGGTTCCTTACTCGGCGGCGAGTTTCAGGGCGGGGTTGTCTTCGATCCGGCGCACGGTGGGCCAATCCAGATCGCGGGCGATGCAGACCTCCTGCAGCTCGTGTTCGAAGCTGTCGGTGACATCAGTCGTGCGGGCGGGCCGCCCGTCGGCGGTGGTGATCTGCCAGACCGCGACCGGCTCGCCTGCATCGGTCGCGCAGGTGAAATGGTCGTAGGCCTCGTCGCGGCTCGGGGTGATGTCCGGGCTGCCGATACCGAGCGTGCCATAGTCGCGTACGACCAGGTAAAGGATCGGGGGCAGAGGGGTGCGGTTCATGTCACCACCCCCGCAGCGATCAGCGTCAGGAACAGCACCCAAGTCACAATCTGCCAGGCGCGCATCTTCCACGAGAGCGGCTTGTAGTGGTCGCTGAGGGGCGTGGGGACGCTGCGGTCGGCTGGCCCCCAAACGTTGATCTTGCTCATCAGCGGGCCTCCACTATCCGCGCCGCGCACTCCGCAGCGGTGGTCAGCCCATCACACATGGCGGGCCAGTCGCTGCGGGACAGGCCGTCAATGATTGCAAGGGTAATGAACCACGCCAGAGCAAGCACGATGGCCAAGCCTGCAAAGGCCCCGATGATGGTACGGCGGATCAGGCGCCCTCGAACGATGTCGAGGTGAATGTCGCGGGTGCTCACAGCAGCACCCACGCGATGACTGCCCATCCGAGCGCCCCACCGATCAGCATGTAGACCAGCATCTTCTGGCTGCCGGTGGCGTGGGTCCCGGCATCGGGATCGTGGCCGGCGCAGGCTTCGAGTGTCGCTTGACGGGGCAGCGAAGGGGAAAGTTCTGAGGACATGTTGGACCCACCTATGCTTGTGTGGAGGCGCTTTGCCTATGTCCTGACTTTCCATAAACGAAAGTCACCTGTCAACACAAAACTTTCCCGAATGGAAACTTACACGCTATAAGGGTGCGAGAGGGCAAAAGCGCTTTGACAGCGGGGCGCCCGAACGTCTAGGTTGCGATTAGAACAAAAAGAGAACAGTTTGCACACAGACCTTGAAGAAATGGTCCTCAGCCTGTCGCTGCGGGAGAAGGAAAGCCTCCTGGTCGCCCTGGAGGCATATGTCGGTGATCCTAACCGCCTCGCTTCAGCAGGCGCTCTAGAGCGGTCTTTTCATCGTCACTTAATCTGGCCAAATGCTGGAGAATACGCATGTCCGTATCCGTGGCCTCGTCGTCAGGGAGAACGTAGCCGAAGTGCCGCCATATCGCAGACGCCTCCTCGGCGCTGAGCTTGCGGTTGCCGCTCAGCACCTTCGACATCTGCACATCGGTCAGCCCTGCCGCTGCCCCTACGTCCTTCTGGGTCACCCCTCGTCGGACAATTTCTGCTTTGAGCCATTCCATACGCATCCCTTTTTGATATTTCCGAATCCGAAAGACGGACATTGCTAAGATAGCAAGTTGCCGCTTGACTTCGCACTTTCTATTTTGGAAAGTGAACATAAGTA
Organism: Paracoccus liaowanqingii; assembly: GCF_004683865.2. Taxonomy (NCBI): domain Bacteria; kingdom Pseudomonadati; phylum Pseudomonadota; class Alphaproteobacteria; order Rhodobacterales; family Paracoccaceae; genus Paracoccus; species Paracoccus liaowanqingii. The sequence goes on along the minus strand of NZ_CP038439.1, from coordinate 1,601,852 downwards.
CAAGCGAGGTCGTGCCGATGGAACCTGCCAGGGAAATCATCAAAAAATGCGGCGGCGCAAAGCGCGTTGCCGAAGTCACCGGCTGTTCGGTGAACTGGGTTTATCGATGGGTCACCTCCGCAGACAGCGGCGGGACCGGCGGGCGCGTACCGGAGAAGCCGCGTCGACGCCTCCTCGAGGCAGCTCGCGCCGGTCAGGTCGAACTGTCCCCGTCCGACTTTGAGCCCGGATGGAGTGTCGAGGCAGCCGAATGAACCCGGCCGTGACATTCCGCAGTCCTGCTCTTGTCGTCTGCACGGCTCTGCGGCTTCGCCGATCGTCTTCAAAGGTGAGGCTGATGCCACGCCAAACACTCCACTCGCAAATCCATCAGCCCCACCCAGGCTCAGATGCCACGGGTCCGGCGGCCAAAAAAGGAAACGCGGTTTCCAGAGGATTCTCAGATGTCTGAACGAGGGATTATCCGCGCCTTCATGGCCAACCTGATCGAGAAGGCCGGAGGCTTCGATGCCGCCGCTGCCATGATCGGCGCCCGCCTTGGCCATGACATCTCCAAGGGATCCATCTCCAAGCGGCAGTCTGGACAGCTGGACTGGCCGCTGATCGAGATCATGGCCCTCGAGGATGCCGTCGGGGAGCGCCCCGTACGGCGCTGGCTGACGCAGACGCTGCCCGAGGTCGAGGACGCTGCCTGCTTCATGCAGTCGGCAGGCGAGCTGGCGGCAGAAGGCGGCGAGGCCGTCATGGCGCTGACGCAGCTGGCCATGGGCAAGGGCTGCCGGGCCACTGCGCGCAAACAGATCGCCGACGTCATCGACAGTGCGAAGCGGACCGCTGCGGTGCTGACCCGCGAGGACACCTGACACCCCATAGCCGCGCGGAGCTGCCAGCTCTGCACGTCTCACGCGGCCGCGGCGATCAGCGGCTCTCAGAACCGGAACCACACCCATGAACGCACACGCCGAAATCCACCACGACATGGAAGGGCAGGAGGATGCCCTGCAGCTCGACACCCTCCGGGGCGACATCCGCGACGCGATGCTGAGCCGGATCCGCCACATGAAGACCAGCTGGGCCCTCTGCACCGAGGCGGAGCAGGCGGAGATCGCAAACGGGCTGGAGCTGGCTGCCAAGAACCTCGTCCGCGGCGTGGTGCGCCAGCTGACCGCCCATGAGTTCCCGCATGCCGTCGTCACCCTCGGCGAGGTCAAGATCGGCGGCAGCAAGGGGATCGAGGCCAAGATCACCTGCCAGAACATCGAGCTGAACCGGAACGTCCTCGGGGATCACGTCGGCCAGATGGTCCAGGTCGTGATGATCGACAGCGAAAAGTTCATGGGCGAGCGGGAGGGCGCGGACATCCAGCCGGATCAGGGCGACATGTTTGGCACCAAGCCCGAAGACGAAGATGGTGACGACGAGGGCGAGCGGCCCGGCCTTCCGAAGCCGTCGGACTTCGACTGATGGTGCAGTTCACCATCCCGGGAAAGCCCTTCGCCAAACAAAGGCCGCGGGCGACGGTCGCCGCCGGCCGGGCGCGGGTGTACACGCCCGAAGAGACCGTCGGTTTTGAACGCAAGGTCGCGGAAATCGCGCGGCCACTCTTCCCGGCCCCAATTGAGGGGCCGGTCAAACTGCGCATCGTGGCGGTCTTTGCCATCCCACAATCGTGGAGCAAGCGCAGGCAGTCCGAGGCCGAAGGCCAGCATCACACGCAAAAACCTGACTGCGACAATATCGAAAAAGCCTGCGCTGACGGCCTCAGCCGGATCGCTTGGGCCGACGACTGTCAGGTGGCAGACGCGCGGTGCGTAAAGCGATGGGGGCGGTACGCGGAGACTTATGTCCAGGTTGAGGCAATCCCGCGCACCGACCGCGAGCTGCGCGACCTGATCGTGGGCGGGGGTGCCGAGTGAGCTTCAATGCCAAAGCATCGCGCTCAAAACGCCCTTGCCCTATCTGGGTCGATGCTTTCCAGCGCGATACGCAGCATCTGGAGGCCGACGAGATCGGCGCCTACTTTCTTATTCTGATGGCGATGTGGACGCGCGAAAGCTGCGACTTTCCAGACGATGACAACCGCCTTGCCCGTGTCAGCCGCGTCTCGCCGCGCCTTTGGAAATCCCGCATCGGGCCGGTCATCAGGGAGTTCCTGACGGTCGAGGATGGGGTCGTCATTTCTAAGAGGTTACGGCAAGAAGCCACTTATGTCGAACGTCAGGTTAAGCAACAGTCCGACCGCAAAACCGGCGAAAAATCCGATAAGCCACTGAATTGTAATGATGTGGACCAATCCGCGGATTATACCGTGGACGAACCGCGGCACCATCCTTCCCAACAACCCAACAACCTACATAAAGAAAGCAGCAGCAGCAGCAGCAGCGCGCGTGAGGCCGATGGCCCGCCTGAAAAAGCTGCTGATGGGCTGCCTGAGCGGGAGGGAATAATCCCCCGGCTCACCCATGCCCTCGGCTTCGATCATCACGGCCAGATCCCAAAGTACTGGATCACGACTGAGGCCGGAATGATCGTCAGTCGATGGCGCACAGACCTCGCCCTGACCGACGACGAGATCGTCACCGTGGCGAAGGATAGCGCCAGAGCCCACGGCTCGCCCGCCAAGGGCCCCAAGGTCCTGAACGAGGCCATGGCCGGATACGCCGCCGAAAAGCGCGCCCCTCCACTCCGCCCGTCAGACAATCCCCGCCCCGCCGATGACCGCCCGAAGGGCCACGGCATCCAGGCCAACATTCCGGAGAAGTACCGCCAATGACCAGCCAAGTCGCCGCTGCCGATCTGTCGATGCGCTTCAACAACTGGCTCAACCGGTTCAGCCCCCCGCGCCAGATCGCCAACAACCCTCAGGCTATGCAGGACGATGCGGACGGCCTCCTGCGTATCATCCTCGACCACACCCCGGGTGAGGGCTGGCAAGACTGGTACCACGACGCGATCCGCCGCCTCGAGGCCGGCATGACGACCCGCGCCTGGCCGGCGCCCGGCGAGGTGGTCAAGGCCTGCCGCGCTGCCGAGGCCCCGCGCCCGAGTGGCGCGCTGAGCGGGGCAGGGGAGGCCCAGGTCATCGGCATGATGATCAACTGGCTTGGCAAGTTCGGGCGTCAGATGCCGGGCTACGGCAATGCCCTGCGAACCCGGGAACTGATCCGTCGCGGTGCGCTTCGCGATGTGGCAGAGGCGCGCGACAGGGGGTTTGCACTGTTCCCCGACGAGGAGCAGGCGCTGCTCGAGGACCGGCGCGCCCGCCGCGCGGCAGGCGAGACGATTGAGCAGATCATCGGCACCAGCGAATGGAACCGGCACGTCCGCATATTGGCGCGCATCTGGGACTGCTCAGAGTTCGAGGCCCACGAACGGGCGGGCGCTGGTCCGGCAAGCCGGGATCCGGATCTGAGCGGCAACTTCGTCGGTGAAAGGCTCAGCGCATGACCCCCCAAGGAAAACCCGCAAACCCCAGCACAAGGACCCCTGCCATGAGCATCCACTTCACCAGCATGACCGTCACGCAGCTCGCAGACCGCGCCCACAAGCTGATGGACGAGGGAAGCGCCTTGGCGCGGCTGGCTGCAGCACTGGCCGAGTTCGAGGACGCCACCGGGCGCAAGCTGTTCCTCAGCGATGCCGGCCAAGGCACGAGCTATGTGGGGCAGGGGGGATGTGGCAGCCCTGACCGCGGGCCGGAGATCGTATTCGCGCCCCGCAAGCCGAACGCGTTCGATGCGGCGGTCAAGCTGGCCTCAGGTGGAGCACTGCCGACGGATGCGGATGAGGCGGCCACGTCTGACCAAGACCTGACGGTCTCGGCGATGCCGGGGGAGGTCGACACCCCTGTCGATCCTGTGGCCAAGGCCGCCCCGGTGTCGGAACCGATCAAGAAAGAAAGCCCAGCAATTGCTGCGCCCGTGGCCGCTAAACCGGCCATCGATCAAAAGGCGATCAAGAAAGCCGCGCCGGCGCCGGGGGGTAATACAAAGAAAATCGATATTGCTCCCACCAAGCCCGCCACCGAACGCCCGTGGGGCGCCCTGAACCTAGCCGAGCGCCGGATCGTCAAGCACCTCGAGGGCCTGAGCGGTCAGTTCACCCCCGCCGATGACCTGCGCTTGGTGGAGCTGCTGACCAGCGGGCACAAGGCAAGCATCGCAGCTGCCATCATGGATATGTCGCTCAACCAAGTTATGGAACGCTGGCAGGCCCTCATGTGCCCGGACGTGCTCGGCCAGAACGGCAAGCCTTCGATCGACGGGCAGAAGCATCTGCTGGTGGCACTGCGGTACCGGAAGGACAATGCAGATGCGTGATGGGTTTTTGGACGGTATAAAATCAGGGCGGGGCGAGCCTGGCATTAGCACCACCGTCCAGATCGTGCGGGAAGCGATCGCGATCATCACGCGAGGCAAGCCATTCAACGTCGAAGCCATGGAAGGTCTGCCGATCTGGCGGACCAATGCCGAGCGGTCAGCCGTGCCGGCGGTGATCAGCATCTACGGTATCGACCTGAAGAACGGCATGGCGATCATGCCCTCCAACAGGGCTGATGCCCCCGCGGATGCGCGAGAAAGGCATGGCACCGCATGAGCCTCCACCAGCCCATCACAGCCGCCTCGCGCATTACCCGGTCCATGTCGGTGCAGGACGCCCTCGCTTGGGCCTTCCTGACCGAAAAGGCCGTCCTCGATTTTGACCAGTACGGCGCGCACGAGTTCGACCGCCCGGGTGTAGACACGATCTGGATCATGGCCGAGCGGCACAAGGTCGGTGTGAACGTCGACGGGGGAGGGACCAGTGATCCCCACCCCGACGCCCAGATCATCGCTGCGGCGGTGGAGGCGCTGCCTGATGCCCTTGGCGGTCGGAAGATGGCCACTCAGATCGCCGAGCTTGCCCGGGCCCGTAGCGCGCCGGATTGGGGGCAGGGGGAGCGGCTGGCCATCACACCATGCGGTTGGGATTGGGATAATGACCAGGGGTGCTTCGTCGCGGGCGTGTCGCGGACCGGAAGCCTGTGGGTCTGGCGCGACCGGCACCGGAACAAGCGCGAACACAAGGGCGACGTCTGTGCGATCAGCTACACTGGCACCGCCAGCATGGCCGCCGCCAAGCGCAGGAATTACCTGGCATGGTGCGGGGCGCTGCTGGACCTATGGGCTGTGCTGCGACGCGACGGGGTGCTCGACACGATAACGATCACCGATGTGCTGCCGCCGCTGGCCCCTTGGCGTGAGGTAGGAGGCATGGTCATGTCGCAGGGTAAAGTCAGGTTTCCATGACGCTTATCGGATCAGTAAAAGCTGATCATACATGCGCTGGGTATGAGCCAACTGCGCTTGCGCCTCACTCAGTGCCGCCCGAGCGTCGAGCAGCTGCGCGTGCGCTCGTCTGGCTTCCTCTTCATGGCTGAGCACATTGAGACGAGCCTCGGCCAAGGCACGAGCCAGACGCTGGCAGCGGGCGATATGAAGGTCACAGCTCATGGGCCGCTCAACTTGGTACGGCCAGATCTGTTCCAAGCGCGGAAAGTCGCTAGACAATAATTTTAGTTGACGTGCGTAATGAAAACTTGCATTGCTGCAGTGAGACGAACTGCGCCCGGATAGATCCGAGGCGCTTTTTTCATGGCCGCAGCACATCGTAAAACAAAAGCCGGCGTGAGTTGGGACGATTCTATTTGCTTTCAAGTCTAAGCTTTTGCATCTCTAACACGTTCGTGAGTTAGGAGATTGAAGCGTTGGCTAGCATTGATCAGCAGAAAATTCGTTCAGGTGACCAGTCCGACGGCCTCGCATGGCTCGGGCTGCGACTGCGCCCTCCGGGTGGACCAAAACAAAAGGCTCTAGCGGCCGCTGCCGGGGTTGCACTGCTACTGGGAGGCTTCATTGCAGACGAAGCTCTTGACAAAATCTCAGACGCGATTTTTCCAGATGCGGCGGTAATTAGAGCGGAAGCGCTACAAAATAACATCGCGAAGAAGGTTGACAACATTGAAAGCTTGAGCGGGAAAATCACGTCTCAGCTTGTTGGAATGGATGCAAAGGCGTCAGCCGCAATCCAGCGTGATACTGCTGAGTTGATGTTGGCGATTCAAAATCTTCGTCCAGAATTAAGGGCCGTCGAAAGCATGAGCGCGGGCACCTTACGGAGATTTGCGGACGCCAAACAGAGAGAATTGACGTCTGCTGGTTACAGCACAGACCCGGATTTTGTCGTACCTGACGGCGGAGGCGCTACTGTATGTCGCGATGGATACGTGTTTGGAGCGAAACGGGTCGACACCACCGCTGGCCCGCGCGTCCAGCTTAATCTCGCAGGGCCTGCAGGTAAGAGTAACCCAGTCCATGCAGAGTCTGGCGAAGGTATCTCAGTAGATACCGGCAACGGCTTGGTTCAGGTCGTCCTACAAGATAGCAACGTCGACGGATCTGGAATGCTAGGGTTTTCCGTAAATTGTCCCTGAGCCGCGAATGGTCCACCTAGTTCCCAAGACCTGTTTGCAATAACCGAAATGCACCCGTTTCGCTTGTGCGAGGCGGGTTTTTCTATCCCTATCCGCCGTGGTCCTCCCTCGGCGGGGAGGGTGCGGTCCCGGCTCCTACGCTGCGCGGACCCCCTCCGAAACTCACGAGGCCAGCATGCGCGTCTGCAAGAAGTGCCAGGGCAAGGGAGCCGTCCGACCGGCCCCGTATCCGTCCCGACGTGATCTGCCGTGCTTCTGGTTCAACGAAGGCGCACGCACCTGCCCGGCATGCGACGGCACGGGCGAGGCAGACGATGGGGGCCACGATGGCAGACCGGAGTGAAGGCGGCCCGGGTGGGCGGCCGGCGAAGACCCTGACCTATGAGCAGGAAGTGCAGCTGGAGGCCCTTGCCTCAGTGCTTACGGCCGAACAGATCGCGGACCGCTTTGGCATGGCCCGGTCGACGCTGTTCAAGATCATGGCCGAGGACCCGGAGATCCGCGCCCGGTTCGACATGGGCAAAGCCAAGGCCATCGAGGAGATCGGCGGGAAGCTGATGGAAAAGGCCCGCAAGGGCGACACGGCCTCGATCATCTTCTTCCTCAAAACACAGGCAGGGTGGCGCGAGACCAGCAAGGTGGAACTGACCGGCCCGCAGGGTGGCCCGGTCCAGACGCTCGACGTTTCAAAGCTCTCCGACGCCGCCCTGGCGGAAATGCTGGCGGTGGCTGATGCTCAGAAAGAGGACATTTCCGGCGATTGATCTGATCGCCCTGGAGCGGGAGGCATGCCGCCGCTCGCTCGCTACCTTCGCCAAGCGTGCGTGGCACGTGCTGGAGCCCGCTACCGCGCTCAAGTGGGGCTGGGCGCTGGACGCCATCTGCGCGCATCTAGAGGCCGTCACCCGGGGCGAGATCACCCGCCTGCTGATGAATGTGCCACCGGGCACCATGAAGTCGCTGCTGACTGGGGTGATCTGGCCCGCTTGGGAGTGGGGCCCGCAGGGGATGCCGCAGAAGCGGTTCCTGGCGACGGCTCACAAGCAGGATCTCGCGATCCGGGACAACGTGAAGTGCCGCCGGCTGATTCAGTCGGAGTGGTACCAGACCCGCTGGCCGGTGCCGCTGGTCCACGACCAGAACATGAAGACGAAGTTCGAGACGGTGCAGACAGGCTTTCGCGAGGCCATGGCTTTCACCAGCATGACCGGCGCCCGTGGGGATCGCGTCATCCTCGATGACCCGCTAGCGGCTGACGACGCGAACAGTGACGCCGCGCTGCTGGCGGCCGAGCTGTCGTTCCTCGAGGCGCTGCCCACCCGGATCAACAACGACCGGTCGGCCATCGTCGTCATTATGCAGCGCCTGCACGAGCGCGATACCTCGGGGCTGATCCTGTCGAAGGGGCTGCCGTACACGCATCTGTGCCTGCCGATGCGGTTCGAAGCCGAGCGGCGGTGCGAGACTTCGATCGGCTTCCGGGATCCGCGCGAAACGGAAGGCGAGCTGCTGTTCGCCGACCGCTTCCCAGTGGAGCAGGTGAAGGAGCTGGAGCGGACCCTTGGCAGCTATGCCACGGCGGGCCAGCTGCAGCAGCGGCCCGTTCCCCGCGGCGGCGGACTGTTCAAAAAGAGCTGGTTCGGCACCGTCAAGGCACTGCCCACCAGCTGCCGGTTCGTCCGGGCCTGGGACTTAGCTGCGACCGAGGACAAAGAAGCCGCTGCAACGGCAGGAGTGCTGATCGCGCGAGCCCCTGATGGGCGGTTCATCGTCGTGGACGCGACGCGAGAGCAGTTGGGACCGATGGGTGTTGAGAGGCTGATGAAGGCGACGGCCGAGCAGGACCAGGCGACATACGGTTTAGTTCGCGGTTCATATCCGCAAGACCCCGGGCAGGCGGGCAAGGCGCAGGCGCAGCACATAATGCGCCATGTCCTGACCGGCTTCGACTATCACTTTTCGCCCGAGACCGGAGACAAAGAGACCCGCGCTCTGCCACTCGCAGCGCAGGCCGAGGCGGGCAACGTGTTCCTGCTGGAGGGGCCATGGAATGACGGCTTCCTTGACGAGGTGGCGGCCTTCCCGATGGGCAAATGGAAAGATCAGGTGGACGCGGCAAGTCGCGCCTTCACCGAGCTGACCACTGAAGAGCGGGCCCAGGTCGCGATGTTCCTGAAGAAACGACACCGCAGCTAGGGAGCCGCGAATGAGCATGATCGCGAACGCCCTGCGGCGGATCGAAAGCCTGTTCCCGGGCTATTTCCCGGAGGCCAAGCATAACCACTACAAGGACTTCGGTTATCCCGACCATGTCGGCTTCATGCAGCTGTACCAGATGTACCTGCGCAACGGGCTGGCGCGGGCCGGGGTCGAAAAGACCATCTTGAAGACCTGGGAGGACATGCCCGAGCTTTGGGAGACCGAAGAGGCGAAAGAGAGCCAGGTCGAGGCCGACATCCGCCAGCGCTTCGCCGATCTGCGGGTCTGGCAGCGCTTGGCCGATGCGGACCGCATGTCGCTGGTGGGCGGCTATTCCGGCGCGATCTTGCGGCTGGCTGACAGCAAGCGGTTCAGCGAGCCGGTGGGCACGGTGCCGGGCGGACTGGCCGGGCTGGTCGAGATCATCCCGGCATGGGCCGGGCAGCTGACCGTAGCGCAGTGGGATACGGACGAGACGTCCGAGAACTACGGCCAGCCGACCATGTACCAGTTCATCGAGGCATCGGTCGGGCAGGGGAACGATCAGCAGCTGAAGACGCGGTCGTTCATGCTGCACCCCGACCGCGTGGTCCTCTGGTCCCGCGACGGCACGGTTCACGCCCGGTCGATCCTCGAGCCGGGGTTCAACGACCTCATGACGCTGGAGAAGGTCAGCGGCGCCGGCGGCGAGGGATTCTGGAAGAACGCCAAGTCGGCGCCGGTCTTGTCGATGTCGCCAGAGGCCAAGCTGCGCGACATGGCCGAGGCCATGAATGTCCCGGTCGGCGAGGTGGTCGACAGGATGGATGAGCAGGTCGGCGACTGGCAAAAAGGCTTCGACAAACTGCTGCTGCTACAAGGCATCGAGGCCAAGACCCTCGGCATCACGCTGCCCAGCCCCGAGCACTTCTTCGCCATCGCGCTGTCGTCCTTCGCGGCCTCGATCGGCATCCCGCAAAAGATCCTCGTGGGCAACCAGACCGGCGAGCGGGCCAGCACCGAGGACGCGATGGACTGGGCCCGCACCAACGCGGCCCGCCGCAAGGATTCAGTGATCCCGAACATTCTGGCGCTGACGAACCGGCTGGAGGGCTTCGGCATCCTGCCCGAGCGCGACTGGCATCTGCACTGGTCCGACCTGACCGAAAGCGGGATGGCCGAGAAGATCGAGCGTGCCGGGAAGATGGCCGAAATCAACGCCAAGATGCCGATGGAGCCGGTCTATTCGGTCGGCGAAATCCGCATGGTCACGGGGCACGAGGGCGAAGGCCCCGATGCGCTGGACGACGTCGAAGGAGACGATGATGCATAAGCAGGTCCGCGTGAATGTCCGCTCGAACGCCAACGTCAAGGCGGTCCGCAGCGAGAAGCGCAATGGGCGCGACGTGCTGGTCGTGCCGTCGGCCACGCTGCCCGACAACGTGGTCATGAACGGGATCCGCTATCCCGCCGACGAGATCGCCAAGTCCTTCGCCGGGCTTAACCGCACCCCGGCGCCTCTCGGCCACCCGACCGTCAACGGCAAGTTCGTCAGTGCGTCGGACCCCGAGGGCATCAACGTCGGCTACATCGGCGCCTGGAACGAGAACGCGCGCCAGGAGGGCGGCCGGGTGCTGCTCGACAAGGTGATCGACATCGAGGTCGCGGGGCGCACCGAAGGCGGCAAGGCGGTGCTGGCCGCGATCAATGCCGGTGACCCGATCCACACCTCGACCGGGCTGCTGTGCCGCCTCGAGCCGGTGGCGAACGGCGAGGGCTTCAAGCATGACGCCCGCGACATCTACTGGGACCATGACGCGCTGCTCCTTAACGAGGAAGGCGCCGCCACCCCTGATCAGGGCGTGGGCATCTTCGTCAATTCGAAGGGCGAGGACATCGAGGTCATCAACTCGGCGATCGATGACGCCGAGCGCGAACTGGATTGGGCAGGCCTCCGCCTGCTCGAAGCTGCTGACCGGCTGGAAAGAGCCACGGTCTGGGAGCGAATGAAGGCCGCAATTCTGGGGGCACTGCCTGCCGAGCGGGAATCTACACAAAACAGAAAGGACGACGACATGACTGTCACGAAAGAGCAGTTTGACGGCCTTTCCGCGAAGGTGAACACCCTCTCGGAAACGCTGGACAAGCTGGACATCGCCGGGGCCGTGGCCAACGCCATCAAGCCGCTGACCGACAATCTGGCCGAGATGCAAACCAACCAGAAGGCGAAAGACGACGCCGAGCTGGCCGGTCACGTCGCGGCCATCGTCAAGGCGAACATCCTGGACGAGGACTCGGCCAAGGAGCTGACCCTGAATGCCGCCCGCAAGCTGGCCGAGCGCGCCAAGCCGGGCAAGGCCTTTGGCCTGAGCGGCGCCCCCCTCACCACGAACGCGGATGACGAGTTCTCGGGCGTCGATCTGAACGCCGGCATGGAGGCCAAGTAAATGGCAGGCAACGTCATCTATCGCGGCCCGGTCACGACCGGCTGGCAGCCGCGCACCATCAGCGACAAGACCGTGGCGGGGGCCTATCTGCCCGGCACCTTTGTCGAGGCCGGGGCCACCACCCTGATCCAGCTGACCACCGCGCTGGCCAAGCTGCCCATGATCCTGACGAACATGGAGTTCAAGGACCAGGACATCGACACGGCCTATGCGTCCGGCGACACCGGCGTGGCCTATCACCTCGAGCCGGGCCAGATCTATCAGGCCCGCCTTGCCGCCGCGACCTATGCGAAGGGCGCCCCCCTGACCATCGGCGCTGCCGGGCGCCTGACCGCCGCCACCGCCGCCACGCCCGTTGTGGCATTCTTCGATGACACCCCCGGCGCATACAGTGCGGGTGCCTTGGCCGATGTGATCATCGCCAACACCTACACCGTCCCGGCCGCGTAAGGAGCGCAGGACATGCTTCGTTTTACTCCCGAACAGATGGAGTTCGTTCTGGCCAATCGCCGCCAGTTCAACGAGCGCCAGACCGCCCTCGCCAACGCGCACGGGCAGACGATCATCGGCAACGCGCTGCCCCTGCCCAAGGATGTCTGGGGCGCCTGGGACCGCGAGGGCATCGAGGTCCAGCGCGACGTTCTGGCCGTGTTCAACGACCTGGCCGCCTCGGTCTCCACCCCGATGCCGATCGGCAAGCTGATCCACCACTTCCAGACGATCAGCGACAGCGGCTCGGTCAACGTGTCGCTGGACGGTCGGTCCAAGGCCCGGACCGATCAGCCCAAGTTCGAATACCACGGCACCCCGCTGCCGATCCTCGACAGCACGTTCAGCTACGGCTGGCGTCAGGTCGAGGCGGCGCGCACCGAGGGCTTCCAACTGGATCCCGCCGCGCGCAGCAACTCGATGCGCAAGGTGGCCGAGGCACTGGAGCTGCAGACCCTGAACGGCAACCCCGGCATCGTTGTCGGCGGCGACCAGCTGTACGGCCTGCGCAACCACCCGAGCCGCAACACCCGGTCGACCACCAACGACCTGAACGCCTGCACCGGGCCGGAATGGCTGGCCGACGTCAATGCCACCCTGGCGCTGCTCTTCGCCGACAACTTCTACAGCCCGGCCACGCTCTATGTAAACTGGCTGGACTGGCGCTATGCGACCTCGACGGACTACTCGACCCAGTACGCCGGCAAGACCATCGCGCAGCGCATCATGGAAGACAGCGGCGTATCAGCGGTCGTGCCCTCGTCCCGCGTGGCGCCGGATGAGATCATCGCGGTGATCAAGGACCGCCGCGTGGTGCAGGTGCTGAGCGGCATGCCGATGACCACCCGCGCGCAATTCCGGGCGAACATGGAAGACGAGTACAATTTCGTCACGATGGCCGCCGCTGCCGTCGAGATCAAGTTCGACGCCGAGGGCCAGTGCGGCATCGCCCACTCGACCTGATTGCTTGATGGTCTGAGCGAGGGGCTGGGTCACATCGGCCCCTTTCATGAGATCGTCAGCCAGAAACCGAGGAGCACCCCATGAAAATCGAGATCACCAAGCGCGGCGTCTATGACGGCGAGGGCAAGCAGATCCCCGTCGGCACCCAGGTCACCGTCAAGGGCGACACCGTGCCGGGCTATCTGCTGAACAAGGGCCGGGTCATCGGCGAGACCGAGGGCAAGACGCCCGTGACCAACCCGGCGCAGGACGCGCAGGCCAGCCAGTCTGGTCCCGATCGGCAGGAGCTGCTGAAGATGGCGGCCACGGTCATCGATCCCGCGGGCTTCCTCGCGGACGGGCGCCCCGACGTCCGCGCCATCAATGCCGAGCTGATCGACGATGCCGCCCCCTTCACGGCGGAAGAGCGGGACACGCTGTGGCCGGGCATCGCTGCCGCCGTGGCTGCTGACCGTCAGGCGGGCTGACCGATGCCCCTCGTCGTCGGCGACCTGACCGTCGACCCGACGGCGCAGTCATTCATCAGCCTGTCGGACGCTGTCGGCTATCTGGAGATTGAGGCGGCTGGCCAGCTGCCCGGGTCTCGGATCGTCCAATGGATCACGGCGGACTCTTCGGCCCAGCAAAGCTCTCTGATCACCGCTTCCCGCTGGCTTGCCGGCGCGTACGAGTGGCGACCCTTGGCGGCGATGGACCTGACCCGCGTCGGGTTCGTGGCCGCCCGGCTCGCGGCCGAGACGGTGGGGCGCGGCATATTCATGGGGCAGGATGCGACCGGGATCGCGAGCCGGGAAAAGGTGGGCAGCATCGACATCACCTATCGCGACGACATCACTGCGGACGCCGCCGGGCTGGTGCTGCCATGGCTGCGTCCGTCGCTGCGCGGGCTGATCGTGCAGCCCTGCGCCGGCCTTGGCCTGTGGGCCATCGGATGACCTTCGATTATACCCGCCTCCGCGCAACTGCCGATCGGCTGATCGGGCGCTTCGGTAAGCCCGCCACCCTGACCCGCAGCACCGCGCCGGCAGGCGCCCCTCAATACCCGTGGGACGAGGTCACCCCTTCACAGCCCGTGACCCAGTCCTTCACCGTGACCGTGGTCGAGGACAAGGCCACCGTCCGCTACAGCCGGGCCGACGAAGGGGCGCTGATCCCGCGCAGCGTTCGCGTGCTGACCATCGCAACGGACGGCGAAGCGCCCCGCATGGGAGACCGGATCATCCTGGCGGATAGGCCGCATGAGATCGTGCTGGTTTCGCCGCTGCAGCCCGGGGCCACGCTGCTCTTGCACGAGGCCGAAATATCCGCATAGCCTGCCCGGATGATCCAATATCGGTACATCTGTCTGGCTGGCTGCATCGAGCGCGGCGACGCTGCTGGCGCTCAGCTGATCCTGGCCCTGCCGAACAGCTTCTTCGCACCGTATGACGATCTGCTACGCGCGGCGTGGCTTGCGCGTGCCGCTGACAGGGCGACAGGCCTGACGTAATGCCCCGCTTGGGGCTCTTGCATTGGATCCCCCATGGCCCGCACTCCGACCCGCGCACAGGCGGCGGCCTTCGATGCGCTGCTGGCTACGGCTGATGCCGATGTCCGCGCCGCTTTTCTCGCAGCGGTCTATGCCGCGCGGGGCAGGGTCGATCTAGGGGGGCTGATTGCCCTGCTGGAGGCCAATGACGTCGCGGGTGCCGTGGAGATGCTGCGCTTCGATCAAGCCGTCCTGTGGCCGCTAGAGGAAGCCGTGCGGCGGTCCTACCTGTCCGGCGGTGCGGCGGTGGATGGCTTCGCGCCCTCCGGGATCGAGGGGCGCTTTGGTTTCAACGCCCGCCACCCGCGCGCGGAGGCCGACATCGCCAGGATCGGCGGCGACCTGATCGGGCAGATCGAGCAGCAACAGGTCGAGGCCGTGCGCGCTGTGATCCTCGACGGCATGGAGAACAACCGGGGCAGCCGCCCCGTGGCGCTGGACATCACCGGGCGCCTGAGCCGAGCAACCGGGCGGCGAGAAGGCGGGATCATCGGGCTGACAGGCGATCAGGCGGATTGGGTGATCAACGCCCGCCGCGATCTGGAAGGGCTAGACCGCAGCTATTTCCAGCGCGCGCTTCGCGACAAGCGGTTCGACGGCACGGTCCGCAAGGCCATCGAGGCAGGCAAGCCGCTGGCCGCCGCTGACGTGGATCGCATCACTGGGCGCTACAAGGACCGGGTGCTAGACTATCGCGGCAAGCTGATCGCGAGGAACGAGGCCCACACCGCGCAGGCGGCGGGGCGGCACGAGGCATATCGGCAGATGCTGGACCGGCCCGACATCGAGGCGGTGACCTGCAGATGGATCCACGGGTTCAGCCGGGAAGCGCGGCCGGACCATAAGCGCATGGATGGCGAGGTCCGCAGCTTCGGCGAGGGCTTCGTGATGGATGATGGGACGGTCATGCAATACCCGCACGATCCCGCCGGCGGCGTGAGGCACAGCGCTTCCTGCCGCTGCACGGCGTTCTACCGCGCGATCCCCCGGAGGTCCTGACATGGCGACATTCGCTGCTGACCTCAGAGCGCTGGTCGATCTGGCCAAAGAAGACCTGCGCTATGTGGCGATGATGTCCATTCAGGACGTGCTGGAGGGCGCACAGACCACGCAGCGGGGCATCACCCAAGGGGCCGAGGCCTTCGAGGTCGGCAAGATCCCGGTCGGCCTGACATCGGATCTGGTCAACAGCCTGACCGTGGAGGGTTCGACCGGCCCGGACGCCTATGTCACGGCCATCGTGGGGATGGCCCATGGCGACGTGATGACCTTCGAATGGACCGTGCCGTACGCCGCTCGGATCGAGTTCGGCTTCACCGGCACGGACGAACTCGGGCGCAATTACGATGTCCCTGGCCGCTTCTTCATAGGCACCAATGCCGCCAAATTCCCGCAGTTCGTGGAAGCCCGCGCCGCCGAGGTCCGCAAGTGACACCGAACGAGATCCAGAACCTGATCGGCGCGCGCCTGGCATCGATGCCTGACGCCTTGCGCATCGTGGTCCCGAACGAAACCCAGACCGCCCCCGCAAAGCCGTACCTGATCCTCCAGACCCGCAGCCGCGGCGACCAGGACCCGGCCCTGGCCGGCGGGGCCGAATACAGCGAGGGCAGCTTCGTCATCATGGTGGTGACCGACCTGAACGCCCGCACTGCCCGGGCCGACGATCTGGCCTATGCCGTCAAGGCGCAGTTTCCCAAGGCCCTGCGGCTCGCGCCCGGGCTCGCCATCCGACTGTCGTCCGTCTTGGGCGGCTATCCCGACGACGTGTCTTGGCGTGTCCCCGTCCAGGTGGACTGGGGTCCGTAACCGATCCCCGCCTCGGGGGCCTCTGGGCGACAGAGGCAATCACCATCAACCGCCCTTGGAAGGGCTTAACCAGCGAGAGGGGCTTTCATGGCCACTATTGTTAAGACCTCCGTGGGAGGTCCCGGTGCGCGGGCAGTCACGGAAGTCACGCTCACTGCCACGAACGACATGGCCTACGAGGCAGGCACGGGGCAGGTTCTGATCCTGCGCAACCCCACGGCAGGGTCGATCAGCTGCGTGCTGGACGGCGCAGACGGAACCACCATGAACTTCCCCGGCGCCCCGGCCATCAGCGTTGCGGCGGGCTACTCCACACCCGTGCCCGCCGGCGCCGTCCGGGCCATCCCGCTCGACACCGTGTCCGCATATCTGCAGGGCGCCATCAACATCACCGGCACCGGCCTCGTCGCCGTGCTCCTGGGGGTCTGATCATGTCCAGCATCACGAACAAGACCCGTGAGGCGGTGACCCTGCCGACCGGCCACACCGTCGCACGCGGCGCTGGCTTGGAAACCACGAACGCGGTCCTGCGCAGCCCCGATAACATCCGCCGCCTGGCCACCCTGATCGCGGCCGGGATGGTCACGGTCGAATATGACCCCGACCCTGTCGAGGACGCCCCCGAGGCCACCTCGTCGGTGATCGACGCCCCGGACCGCAAGCCGTCCCCGCAAATCCCGCTCACCCCCACCGCATGGGCCACCGCGCCCGCTGACAAACCGAAGGAAGCCTGATCATGGCACTCATCACCTATATCGGCGCGCTCGTCTCCGTCTCCGCCGGTCCCCCCGCAACCGTCGATGCCGCTGGCTTTGCCGCCAAGACCTATTCCACGGTCGGCAAGATCACCGAATGGGGCGAGACTGGCGACCAGTCTGAGGACGTGACCGAAACCACGCTGGAAGGCCGGACCTATCACGCCAACGGCGCGCTGGACGGCGGCTCGATCCCCTTCACCTTCCTGATCGACGGTGTCGACGCAGGGCAGACCCTGCTGCGCACCGCGAACAACACCAACGACGAGGTCTCGGCCCGGATCACCGATCCCGACGGCCAGATCATCTACTACCACGGCAAGGTCGCAAACCTCCGTGACCGCGCCCGCAACGCGTCCACGATCAAGGGCCTGACTGGAGAGTTCCGCGTCAACTCGGCCACCGTGCGCGTCTGATCCGGCCTGCTTCGGCAGATCGGTAAAGGGCGGCGGTTTCGGGTGTGGGCCGCCGCCCGCCATTGTCACACACCCCATGAAAAGGACACACCCATGGATTTTCTCAAGCAATACGATGCCCGCGGCGCCGCCGAGACGGCCCGCCCCCTGGAACTGCGCGATCAGACGACTGGCGACGTGATCAAGAATGGTGGCAAACCCTGCATCGTCATGGTCAAGGGCGCCTCCAGCCGCGCCGTGCAGGCCGAGCTGCGCCGCGACGAACTGGAGCGGGCCAAGAAGGCCAAGGCAGCCGCCAAGACCGGCTCGCAGGTCGACACGAACACCGCCCAGGACATGCACGAGGCGACCGTAAAGGCCGCGCTGCGCCTGATCGTCGGATTCGAGAACATGCAGACCGAGGGCGAGGACGGCAAGGCCCGCGACCTGACCGTCGAGGATGCGCCCGCGCTGCTCGATCTGAACTTCATCAGCATGGCGCACCTGATGCGCGAGAAGGATGCCGAGGGCTGGACAAAGCCCAGCTTCGCTCAGCAGGTGCTGGACTTCGCTCAGGATGATGCCGATTTTTTGGCGGCGTCCACGAAAGCCTAGTCCTCTACGCCCGGCAGCTGGCATTCCTGAATGGGACGCCGAAAAGCTGGAAGGAGACCCGGCTGCAATATGCCCGCAAGAAAGGCCGCGATATCGAGATGCCCCCCATCAACGCGGGGGCATATCTGATCGACGCCATGTGGCGGCTCGGCCCGGTCCGCGGTGATATGAACGGCGCGCGGGGGGTCGACTGGACCGAGTTGGACGCCTTCGCGCGGCTCACCCGGGCCATCACCGAGCCTTGGGAGGCCGAGGCGCTGCATGCCATGTGCGATGCCTATGCCGCTGAGCAGGCCGAGGCAGAGGATTCGCTGCGGGAGCCGCCGTTTGCCGGGTCGTGGTGGGTGTGAAGGGTCACTCTTGTCGGATCGTAGTGCAAGAAGGACCAATCGAATCTTTTGACCAAATCATGCATCGTATTGGCAATGCGCCAGTGGAGCGCAGGGAGGAAAAGCAATGGCGCGTTCGTCCGAGAAGTCCAGTGGCGCAGTCGGCACTAGTGGTCGGCGCAACAAGCTTCTGAACTATCTGCTGAAACGGCGGAGCCGTTTGCTAAAAGAAGCAGTTGAGGTATCGAGTGACGTCCAGAAAGCAGAACGGGACATCCGGCGAGGAGCAAGAAGAACGGAACACAAATTCCGTCTTTGATTTCCTTTACCATGACGGGCGGCGGATCGCTTCGTTCCTAGCGCAGTTTGATCCATCTGGCAGCTTAACGCAGTTGTCCCTAGGCCAGCACGCTGAGCAGACGACCAGCGACGTTAGCCGGCTCGAGGGTAGCGCTAGTGCCCTAGGCCTTGCGAAAGGATTAATCTCCTCGACGGCCGACGTTCGGAAGCGGACTCAAGACGACGTGATGCGAGTTTATGATCCCACGTGGGCAAACGCGCGCGAGTTTCTTAACGTGGTGGATGAAGCTGGCTTGATTCATAGAGATGTGTCCAGTGCATCAGTTGGCCAGATCGTTCTATGCCAAGGATCCTTATCGGTCAAAAATCTCCAGCTTCTTACAAGCATTTGGAGTTCCCCGTCCGCTAAGAAAATGATGGCAGACGGCATTAAGCAGAATTCCGTCCCCCCCTTAGGGCGAAACGCACAGAAAGATCCTACCATAAAGGCTATGCATGACGCTGCAGTTTTGGCGGCCCAAAACATGCGTCATGGTCTAGAGCTTTTTATGGATTTGATCCCAACTTTCCCGCACACGGTTCAGGCAACTATCTCGGGCGATAAGGACGTTTGGTGTAGCCTTCTGCCCGAAGGGCTGACGTTCGATCCATCCAACATCACCTTAAAATTCTCGGAGCATTTGCCGGGTACATGGTCTGCAATTGGCATACTGGACGCACTACCTGATGAGCAACCGGACAGCGGAATCAAACAGGTCGATTACATGAATGGCGCCGCCATGGCTAAATTGGGTGACACCATCGCGCCTATGATCAGGATGTTCTTGGGTCGCCCTTATGAAGCTTATGGGATTACACCTCTCTTGGTATTTAGGGAGATAAGTGCACGCTGATTTCAAGGATAGCCCTAGAGTACATATCCGCCCTCTGGTGCAGCGGCGGCCATTAAGCAAATCAGAAGCCTCCGTTAGAGCGAGCCTCAACAGGAGGGTTGTCATCGGCGGCTGGTTTGGTAACAATTGTTACTGGCGGAATGAACGGGATCGAGAATTTCACGCTGTTAGTTGAACGGCTCTCTCGGGAATGCTTTCCATCGAGATTTACGTCCGCAGCCACAACTGAGATCCTTCCGCCCGCGCTCCCAGACGATGTGTTTTCAATCATCACAGCAATATCGAATTTGAGGTTCTGAACTTCGCTTTTTGAGATGTTTCCTACAGAACCCCATACTGGGTTAATCGCGCCGGTGATTTCGCCATTTTGCAGCTCTGTTATTGCTTCTTGAACGCCTGTCTGCACTTGGATGATAGTATCTCGAATGAAATCCTTCAGCTCCATTGTATAAATTTGGCGATCCGACTGCGGGGGCTTTTTAGTGAAAAACTCAATAAGTTTTTTTCTCATACAGGCTTTCCTAATTGGTACTGAGGCCAAAAGACTAGAATCATGATTTCTCCGGTTGAAGACGAGAGCGTCCAATCCCTGCTTACTGATCAGGGCGGTCAGACGGAGGTGGACAGGAAAGCGCGGGTGAGGTCATGGCGGATCTAGTCGGGCGTTAGCTTATCCATCATATGCCTGGATGAAGACCGCGGTTCCTGATCCGACCAGCATGACCATCGTGCCAGAGCCGGACAGGTCCACGTAATCCAGATCAACGCCAATCACTGCATTGGCGCCGATGGCGTGAGCCTCGCGCCGAAGTTCTTGGAGAACGGTTCTCCGAGCGTCCCGCATGGTCGATTGAACTGCTTCGGATCTGCCTCCGACGATGTTCCGAACCCCGGCAAACAGGTCTTTAAAGGCGTTCATGCCAAAGGCGCATTCGGCGGTCACAATATCGATGCGGCGTGTGACGATAAGATCCGTCGCCGCCTCAGTTGTCAGAACCACAGCCGCGATAGCCTTGGCGTCCTGCTCGTCTGATGCCTTCTGTTCAGCAGCGATTATGGCCGCTTCGTCCTTGCCATGGGTCCCCTCCAGTTTGCGCTGTGCAAAATAGCGATTGTTGCAGTCAGCGCAGCGTCCGTTGACCTGCTTGAAATAACTGACCTGAATTTTGCAGTCAGCACATTCTGCCATCATCGCCTCCCATTGCCTCGCACAACCATGCGGGGAAATTGATCATGCGCCAAGGATATTGCAATGCCCGAAGCCGCCCGCCTGGTCCTCATCGCTGACTCGTCCAGCCTGCGGGACGGCGAGACGGCTCTGGACAGCCTCGCCCGCACCGGAGGCAAGGTCGAGGGCACGCTGAAGATCAGCGCCAAGGGCATCGAGCAGGCCATGGCGCGGATCGCGACTGTCATGGGCGGCCTCGACACAACCATGCTGGCCCTGCAGCGGTCGGTAACGCAGTCGATGGGGCGCGCCTCGCAAGAGGTTTCACGGGGCGCACGGTCGTTCGATGAACTGCGGCGGTCGATTGATCCGGCCTATGCGGCCAGTGAGCGGTTCGCGGACGTTCAGCAACAGCTTGCCGGGCACGTTGCCACCGGCGCAGCCAGTCAGGCACAGGCAAACTCCGTGCTGGAGATCGCCCGCAGCCGCTATCTGGGCGTTGCCACGGCGGCTGAGGCGGCGGAGCAGGCACAGCGGGAGATGGCGGCGGCAGTGGCTCAGACCACCGGCAGCTACGAGGCCCTGCGCAACACTCTCGATCCGGTCTATGCCTCGTCCAAGCGATACGAGGCGGCTGTCGAGACCGCCAACACCGCCCTGCGCGCCAAGATCATCACCGAGGGAGAACATGCCCGCGTGCTGCAGATGGCGCAGACCCGGTATCTCGCGCTGACCCCGGCCGTGGCAGGGGCAACTAGCGGCCTTGCACGCTTCACCCCGCAGATCACGAACGCATCGTTTCAGATCCAAGACTTTGCGGTTCAGGTCGCGTCGGGCCAGTCGGCACTGACGGCTTTCACCCAGCAGTTCCCGCAGCTGGCCGGTGCCCTGGGCGCTTCGGGCCAACTGGCCTTGCTCGGCGCGGGCCTTGGCACGGTCGTTGCAGTCGGTGCCGCTCTTCTGCCCCTTTTCATGAGCATGGGGAACGCCGCGAAGGCAGCCGAGGATGCTGTATCCGACCTCAACAGCGCCTTCAGCGCCTATAAGTCGGCCATCGATGGCACCAACCTATCAGTGGACGATCTGACGACAAAGTTCGGGTCTAACGCAGAGGCGGCGCGCGTTCTCTACACGGTCATGCGCGACCTTGCGGAGCTGGAACTTGCGCAGGCCATGGGCGCGGCCGTGGCAGCCGCAACCAGTCAGTTCGGCGGCCTTGAGGCTCAGCTCGAGAGGATCAATTCGCTTTCGCAGGCTAGCATTGGCGACTTCGGCGGGATGTCTGCCGCATCTGGCCGGCTGGCTGTGGCCATCGGCGAACTGTCCACGCAATACGGCCTGGGCTACGGCCAAGCGGTCGAGCTAAACCGGGCTATGCAGGCGCTTGAGAACGCCAAGGGACCGCAGGAGCAAGCCCGCGCTGCGGCTGCGCTAGTAGAGGAGCTTAGGGACGCTCAGCGTGCAGGCGCGACCATCCCGCCCGAGATCATGGCGACTGCGCAGCAGCTGGCGCAGGCGTCGATGCTCGGCCTGCAGCTAGGCGGCAATTTGAACGATGTAGCGGGCGCTGCTGCAAATGCCGCCGCCGCCGCCCGCGATCTGGCATCTGCGCTGGCCGCGGCTGCGGGCTTCTCCATGAACATCGACAACCAGATCGACGTTATCGGCGCGCGCATTGCAGCGCAGAAAGCTGGCGCCGATGCCGCTATCGCGGGTCAGGTCCGATCGATGCAGCTTGAGGCAGCTGCAAGCCGGGACCGTCAGATTGCGGCGGGCGTGGATCAGTACAACGCCGAGGCCCTGTATCAGCTTGATCTGGACCGCATTGCTCAGCTGGGCGAGATGACGGCTGAGGAGAAGGCGCTGGCCAAGGCCACCAATGAGGCGGCGAAGGGCAGCAAGAAAGCATCGAGCGAGGCCGGAAGCGCTGCGAAGAAGGCTGCCACCGAGGCCGAGAAGCTGAACGACACCCTTGATCAGACTGCCCAACGCTGGCGCGAAACCCTCGACCCGATGGCCAGGTACCGCCGCGAGTCCGAGGAACTGGCGAAGCTGACCGGGCGGCTGTCCAGCGACGAGATGGCCAAGGCGCAGCGGAACCTGAATATCGAGCTGGCCGACAGCCTGCCGCTGGTCGGCGAGTTCACCGACACGATGACCGAGGGCCTGCTGAACGGCTTCAAGGGCACCCTGTCCAGCATCGGCGACATGATGAAGCGCTGGCTGGCCAACATGATCGCCATGGCGGCCAAGAACCGCATCATGCTGTCGATGGGCTTCGGCGGTGGTGCAGCCGGCATGGCAGGCGGCGCAATGGCGGGGCAGGCAGGCGGGGCGCTAGCCACCGGCGGCGTAATGGCAGGTATCGGCGCGCTCGGCGGCGGCATCATGTCCGGCCTGTCAGGCGGTATCTCGGCGCTTGGCGGCGGGCTTGGAAGCGCGATGCAGTACACGCAGTTCATGGCGGCCGGGGCGACGTCGGGCATGGCTGGGTTGGGTGCGGCGATCGGGGCTATCGCACTTCCCGTTGCGGCGCTGGTCGGGGTGTTCTCCTTCTTCCGGAAATCGACCAAGGAACTCGACAGCGGCCTGCGCCTGACTGTCGACGGCATGGACACGCTGGCGGAGAGCTTCAGCCGGACGGAAACGCGCAGGTTCTGGGGCCTGTCGAAGCGGACCCGTACCAGCTACGACCGCGCCGACGAGGAGACGCAGGACGCGCTGTCAAAGATCGTGGGCACGATCCAGACCGGCGTGCTGGATGCCGCCGCTGCCCTTGGCGTTGGGTCTGACGCGTTCGCGGGCTTTGCGCACGAGATCCGGATTAGCACCAAGGGCATGACCGACGAGGAAGCGCAGGCGGCCATTCAGGATGCCCTCGGCACCCTGGGCGACGAGTTCGCTGCCATGGTCCCGGGCCTCAAGGGGCTGGCCAAGGATGGCGAGACGACCACCGAGGCCCTGCAGCGCCTCTCCAGCGCCCTGCTGGGGGTGAACGCGATCATGGACACCCTTGGGCATTCGTTCCTGGCCGTGGGCATCACGGGGGCGGATATGGCCTCCAAGATCGCGGATGCCTTTGGCGGGATGGATGCCATGGCCTCGGCCACGCAGAGCTTCTACCAGACCTTCTACAGCGATGCGGAGCGGCTTGCCATGACCACCCGCCAGACGACCGAGGCGCTGGCCCGGCTCGGGATCGCCATGCCGCGCACCCGCGACCAGTACCGCCAGATGGTTGCGGCGCTGGACCTGACGACTGCGAAGGGCCGCGAGGCCTATGCCATGCTGATCGGGCTGTCGGACTCGTTAGACATGATCCTGCCCACCATCAGCGCTTTGACGGCAGAGCTGGCTGCGCTGCAGGATGCGGTGCAGACCGGTCTGGATGGGACGATCAGCGCTGCCCAGGACGCCGCCAAGGCCAATGCGACGGCTGCGGCGAACTGGTACAAGGCTGCCGGGTCGATCCGCGAGTATATCGACAAGCTGCGCGGCACCGCCTCGGCGCTGTTTAACCCGGCGCAAGCGCTGCGCTATAACCGTCAGCAGTACAACCAGACGTACAGGCAGGCCCTGAATGGCGACCTGACGGCGGCGCAGAACGTGGGCGGGGCGGCTGACCGCTACCTGTCCTCTGTCATGGACACCGCCCGCACCCGGGAGGAGGCAGCACTGGCGCAGGCCCGCGTGCTGTCGCAGCTTGGGTTCCTCCAGGGGGTGGCGGATGTTGAGGGCGCGCGGCATGACGTGATCGCCGGGCTGATCGGGCGGCAGGTCGAGCTGCTCGAACAGGCGCGCGACTTCCTCGCCAACGGCGGGGTGATGACCGCAGAGATGATCGCCACCCTGCGTTCGGGGCTGGGATCTATCAATGGCGCCATCGCGGCAGCGCAGCGGATTAGCGTCGCCGCTATCATGCGCCGCCTGAACGTCACGGTCGATGTGATCGCAGATGCCGACATCCCGCCCTATGTGCGGAACCTGCTGTCGAATGCCACCAACGGCATTCGGGGCTTCGTGGACTTCATCGTTCGCTCGGACCTGTCGCCGGATCAGAAGTGGCTGGCGCTGCAGCGGTCGTCCACGCATCTGAACACGGTCAACTTCCTGGCTCGGAACCAGATGTCGCCGGAATACACCCGGTTGGCGCTGAGGGAGGGAAGCAACTACCGCCTCGCTGTGACGTCGCATGTCGCCTCGGGCTCGGCGCTCAACACCCGCCAGCTGCAGCAGCTGTTCACAGGGAATGCCTCGGGCACGATCACCTTGGGCGGGTCGTTCCGCTTCGATCCGTCGGCGGGCTTCGCGACCTGGTACGAGACGGCCAGCCGAAGCGCCATCTCGACGCCCATGGCAGCACTGCGCACGGCTATGGGCAACCTGCAGGCCGCGCTCACAGCACTGCGGTCCGCGATCCTTACGCCAGCACCCGCGCCGGTCGTCAGCCGTCCTGCGCCGACGCCCGCACCTAGCCCGGCTGCTCCGCCACCTTCGGGGGCAGTGGGGCGACTGAGCCTGAGCGACTATCGGTTCAGGCAGACGGTTCAGAACAGTTCTGGCGGACCGGAATACTATACGACTATCACCGGTCCGAATGGTGGGACGCGCAGGATTGACGGAACGGCCAATCAGGCGCGGTTCTGGGTCGCCAACCGTAACTATCCGCGGTTCGAGCGCGGTGGCCAGCATGTCGGCGGCCTGCGGATTGTCGGCGAGAAAGGCCCTGAGCTGGAGGCCACCGGTCCGAGCCGGATCTTCAGCAACAGCCAGAGCCGGTCAATGCTGGACAACAGCGAAGTTGTGCAGGAGCTGCGCGCCGTCCGCGCTGAACTGGCGGAGATGCAGGCCCATGCCCGACGGACGGCTGAAAGCACGAGGGACACCTTCAAGACGCTGCGGGAGATCAATTCCGTGGGCGTCAAGATCGACCCTGTCCAGAACAAGGTGAGCGCGTGAAGATCATCGAGCCTTATACGGTGTTGCCCGCGATGATGCTGGCCAGCAACGTGCCGGAGACCGACTTTCCCCAATGGGTCTCCGGCACGACATATACGAACGGGGCCCGGGTCATCAGGTCGAACGCCATCTGGGAAAGCGTCCAGGCAAGCAATGTTGGGCACGATCCGGACACGGACGCGCTCTCCGAATGGTGGTTCCGCATCGGCGCCACGAACCGCTGGCGGGCCTTCGACAATCGCCTCGGAGGGGTCACCAGGCAGCCGGGCAACATCACCTATACGATCCGCCCGCCTCGAACCCTTAACAGCATTGCCTTCTTCGGCCTCGATGCCCAAAGCGTCAGGGTCAGGGTCACCACCCCAGGCAGCGTGCTCATCTCCGACCAGGCATTCGAGCTGGCCTCGCGCGACCAGGTGGGCACGTTCTGGGAATACATCTACACCCCGTTCACGGTGCGCTCGGACCTGATCCTGACAGGGCTGTCGCTGCCGTCCGGCTCATCCGTCGAGATCACGGTCGCCTCTACCGGATCGGCCGAGGTCGGGGAGATCATGATCGGCAATCAGATCGACATCGGCATCTCGCTCATGGGGTCGACCCTGGGCGTCGTGGACTATTCCAGGAAGGACCGCGACGAGTTCGGGGGCGTGTTCATCGTGCCCCGACCCGTCAGTGAAACCGTGCGGTTCCGCTTTTCGGTGCCGTCCGGGGGCGAGTCCCGGGTGCAGCAGATCATCCGCCGCATCACGTCCAAGGTCTGCGTGTTCTATGCCCTCGACGGCGAAGACGACTTCGGAATGACCATTGCGGGCATTCTGCGCGACTACGAGCTGACGGTGGGCGCAGGCAAATCCTTTGGCACCATCGACGCGGAAAGCCTCGTCTAAAGCATCACCCAAATTCACAGGAGCGCCCGTCACGCGGGTGATTTTGCATGGCAATAACCCCACCACCCACTCCACCGAATACCGGCAACCCGGCCCAGTTGGAGGAACGGGCAGATGCGTTCTTCGGCTGGTTCCCGAGCTTCGTTGCGGACTTCAATGATGACCTGCCGCTGCTCAGGGGAAAGACCTGGGCCACACGGACCGGATCGGCCAATGCGATTACGCTGACGGCGGGTGTCGTATCGCAGACCGTGGGCACGCAGGTGCGGTTCCGAGCGGCGGGAACAAATACCGGCGCGGCTACCATCAACCTCGATGGGCTGGGCGCGGTGGCCTGCCGGACGATCACAGGGATTGCGCTGCCAGCGGGATACATCCGCACGGACACCGAGACCGTCGCGACATATGACGGCACATTCTGGGTGCTGGATCGGCAGATCGAACGAGGTGAGAACTCAAACGGGGAATTTGTGCGATTTGCGGATGGCACACAAATTTGCACAGAACTTTTGGTATCGACGGGAAGCATCAATACAGTTTGGACTTTTCCAGCATCGTTCGGCGTCCGAGCTGACGCAATTTCAGCGACAGCAGTAACCACAGCAGGAAATGCGCGTATTGTTACTTTTGCCGGAATTGGCGGGCCGACAAGCGTTTCTGCACAATTGAGGACTTTAAGCGACGCGGCAGCTGAAAACGGATCGTTGGCTTGGGTCGTCGCGACGGGCCGGTGGTACTGATGCGCATCTCGTTTTCCCCCGTCCGCATGGACAAGCTGCTCCAGGTCGAAGTGTCGGGCGATGTCCTGACGGTCAATGGCATCGACTACGACTTTTCCCCCTTACAGGAGGGAGACGTGATGCCAGCAGAGACTGTCGGATGCGAATGGCTGGTGTCCGACGTCACCCGCATGGAAGGGCATGTATCACTCACGCTGATCCTGCCGCATGGCACGGGCGCATCAGAGGCTGCGCGCTTCCCCCAGCCGATCATTGCGACAGACGGGCCGGTTCCCTTGCCGGGGATTCCGGCGGCCTGAGGGCGCGCGGGCCAAACGCCCAACGACCGAACAACCCTGACCCGCCCCGGCATTCCGGGGCTTTTTGCTGTGGAGCGCACCGCATGGCGACAACCGACTACATCCTCGGCGAGAGCGGCACGCTCGGCTTCCCGATCGACCAGTTCGACGGCACCCCGATGCCGCTGAACGACCTCGGCCTGCGGCTGGTGATCTACCTCCCCGGCGCAGAACTGATCATCCCCGGCCGCGCCGAGAGCGGGGAGCTTGCGACGGACGATGGCCAGGTCATCAACCACCCCTCGATCATGGCCTTCGATCTGACCCCCGAAAACATGGCCGTCCGCCCCCGCCCTTATCGCTGCGCGCTGCAGACCGATGACGGGACCGGCTGGCAGACGCTGCCCGGCGAAGAAGACATCATCAACGTAAGGATGCCCTGATGACTCGATATGCAGTTTGGCGCGGGCGCGATGGGCGGATCGATCCTGAGGACCGGGCCCGCTTCGATGTGGCTGTCCAGACCAGCGACACCATCGCTGCGCGGATTGGCGAGGTGGAGGCGGCCCGCGACGTGGCCGGGGATCACGCCGAGGAGGCGGGGGCGCAGGCCGACATCGCCACCGATGCGGTGGTGATCACCCTGGCGCAGGCCGATGCCGCCGAGATCTCGGCCGGGCTGGCCGATCAGCGCGCCGGGGCGGCCCAGACATCCGCCACAACTGCGCTCGGGTTTCGCAATGAGACCGCGGCCATGGCCTCGGCGGCGGCCACCGGCGCACGGTTCTTCGAAACCATTGCCCTGGGCCGGGCGGCGGTCGCGGATGGCGCCACGTTCGGGGTGCGGCTGGTCGGCCCTGATGGGGTGATCCGCCCAAACATCTACCGCCGCGACAGCGCCACCACGCAGACGCTTGTGGTCACCTTGCCCAATTCCACCGAGGTGGACAGCGCCAAGCTGCGCACGGAAGAAACCCGCGCCGAGCTGCAGAAGGTGGCCGGCGTCGACAATACTAGCTTTGCCGGGGAAAACCCGTTCGAGCTGACTGACTCCGAGGGCAACCGCTTCCTGGTCGTCGATCCTGATTTCT
The DNA here is from genome assembly GCF_004683865.2 of Paracoccus liaowanqingii. Classification (NCBI taxonomy): domain Bacteria; kingdom Pseudomonadati; phylum Pseudomonadota; class Alphaproteobacteria; order Rhodobacterales; family Paracoccaceae; genus Paracoccus; species Paracoccus liaowanqingii. Next base: position 1,573,553 of record NZ_CP038439.1, on the reverse strand, counting down.
CGCTGTCAATGTTCGGTGGCGCCAAGCTCGACGTGCGCGCGCAGACCTGGCCCTTTGCCTTCACCGACATGGAGGGCAACGTCTTCGCCGGTTACCGCGACGGCCGCTGGTACTTCGACGGGCAAACGGGCGACCAGGGCGGGTCTTGGCTCGATGCCCTGGACGCCCGCAACCGGGATCGCAGCCAAGAGATCACCGAGCAGATCCGATACGGGGTGCAGCTGCCCGTGACCGATAGCAGTGTCATCGTGATGCTGGGCCAGTCTTTGGCGCGCGGTCAGGAAACGTGGCCGAGCCTGTCCAAGGATCCGGTGCCAGGGGCGGTGATGATCGGCGGCAATGCCGACTCGACCTCGATCAGCGGAACCTACACCCATGTCGGGGCCTATGAGCTGAACCCGCTGGTCGCCAACACCCGATCGGGCGGATCCAACCTGACCGGGGCGCAGGAAGCCGCGCTGGCGCCGGGCGCCACCAACTTCGGGGAAATCCCGGTGATCGGGATGGTGAATGGCCTGAAGCGCTGGCTGAACCGCAAGGCTCTGCGCGCCAATGATGGCCGGCAGTTGATCGCCTTGAGCGTGGCAGTCTCGGGCCGGACCGTGGAACAGCTGAGCAAGACACCGCCCGAAGGGACCGGCGATCATTACGGCTTCTTTACTGATGGCGTCGACAAGGCCCTCGGCCTCGCGCCTGACGCGGTGGTGCCCGTGGTGGGCTTTGCACAAGGTGAATATAACTATGTGTCCACCCACGGCGGCGATACCACCCGCGCCGGATACCTGGCCCGGCTGGCGGCCTATTTCACGGATGTGGCGGCGGACATTCTGACGGCGGTGCCCAATCAGACCGAGCCGCCGCTGATCGTCAGCTACCAGACCGGCGCCGCTTATACGCGCGATGTCGATGCCAACGGCCAGCCCGGCCTGGCCATCGGCATGGCCCAGCTGGACCTGGCGCTGGCGGGTGGGAATGTGGTGCTGGCCTGCCCGGCCTATCCCTTCACCGACAAGGGCGGGCATCTCGACAGCAACGGCTCGCGCTGGATGGGGCACTACATGGCCAAGGCTGCGCGAGAGATCTGGGAGGGCCGGAATTTCCAGCCCGTCCGGCCGCTGCAGGTCACGGTCGAGGGGTCGGAGGTCTATATCCACTATCATGTGCCGGTGGCGCCCCTGGTCTTCGACACGCCCTATGTCTCGAATTCCGGGCCGGTGGATTATCCGACCAAGGGGTTCCGGGTGACCTCTGCGGATGGGCTTTCCGCCTCGACGATCCAGGCGGTAACCATCGAGCGGCCGACGATCATCAAGATTACCCTGGCCGCGCCGCCGCCCGCGGGTGCGCTGCTTTGGTATGCGCCGCAGGCCTCGATGCAGGGCAATGGCTGCGTGCGCGACAGCGATCCGGCCCTGGCCTCCGACCTTTACGAATATGTCCCCGAGCGGGGCATGTATCCGGCCGCCAATATCCCCCGCCTGATCGGCAAGCCTTACCCGCTGCACAACTGGTCGATCGCCTTCTGCATCCCCGTCACCTATTCGGAGTTCCTCTAATGCGCATCATGGTCCCTGGCATCGACGCCTCGCAATCTGGTTTGGGGCGCGCAACGCCCACGGTCCGCGGCATGCCGGCCGACGATCTCGCGGCTCTCTACCTGTTCGAGAGCGGGCAGGAGGGCGAGATCGTCACGACCTTCCTTGATTCGTCGGGCAACGATCGGCATGGCGCTCTGCATGGCGCCTATGCGGGCGGCGTCAAGCGACCCTGGGGGCTCGAGATCACCGGCCCGCATGGGATGGTGATTGCCACCGGGGTTCCGATCACGGCCACCACCACGATCCTCTTGGCGATCGAGTCGCTGGTGCCGGGCGGTCAGCCCGCGCTTTATCAGTCCTTCTATTCCCCCAGCACCAACAACCTTCTGACCGATCCCACGGCGGCCACCTTTGGGGCTGTGTCCCCGATGATCAATTTCGACGGATCGGTGGCCTCGGGCAACTTCGCCCTATTTGAGGGGGTCACGGGCTTGCCCACATTGGGCACCGCGCGCCTGCCGATCACGGGCGGGCCAAGCAATAATCAGCCGACATCCCTGGCCCTGAAAATCGACGCCCCGGCCAACACGCTGGAGCTGCTGGCGCAGAGGGGGACGCCGCGGGTGGTCACGCGCGCCGGGGTCGGTGCCCATTATGGTGATGGCGAGGGAAATGCCATGCTGGGCATGTGGTGGCACGGTGGCGCCCGTCCGTCTGTGACGCCGGTGGCGCGTCTGTTCGGGGCGGCGATCTATCACCGAGTCCTCGACGGCGCCGAACTGCAGATGGCGATGGCCGCACTGCGCCGCCCGGCCGAAAACGCCGGGATCGTGTTCGCGCTTTGATCGCGCTGCTGCGCACGCCCAAGGCGCAGGGCGATCCCTATGACTGGGCAGCGGCGGAGATCGCTCTGACGTGCCGGAGGCTGCAGCCATGACCCTCGCAGACTTCATCGCCGAGGTCGGTGGCGGCCTCGCTGGCGTCGTCATCGTCGTCCAGGGCTGGGCCAACTGGATCCAGTACAAGCGCAATGGTGAGCTGCAGGACAAGATGCTGGCCATGGCCGAGGCCATGATCCGCGAAAGTCGGGATCTGGTCACCGACACCAACAAGACCACGAGCGCCAATACCGAGATCATGGGCCGCGCGGTCCGGCTTCTGGAGGATCGGCGATGATGGGGCGGCTCTTAAGACAGCTGACCGGACACGGGCGACGGGCCGAGAAGGCCGACACACTCATCCGCGACCACATGGCCGAGACTGCGCCACAGAAGCGCGCGATCAAGGCACGGGTGGCCGCGATCGAGCGCCTCGTGCAGCAACTCGAAAAGGACACCCAGACATGGCCCTGACCATCGGCTTGATCGCCGTCATAAACGCGCTCGGCTATTGCGCCGTGATCTGGGCCTTCCGGGCCAGCTTCCGGGAACTGCGCACCGCCACCTGGTGGTTCGCCACCGGCTTCATGATCCTCGCCGGCGCTATCATCCTGCGAGGGCTCTATTGGGACGTGGCCCTGCCGCTGATGCGCCTCTGGGTGCCAGGCTTTGCGGCGAAATGGTCCGATGTCACCGGCGGTCGACTGATCAACATCGTCTTCGGGCTGATGAAGATGGCCGCGTTCTTCTGCGCTTTAAAGTGTCGCCAGATGCTGATCCCCGAGCCGGAGCGGCACCGCTGGCCGGTCTACAAGGCATGGATGCACCCGACGCGGATCCGGTTTCTGCCCTGGCGATAGGAGAGATGACAGCAAGCCCGACCGAATGAAAAGTGGCCCCCGGGAGATCGGGGGCCACCAGCGGTTTGAACCACCCACCTAATCTAGGCTGAGTGTGGTGCGCCCACCGTTCGTCAAACCCATTTAGTCATCACTGTCCTGGCTCGTTTCGTCGACTTGATGAGCTGTGGCTCAACCGGCGCGAACTCTTTTGCCACAAGTAGCAACCTAAAGTTAGGAATCGCTACCGGTCGAGTCTCGATCTTTCTCTCAATAAGCTCGCTCAAAAAAACACGATCCACTGACGCTTTCGAGCAACACCCAGCCCCGCCGTTGCGCGGGGCTTTTTCATGGAGAAACGCATGTACCCATCAGGGTTCAAGGGTCGCGCGCAGCGGCTCGCTGATCTGGATATTGCCACAGTCGGCCGGCGCATCGGCGTCGGAGAGGACGAGGTCCGCGCAGTCATCGAGGTCGAGACCGCGGGCGGCGGCTTTGACCCGCAGGGGCGGCCCAAGATGCTGTTCGAACCGCATGTCTTTTGGCGCGAGCTAGGGCCGGGCCAGAAGCGGGTGGCGGCCGAGGCTCAGGGGCTGGCCTATCCCCGGTGGGGCACCATTAAGTACCCCGCCGACAGCTATCCGCGCTTTGAGCGCGCGCTGCAGGTTAGCGCCTCAGCCGCGCTGCGATCGGCGAGCTGGGGCCTCGGGCAGGTGATGGGGTTCAACCATCGCGCGGCAGGCTTCGCCAGTCCCGGCGACATGGTCGCGGCCTTCTGCGACAGCGAGGCGGCCGGGCTGGAGGCCATGATCGCCTTCATCGAAAGCGAGGGCCTGGACGACGACCTGCGCCGCCACGACTGGTCCGGCTTCGCCCGTGGCTACAACGGCGCCGGATATGCGCAACACGGATATCACACCCGCCTAGCCGCCGCATTTGCGCGCTGGCAGGCGATCCCGGACTATCTGGCCCCCGCGCATCCCAAGATCGGCCTTGGCTCCCGAGGCGCTGCTGTTCGGGAGGCGCAGGAACGGCTGCTGGCGCTCGGCCACGATCCGCGCGGCGTCGACGGCATCTTCGGGCCGGGCACGCGCGCGGCCACCATCGCCTTCCAGAAATCCGAACGCCTCACGGCGGACGGCATCATCGGCCCCATCTCGTGGGCCGCCCTCATCGAAAAGGACTGACCTATGACCACGATCCTGATGCTTCTGGCGCTTGTCGCCATTGCTGCCTTTCTCATGCCCTCGCTGTGGCGATTGGCCCGCGCCGCTACCGTCTCTGGCGCGATGCTGCTGCTTCTCGTGATGCTGGCAGCGGCACAGGAACTGCCCGGTTCCGGCCTGATCGCCGCTGTCCTACCCCAGCTGCTGGAGATCCTCGCCGTCTTGTTGATGGCCGCCCTGACCGGGGCCGCAGCGTGGGCCAAGCGCAAGTTCGGCATCGATATCGAGGCCAAGCACCGCGACGCCCTTCACTCCGCCCTGATGACCGGCGCCCGGCTTGCTGCAGCGCGACAGATGACTGGCGCAGCGGCGACAGCCTTGGTGTTGGACTACGCCCGCCAGTCCGTGCCCGACGCGCTGGCCAAGCTCTCTCCGCCCGCCTCTGTTCTCAAGGATCTCGCCGAGGCGAAGGTGCAGGAGGTCGTTCAGGACAAGCTGACCGGGCCGCTGGGCAAGTTCGACACGCGCTAGTCCGCCATGGCCCCCGAGGACATGACCGAGGCGCAGCTTCGCAAGCACTACCGCGACCTGCTGCGCGCCAAGCCGTCACCGGTTAAGACGCTGCGAAACGCGATCCAGGATATGCGCCCACTGGACGCGTTGGAATACGTGCTGGCGATCTATGAGGATGTGGCCGGGGGTGAAGACGAGGTGGCAGAGGCATCTCGCGCGCACAAGCTCACAGCAGCGCAGGCGGCGGTGTTTGTGCTGCTCCGGCGGCACCTGGGCGAAGTGGTATCGCTGGAGGCGCTGGCGGCCATTCAGGAAGCCGCCCGCCCCAATCAAGAGGCGTGCGGCAGTGATGTGACCCGGGCGCGGATGACTGAACTGAGGAAGCGCCTGGCGGGCCGGTACCGGATCGAGAACGTGCGCGGGGCAGGGTATGTGCTGCAGGAGGCTTAGGAGCTGCTGATCTGATGTGGCAGGTCACAGCGTACCGCCCCTTGCTGATACGTTCCCTATCCGTTCTAACGGGCGAAAAGGAGCACCTATGCGCATCCATGAGCCATACTTCCCGCCAGACCGCGCCCTGTTCATCATCTGGTGCAACCCTCGGTTCGGGCAACGGCACTCTATCGCGGCGGGAACGTTCGAGGCGGTGCATGCTGCTTGGGAGGCGGTGCAGGACCATTATCCGAATGACCGGCTGACCTGGCAGCAGGGCGCGCGGATCTTGCAGGAGAGAGGGCCGCCACTATAATCGGCTATTTTGTACCTGACCGGGTAAATGATCCAAGGTGGTCGGGCGTTCCTAGGCGCCTAATACGACAGGGGACCATCTGCGCCCGAGTCGTCATAAGCCGATCCGAATTTTACAAATCACCGTGCCGACTCATAAAGCTCAAATTCTCTGGGCCTCTCCTTTTCAAGTAGTTGAATGTCGGACGGATGTATGACTTTTACTATCTCCGGTGACTTGTTAAGAACTTTGTTGGGTGAAACATTAACTCCAATTTTACTTGATAAAAATCGGTTTGCTTCATCCTGATTGCCATACTTAAATAGATTATCTACAACAAAGGGAGCCTCGTTAGAAGTTACCAGGGTGCTCTGAGTGCCGATTTTCGCAAATTCTGGAGGGTTGGGAGTTAGGTATTCTCTAATAAATGTTGAAAAATCAATATTTGCGGTTGAAGACGGCCTGTTCGCAATTCCCGGACGGGCTCGATAAGAGTACCAGCTCCACAGCCAGTCAGCCGGATGCCGAATGAAAGCAAAGTATTCAAACTTGGTTTCTTGATTTGCAATTAACGGAAGGACTTTCTTGGTGAACTTTCTCACACCCATATGCTTCAGATTCTGTGGGTGCTTAAATACGATATCGGCATTACCTTGCAAATGATCAATATAGCTGTGCGTCCCTGTTTTTGGAACTGAAAGCATTACTAATTCTTGGCGTATAAATACCATCATGGGATATATCCTTAGTTCAAAGAGAGGCAAGGATAAGGCTTTGCCTACCGTTTTATCAAAATTGTGCGAACCGGTTTACTTTGTCGCCCACCTTGCCATCTAGCAGTTCTCGCAATTGCGAAACCATGGTTTCGACATTTCCCGGACTGCGCCAGCTAACCTCAAGTCGCTCTCTCGGGTTAACACGACTGCGTCGAGTGCAGCCAAAAGGCAAGCCAGTGACCGTGCCCGAACATGAGGTTCGGCGCTTTCATATCGCCGCGCGACGTTTCCGATCATGATGTTGTTGGTAGGCTCAATCGTCGCAAACACACTAAAGAAGGCCAAGCGGAGAAGCCATCCATCTTCAGCGTGCCGCGCCAGCTGGCGATAGACTGAGATGAAAGCATCCGGCAAAGCCTCGTTTGCGATCGGCAGGGTTTGGGTTTTTACGTGGGTGGGCAAACCGAGGACCGCTTGAAACTCAGCCAGCATCGCCGGGCCCATTTCAGCAGTTACGGTTCGGTCGGCGCCCGTTTCGGCCTGCATCACAGACGACATGGTGGGCAAGTCGATCATCTGACGTACCGCCTTGTCGTTCTTGAACTCCTCAAAATCGGGCACATCCAAAATCTTCCCACGCGCCACGGGATTGATGATGCGTTGCTTCCATAGGGACGCGAGCCAACGTTCAGGATCGCGGCGCACCATGAACAGCGTGATGTCGAAATCCGAGAGGATAGTCCTGAAGGCATGCCATGTCTGCGCCGCGAGCAGGCTCCGGTTCACCATGACACCTTCACAGGACAAGATCAGAGTGTGCGCGTTGCCGGCCTGGAACAGCTGGATTTCATCTTCCAGCCGGCTCAAATCGCCTTGCTTCAACGCCTTCATTAACCATTGATGTTTCGGATCATGGGGCGTGTCCACTGTGGCGTAGTGGATCCCATTTTCTGCCAGTACACCGCGATTTTCATAGCACCAAGACTGTAACGCGGAGGTCGCAGTCTTTGGTGGCCCGGGATGTAGGATCAGGCGCACGTGCTATCTTTCGTCACAATTAACAACTCTTCCAAAAATCATCGAAACTACGTTCGCCACAAGGCTGGATGTATCCATCATTGATCAATGCTGGCTGCCATACCGCAGTGCTGGGGCCACATCGCATCTCGCTCACGACGGGAACAGCGTGTCCAGTAGGAATATTGGGCAACAGAGGCAGCGCGCATTCGGAGTTCTAGGAGCTGCCCAACGACTATTCGTTCCACGGTTCACCGAACCCGCATCACCGTGTCTAGGTATGTATTGTTGGACTTTCTGGTTCAACTTTTGTTGCTCCATTTGAAGGATTACAGTAAGTTGGCGAGGGGGCTCGTAGTTTACACCGGGCCGGTCGGCAGTTCGAATCTGTCACGGGCCACCATCATGTGACCGCGCCGGACGCCATGCCGCAACCGGCACGGTTGACCTGCCGCAGCGCAGCAATCATCTATGGACCAACTCCGGGACCGGCCCGGATCCGAACCCACCGTCAGGATGAGAATGGCGCGCATACTGTCCTCCTCGACCTTCGTCTTTCTGGCGATCCTGGGCTTTCTGGCCTTCTGGATCGGCGGCGGCATGCTGAACCGCCAGCCCCCCGAGGAGGCAGCCCCCCTCGAGGTGCCCGTTCCCAATGTCGCGGCCAGCCTCAGCACCGCCGAGGTGATCCGCCCCCGCACGGTGCTGTTCGGCAATGTCGTGCCCGACCAGACCTCGATCCTGCGCGCCCGCACCGCCGGCATCGTCGAGGAGGTCGTGCGCCAGGGCCATCAGGCGCAGGCGGGGGACCAGCTGGCGCTGCTGTCGGCCGACGATCGCGAGGCCGGGGTGGCCCGGGCCGAGGCCGCCGTCGGATCGGCCGAGCGCGACTACGAGGCCGCGCGCCAGCTGCGCGAGCGGGGCGTCACCTCGGAGGCCGAGGTGCAGTCGCGCTTCGCCCAGCTGGAATCGGCCCGCGCCGACCTGCGCGCGGCCGAGCTGGAACTGCAGAACACCCGGCTGCCCGCGCCGATCACCGGCACCGTCAGCAATGTGCTGGCCGATCTGGGCAGCTTCGTCGATGCCGGGGGCGAGGTGCTGGAGATCGTGCGCAACGATCCCCTGATCGCCGAGGTCGAGGTGCGCCAGACCGAGATCACCTCGATCCACCTGGACCAGCGCGCCGACGTCACCTTCCAGGGCGGGCGCCAGACCGAGGGGCGCGTGCGCTTCATCGCCCCCGTCGCCACCGCCGAGACGCGCACCTTCCGCGTCGAGGTCGAGATCCCCAATCCCGGCAACGAGATCCCCGCAGGCCTCAGCGCCCAGATCTCTCTGCCGATGGACGAGATCCGGGCCCATCGCCTGTCCCCGGCGCTGATCCGTCTGGACGATGCCGGCCGCATCGGGCTGTTCACCGTGGCCGAGGACGGCATCACGCTGGAGTTCCATCCCATCGACATCGTGCAGGCCCGCGCCGAGGCGATCTGGGTCACCGGGCTGGACGAGACCGCGCGGGTCGTCACCATCTCGCAGGGCGCGCTGATCGACGGCCAGCAGGCCCGCATCTCGGAGACGCCCGAGGCGTTCCGGGGCGTGCTGGGCGGGGGAGAGCTGCCGCAGGTCCCCGATGCCGCCGCCCCGGACGATGCCGCGGCGCTGCTGGGGGCGATCGAATGACGCCCCGCGGCGCGGGATCCGCCCGATGAACGGGATCATCGCCGCCGGATTCTCGCGGGCACGGACGGTCATCCTGATCATGGTGGCGCTGATCGGCGCCGGGGCGATGGCCTATGTGACCATCCCCAAGGAATCGATGCCCGAGGTCGACATCCCGATCTTCATCGTCAACGTCACCTATAGCGGCGTCAGCGCCGAGGATGCGGCGACCCTGCTGGCCGAACCCATCGAGCGGCAGGTGAACGCGCTGGACGGGCTGCGCCGGATGGAGACGGTGGCCAGCGAGGGCTTCGCCTCGGTCACGCTGGAATTCGAGCCGGGCTTCGATCAGGACAGCGCGCTGCAATCGGTCAAGGACGCGGTGGACGATGCCAGCCCCGACATCCCGGCCGAGGCCGACGGTCCCTTCGTGCGCGAAATCGACATGGCGACCTTTCCGATCCTGACGGTGGCCCTGTCCGGCCAGGTGCCCGAGCGCGAGCTGATCCGCCTCGGCCGCGCGCTGAGCGACCGGATCGAGACGGTGAGCGGCGTGCTGCAGGCCGACCTGACCGGCGAGCGCGAGGACCAGCTGGAGATCCTGATCGACCCGCTGGCGCTGGAGACCTACGGCATCTCTCCGGGCGAGCTGTCGCAGGCGGTGCGCGCCAACAACCAGCTGATCGCGGCGGGGTCCTTCGACACCGGGGCCGGGCGGCTTGGCGTGTCGATCCCCGGCACCGTCGTGCAGCTGGACGAGATGATGTCGATCCCGGTGCTGGTGGACGGCGCCACCGTTCTGCGCGTGCAGGATCTGGCCGAGGTGCGCCAGACCTTCAAGGACCCGACCAGCTTCGCCCGCATCGACGGGCGCCCGGCGCTGGCCATCGACGTGCGCAAGTCGGCGGGCGCCAACATCATCGACACGGTCGAGGCGGTGCGGGCCATCGTCGACAAGACCCGCGCCGACTGGCCCGACCAGGTCGATGTGGTCTTCATGAACGACCAGTCGCAGGAGATGCGCGACCTGCTGTCGGACCTGCAGAACAACGTGATCGCCGCCGTGGTGCTGGTCATGCTGGTCACCGTCCTGTTCCTGGGCGTGCGCGCGTCCCTGCTGGTGGCGGTGGCGATCCCGGGATCCTTCCTGGGCGGCATCCTGATCATCTGGGCGCTCGGCTACACGATGAACGTGATCGTCCTCTTTGCGCTGATCCTGGTGGTGGGGATGCTGGTCGACGGCGCCATCGTCGTCGTCGAGCTTGGCGAGCGCTTCATCGCGCAGGGCCATTCCAAGAAGCGCGCCTTCCGCATGGCCGCGCAGCGGATGGCCTGGCCCATCATCTCGTCCACCGCGACCACGCTGGCGGTGTTCTTCCCGCTGCTGTTCTGGCCGGGCCTGGCGGGGCAGTTCATGTTCTACCTGCCCGCCACGATGATCGCCACGCTGCTGATGTCGCTGCTGATGGCGCTGATCTTCGTGCCGGTCATGGGCAGCGTGCTGGGGGGCGGGCAGGACCTGCCGCCCGAACCGCGCCCCGAGGACCCGCCCTCGGCCTTCGAGCGGTTCTCGGGCTGGACCATCGCCCGGCCGGGCGCGACGCTCGGGCTCTCGATCCTGGGGGTGCTGGTCGTGGCTTGGGCCTACAGCCTGCTGGGCCGGGGGGTCGAGTTCTTCCCCGAGACGGATTCCGAACGCGCGCAGGTGCAGGTGACCGCCAACGGCAACCTGTCGGTCATGGAAAGCGACCAGCTGGTGCGGCTGATCGAACAGCGCTTGTTGGGCTTCCAGGGGGTCGAGCGCGTCTATGCCCGCACCATCGGCTCGGTCGAGGAGCGCGTGCGCTCCAGCCTGTCCAGCGACGTGATCGGCCAGATCCAGGTCGAATTCACCGACTGGCGCAGCCGCGACGGGTCGGACGTGGTGATCGAACGGATGCGCGCCGCCACGACCGAGGTGCCGGGCCTGGGCATCCAGATCGAGGCCGCGGCCTCGGGCCCCGCCGCCGCGCGCCCGGTGCAGATCGAGGTATCGGCCACGACCCGCGCCAGCCTGCAGCAGGCCGCCGGCATCGTGCAGCGCCTGATGGAGGAGCAGGGCAGCTTCGTCGACATCGCCAACGACACGCCCCGCCCGAACCCCGAGATCCGCCTGATCGTCGACCGCGAGGAATCGGCGCGCTACGGCGTGGACATGGACACGATCGGCACCGCCGTGCAGCTTCTGACCACCGGCGTGAACCTGGGCACCTACCTGCCCGATTTCGCGGATGACGAGGTCGACATCGCCCTGCGCTATCCCCCCGAGCAGCGCAACTTCGAGAACCTGGCGGCGCTGCGCGTGGCCAGCCCCGTCTCGGGCGCGCAGGTGCCCATCGCCAATGTCGTGCAGATCCTGCCCGCCCCGGCCCCCGCCGCGATCACCCGCGTCGGTGCGCGCGAGACGCAGACCCTGACCGCCGACCTGGCCCCGGGCGCCACCCTGCAGGCCGAACTGGACCGCATCGGCGCCGCCATCGCCCAGGCCGACCTGCCCGAAGACGCCGATATCGCCTTCGGCGGCGAGATCGAGGACCAGGAAGAGGCGATGACCTTCCTGATGGGCGCCTTCGTCGCGGCGATCTTTCTGATGTTCACGATCCTGCTGATCCAGATGAACAGCTTCTTCCAGGCCTTCCTAGTGCTGACCGCGATCGTCTTTTCCATCGCCGGGGTGTTTCTGGGCCTGATGGTCCGGCAGGAGGCGTTCTCGATCGTGATGAGCGGCATCGGCATCATGGCCCTGGCGGGCGTGGTGGTGAACAACAACATCGTGCTGATCGACGCCTATAACGAGCATCGCGACGCGGGGCTGGGCCCCGACGAGGCCGCCCGCCGCGCGGCGGGCGAGCGCTTCCGCCCGGTGCTGCTGACGGCGGGCACGACGGTGATCGGGCTGGTGCCGATGGTCTTCGGCATGACCATCGACTTCGTGGGCCGCGACCTGTTCTTCGGGGCGCCCTCGGGGCAGTTCTGGATCCAGCTGTCCACCGGCATCGCGGGCGGACTTGTGGTGGCCACCGCCATCACGCTGCTGCTGACGCCGACGCTGCTGGCCTGGGACGGCCGCCGCCGCCTGCGCCGCGCCGAGAAGCGGGGCCGCCCCGCCTCTGTCGCAGCGCAGCCCGCGGAATGACCAAGGGCCGCCCCGGGGGGCGGCCCTTCTCCGTGTCGCGAAGGATGGATCAGTCGAAGGCGCGGTCCGTGATGGTCGACACCCACGCCCCCTCGGGCGCGGCCTCGATCACCGGGTCCGACCCGCCCGCCAGCAGGATGTCGACCGTGCGCTGGTAATCGGCCTCGATCAGCGTCCCGTCCGAGCCTTCCAGCAGCTTGGCGATCTCGGTCATCATGCGGGTCTGATGCTCGATGGTCTGGGCGCCGGTCTCGTCGTTCTCCATGACGATCTCGGCGGCCTCCTCGGGGTTCTCGGCGGCGTATTGCCAGCCGCGCATGCTGGCGCGCACGAAGCCCACCAGATCGGTGACCTTCTCGGGATCCTCCAGCGTGCCTTCCAGCACATAAAGCCCGTCCTCCAGCGTGGCCACGCCCTGATCCTCGTACTTGAAGGTGATCAGGTCGTCCTCGGTCAGGCCCGCATCGATCACCTGCCAGTATTCGTTATAGGTCATGGTGCTGATGCAGGCGGCCTGCTTCTGCAGCAGGGGATCGACGTTGAAGCCCTGCTTGAGGACGGTCACGCCCTCCTCGCCGCCCTCGGTCGACAGGCCGAGCGTGTTCATCCAGGACAGGAACGGGTATTCGTTGCCCGCGAACCAGACGCCCAAGGTCTTGCCCGCGAAATCGGTCGCCGGGTCGGTGATGCCCGTCTCGGCCAGGCAGGTCAGCATCATGCCCGAGGCCTTGAAGGGCTGGGCGATGTTGACCAGCGGCAGGCCCTTCTCGCGCGCGGCCAGGGCGGCGGGCATCCATTCGACGATCACATCCGCACCGCCCCCCGCCAGCACCTGCGTGGGCGCGATGTCGGGTCCGCCGGGCAGGATGGTCAGGTTGACGCCCTCTTCCTCGTAGAACCCCTGGTCCAGCGCGACGTAATAGCCCGCGAACTGCGCCTGCGTCACCCATTTCAGCTGCAGCGTCAGATCGCCCGCCTGCGCGGCCCCGGCCATCAGCGCAAGGGCCGCGGCCCCGGTCATCAGTCGTTTCATTCCCTGTCTCTCCTGTTGATGGGGCCGGTCGGCCCCGATTAGCGGCGCTGCGAGGGGTGCCAGAATGTCACCTTCTTTTCGAGCGCCGCGACAAGTCCGTAGAACAGCGTGCCCGCAAGGGCTGCCACGACAATCTCGGCCCAGACCAGCGGCAGGTCCAGCCGCCCCACGGCGGTCGAGATGCGAAACCCCATGCCGCGCGTCGGGCTGCCGAAGAACTCGGCAACGATGGCGCCGATCAGCGCCAGCGTCGTGGTGATCTTGAGCCCGTTGAACAGGAAGGGCATCGCGGCGGGCAGCCGCAGCTTCCACAGGCTCGCGCCATAGGGTGCGGCCCAGCTGGCCATCAGGTCGCGCTGCATCGCATCGGTGGCGCGCAGCCCCGCGACCATGTTCACGAGGATCGGAAAGAACACCATCACCACGACCACGGCGGCCTTCGACTGCCAGTCGAAGCCGAACCACATGACCAGGATCGGCGCGATGCCGACGATGGGCAGGGCGGCCACGAAGTTGCCGATGGGCAGCAGCCCGCGCTGCAGGAAGGGGCTGCGGTCGATGGCGATGGCCGTCAGGATCGCCGCACCCGCGCCGATCAACCAGCCGGTCAGCGCGCCCTTCAGGATCGTCTGCACGAAATCCGTCCAGAGGATCGACCCGTTGGCCGCGAAGCTGGCGGCGATCTGGCTGGGCGCGGGCAGGATCACCGTGGGGATGGCATAGATCCGCACGATCATCTCCCACAGGGCGATGATCGTCGCCCCGAAGATCACCGCCACCAGCGTCCGCGAGGCGCGCGTGTCGAAGCGCGACAGCCAGATGTTGACAGCCCAGCCCCCCAGCCAGACCCCGATGATGGGCAGCGCGCTCATGCCGCCAGCCCCATGCGGGCCAGCACGCGGCGCTCGATCAGCCCGATCAGCGCGACCAGCAGCCCCGCCAGGATCGCGGCCATGAACAATGCCGACCAGATCTGCACGGTCTGGCCGTAATAGCTGCCCGACAGCAGCCGCGCGCCCAGGCCCGCCGTGGCGCCCGAGGGCAGCTCGGCCACGATCGTGCCCACCAAGGCGGCGGCGATGGCGACCTTGAGGCTGGCGAACAGATAGGGCAGGGACGAGGGCAGCCGCAGCCGCGCCAGCACCTGCGGGCGCCCTGCGCTCCAGGATCGCATCAGGTCCATCTGCATGGCATCGGGCGTGCGCAGCCCCTTGACCATGCCGACCAGCACCGGAAAGAAGGACAGCCAGGCCGCGATGATCGCCTTGGGCAGCAGGCCCGTGACCCCCGCGCTGGCCATGACCACGATGACCATGGGCGCGATGGCCAGGATGGGCACGGTCTGGCTGGCCACGGCCCAGGGCATCACGGACTGGTCCATGCTGCGGCTGTGCACGATCCCCACCGCCAGCAGGATGCCCGCCGCCGTGCCGATGGCAAAGCCCGCCAGCGTCGCCGACAGCGTCACCCAGGCATGCCAGACCAGCGACCGGCGCGAGGTGATGGCCTGGCCCGCCACCCCCTCCCACAGCCCCACCGCCACCTGATGCGGCGCGGGCAGGACGGGCCGGTCCTGCGTCAGGGTCAGCGGGATCAGCTGCGACCACGTCACCTCCGTCCCGGCGCGGGCGGCCTGATCCCGCTCCCATGTCGCGTTCATGCGGATCGCGCCCAGATACCAGACGGCCACGATCACCAGCAGCACGGTCAGGATCGGGACCAGATCGGCTCTACGCATCGCCATGCCCCTCGCGCAGCCCCTCGCGGACCTCATGGGCCAGTGCGATGAATTCAGGCGTCTCGCGGATCTCCAGCGGGCGGTCCGGGGGCAGGGGGCTGTCGATGATGCGGGTGATCCGCCCCGGACGCGGCGACATGACGACGATCTTGGTGGACAGATACACCGCCTCGGGGATCGAGTGCGTCACGAAACCGATGGTCTTGCCGGTCTTGCGCCACAGCGTCAGCAACGCCTCGTTCAACCGGTCGCGCACGATCTCGTCCAGCGCGCCGAAGGGCTCGTCCATCAGCAGGATGTCGGCGTCGAAAGCCAGGGCCCGGGCGATGCTGGCGCGCTGCTGCATGCCGCCCGACAGCTGCCACGGGAACTTGGCGCCAAAGCCCGACAGCTCGACAAGGTCCATGACCCGGGCGATCCGCTCGGCCCGCTCAGCCTTGGAAAATCCCATGATCTCCAAGGGAAGCGAGATATTCCCCGAAATCGTCCGCCACGGATAAAGCCCCGGCGCCTGAAAGACATAGCCGTAGGCCCGCGCCCGCCGCGCCGCATCCGGGTCCATGCCGTTGACGCGCAGGGTGCCGCCGGTCGGCGTCTCCAGCGCCGCGATGGACCGCAGGAAGGTCGTCTTGCCGCAGCCCGAGGGTCCGATGAAGCTGACGAATTCGCCGGGCGCCACCGACAGGTCGACATCCTTCAGCGCATGGACCGGCCCGTCGGCGGTCTGGAAGGTCAGGCAGACGCCAGAGGCCTCGATCACCGCCATCTCAGACGCCGCTGGCCGGAATGCCCGACCGCTGGACGGGGCGGGGCGCGGTCAGCTCCTTCCACGCCGACAGGGCGCGGTTCACCTGGCCCCGGGGCGCGCGGGCCACAAATTCGCCATGCCCCTCGCGGCTGTCCACCACCCCCTCGGTCACCGCCACGACGCCGCGCGTCAGGGTGAAGCGCGGCAGGCCCTTCACCGTCTGCCCCTCGAAGACGTTGTAATCGATGGCCGATTGCTGCGCACCCGCGGTGATGGTCTTTTCCGCCTCAGGGTCCCAGACCACCAGATCGGCATCCGATCCGACCAGCACCGCGCCCTTCCTGGGATACATCCCCAGGATCTTGGCCGCATTGGTCGAGGTCGCCGCGACGAACTCGTTCGGCGTCAGCCGCCCCGTGCCGACCCCATGGGTCCACAGCATCGGCATGCGATCCTCCAAGCCTCCGGTGCCATTGGGGATCTTGGTGAAATCCCCCAGGCCGGTGCGCTTTTGCGCGGTGGTGAAGGCGCAATGATCGGTCGCCACCACCGACAGGCTGCCCGACTGCAGCCCGGCCCACAGGCTGGCCTGATGCGACTTGTCGCGGAACGGAGGCGACATGACGCGCCGCGCCGCATGATCCCAATCGGGGTGCAGATATTCGCCCTCGTCCAGCGTCAGATGCTGGATCAGCGGCTCGCCCCAGACCCGCTTGCCCGCTGCCCGCGCGCGCCGGATCGCCTCGTGGCTGTCCTCGCAGCTGACATGGACCACATACAGAGGCACGCCGGCCATGTAGGCCACCATGATCGCGCGGTTCGTGGCCTCGCCCTCGACGGCCGGGGGCCGCGAATAGGCATGCGCCTCGGGCCCAGTGTTCCCCTCGGCCAGCAGCCGCGCCGACAATTCAGCCACCACATCGCCGTTCTCGGCATGCACCATGGCGATGCCGCCCAGATCGCCCACCCGGCGGAAGCTGGCGAACAGTTCGTCGTCGTTCACCATCAGGGCGCCCTTGTAGGCCATGAAATGCTTGAAGCTGGTGATCCCGCGATCCACCACCGCCTCCATCTCGTCAAAGACTTGGCTTCCCCACCAGGTCACCGCCATGTGATAGCTGTAATCGCAATGCGCGCGGCCCGACTTGTTGTCCCACATCTGCAGCGCATCCAGCAGCCCCTGCCCGGGCGAGGGCAGGGCGAAGTCCACCACCATCGTCGTCCCGCCCGCCAGCGCCGCCCGCGTGCCGCTTTCGAAATCATCCGCCGAATAGGTGCCCATGAAGGGCATCTCCAGATGCGTATGCGGATCGATCCCGCCCGGCATGATCAGGCAGCCGCCCGCATCCAGAACCTCATCGCCCACCAGCCCCGTCCCGATGGCCGCGATCCGCCCGCCCTCGATCAGCACATCCGCCTGATAGCTCAGATCCGCCGTCACGACGGTGCCGCCCCTGATGACCGTGCTCATCGCCTCATCCCTTCTTCTTCACTCAAATATCCCGCGGGGGGTCCGGGGGGCGCGAAGCCCCCCGGCCATCGTCCGCGTCAGCGGACGATCTCCGCCGCATCCAGCACCGCATGCAGCAGCACCTCGGTTCCGGCCCGTGCCCAGTCCGGGGTGATCTCCTCGGCCTCGTTATGGCTCAGGCCGCCCTTGCAGGGGCACATGATCATCACCGTCGGCGCAACCTGCGCGATCCAGCAGGCATCGTGCCCGGCGCCCGAGACGATATCCATATGGGCATGGCCCAAGCGGTCGGCGGCGGCGCGCAGGCTGTCGGCCAGACCGGGATCGAAGGTCACCGGGTCGAAATGCCCGACCGGCTCGATCTCGATGCCCAGGCCCAGTTCCTCGGCGATCTGGGCCGCCTCGACCTCCAGCCTCTCGCGCATCGAGGTCAGCTTCGCCAGATCCGGAGAGCGGAAGTCGATGCAGAAGACCGCGCGACCGGGGATCACGTTGCGGCTGTTGGGAAAGAGGTTCGCCTGACCCACCGCGCCCACCGCGTCGGGCTGGTGGTCCATGGCGATCCGGTGCACCGCCTCGATGATCCGCGCCATGCCCCGGCCCGCATCGACCCGCATCGCCATGGGCGTGCTGCCGGTATGGGCGTCCTTGCCGGTCAGCGTCACCTGCAGCCACCACAGCCCCTGGCCATGGGTCACGATGCCGATGGGGATGTTCGCGGCCTCCAGGATCGGGCCCTGCTCGATATGCAGCTCGAACATGGCATGGATCCGGCGGTCGCCCGGCGTCTCGGTGCCGCGCCAGCCGATGCGGTCCAGTTCCTCGCCGAAACGCTTGCCCTCGGCATCCGTCCGGCTGTTGGCATAGTCCTCGGTCAGCACGCCCGCGAAGACGCCCGAGGCCAGCATGGCGGGCGCGAAGCGCGCGCCCTCCTCGTTGGTCCAGTTGGTCACCACGATGGGGCGGCGGGTCTGCAGCCCCATGTCGCGGATCGAGCGGATGACCTCCAGCCCGGCCAGCACGCCCAGCACGCCGTCATACTTGCCGCCGGTGGGCTGGGTGTCCAGATGGCTGCCGATATAGACGGGGTCTAGGTCCGGCTCGGTCCCCTCGTGGCGCAGGAACATGCTGCCCATGCGGTCCAGCCCCATGGTCATGCCCGCCTCCTCGCACCAGCGCTGGAACAGGGTGCGGCCCTCGGCATCGGCATCGGTCAGGGTCTGGCGTTTGTTGCCGCCCGCGATGCCCGGCCCGATCGCGGCCATCTGCATCAGGCTGTCCCACAGCCGGTCGCCATCGACCGTCATGTTCGCAGCCGGGGTCACGGCGCTCGTGTCGCTCATGTCTTGTGTCCTTCCTGTCGGACCGCCCCCGTCTGTCGCGGGGGTCGGCTTGATGGGTCCGCCGCCCTCAGGCGGCGGTCTTCAATACGTCGCCAAGCGTGCCGATCAGCTCGTCGATCTGCGCCTCGCCGATGATCAGGGGTGGCGACATGGCGATGATGTCGCCGGTCACGCGGATCAGGATGCCCGCCTCGAAGGCCTTCACGAAGGTGTCGAAGCCGCGCTTGCCGGGATGACCCTCGATGGGGGCCAGCTCGACCGCGCCGATCAGGCCCATGTTGCGGATGTCGATCACATGGGGATGATCGCGCAGCCCGTGGATCGCCTCCTGCCAATAGGTCTCCAGCGAGGCGGCGCGGGTCAGCAGCCCTTCCTCGGCATAGGTGTCCAGCGTGGCGATGGCGGCAGCGCAGCTGATCGGGTTGCCGGAATAGGTATAGCCGTGGAACAGCTCGATGATGTGCTCGGGGCCCTGCATGAAGGCGTCGTGGATCTGGGCGCTGGCCAGCACCGCACCCATCGGGATCACCCCGTTGGTCAGGCCCTTGGCGCAGCAGATCATGTCGGGGACGACCCCGAAATGCTGGGCCGCGAAGGGGCTGCCAAGCCGCCCGAAGCCGGTGATGACCTCGTCGAAGATCAGCAGGATGCCATGCTTGCGGGTGATGTCGCGCAGGCGCTGCAGATAGCCCTTGGGCGGCATCAGCACGCCGGTCGACCCGGCCATCGGCTCGACGATCACGGCGGCGATGGTCTCGGCGCCGTGCAGGGCCACGATGCGCTCCAGCTCGTCGGCCAGATGCAGGCCATGCTCGGGCTGGCCCTTGGTGAAGACGTTCTCGGGCAGATGGGTGTGGGGCATGTGGTCGACCCCCGCCAGCAGCGTGCCGAAATGGCGGCGGTTGTTCACGATCCCGCCGACCGAGATGCCGCCGAAGCCCACCCCGTGATAGCCGCGTTCCCGCCCGATCAGGCGGGTCCGCGCCGCGTCGCCCCGCGCCCGGTGATAGGCCAGCGCGATCTTAAGCGCCGTGTCCACCGCCTCGGACCCGGAATTGGTGTAGAAAACGTGCTCCATGCCGTCGGGCGCGATGTCGACCAGCCGGTTCGCCAGCTCGAAGGCCAGCGGGTGGCCCATCTGGAAGGCGGGGGCATAGTCCAGTTCACCGACCTGCGCCTGCACGGATTCGGTGATCCGGGGGCGGCAATGGCCCGCGTTGCAGCACCACAGGCCCGCCGTGCCGTCCAGCACCTGGCGGTTGTCGGCAGTGGTGTAGTGCATGTCCCGGGACGCGACCAGCATGCGCGGCGCCGACTTGAACTGGCGGTTCGCGGTGAAGGGCATCCAGAAGGCGCGCAGGTCGTTCGGGGCGGGCTTGCGGTCGAGCGGCATCGGGCTATCCTCATGGAATATTGACCAAACGGTCAGGATCAAGCTAGCACGGGTCCGAAGGCAGTCAAGCATCCTGAACGCTGGCTTGGCATTTCGGGGCGATATGCCCAAATTCGGATCATGCCAGATGCGGGGACGTGATGACAGAGGCCAGCGGACCCCAGATGTCCCGGATCCAGCAGAAGAACCGCGACCTGATCCTGCAGGGCGCGCTGCAGGCCTTCTCGACCCATGGGTTGCGCGGGGCGACCATCGACCAGATCGCGCGCGCCGCGGGCCTGTCCAAGCCCAACGTGCTGTACTATTTCGGCTCGAAGGACGAGATCCACAAGGCGCTGCTGACGACCCTTCTGGACATGTGGCTGGCGCCCATGCAGCAGATCGACCCCGAGGGCGAGCCGCTGGTCGAGGTTCTGTCATATGTCCGCGCCAAGATGCTGATGTCGCGCGATTATCCTCGGGAAAGCCGGCTGTTTGCGCATGAGATCCTGCAGGGCGCGCCGCATCTGACCGGGATCCTCGGCGGCGGGTTGCGCGAGATCGTGGACCGCACCGTCGCGGTGCTGGAGCGCTGGATGGCCGAGGGGCGGCTGGCGCGGGTCGAGCCGCGCCACCTGATCTTCTCGATCTGGTCGATGACCCAGCATTACGCCGATTTCGAGACGCAGGTCCGCGCCGTCCTGGGGGCGGGGCGTGATCCGATCGACGAGGGGGCGGCGTTCCTGGACGACCTCTACCGCAAGCTGCTGACGCCCTAGGCGCCGGTCGGCTTGTCCAGCATCTCGGCGGCGGCCAGGATCAGCGACAGGTTCTCATGCGCGGCGGCGATGAAGTCGGGACGCTGCCCCGACACCCAGTCCTTGGTCGCGGCATGGGTCGCGGCGATGATGGCGGCGGCCAGGATCTCGACCATGCGTTCGTCGGTGCCGGGCAGGCGGCGATGCAGCAGCGCGCGCATCTGCGCCCGCCGCGCCAGCATGGCGCTGTTGCGCAGCGCCTCCAGCTTGGGATCCTTGTCCGACAGGGCCAGCAGATGCCCGATCATCTCGCGCTCGCCCAGATAGCGGCTGAGATGCTTTTCGATCAGGGCGCCCAGATCGTCGATCAGCCGGCCCGTGCCCGCCACGAAGGCATCCGAGGCGGCGGGCGGGTAATCGGGCGGCGGGCCCATCAGCGCCGCCTCCTTGTAGGGATAGTAGTTGAAGAAGGTGCGCGTGCTGATCCCGGCATGGCGCGAGATCGCCTCGGTCGTGACGTTGGCCAGCCCGTCGCGCACCGCCAGATCGACCGCGGCCGCCTGAATCCGTTTGGCGGTCTTGTAACGCCGCGTCTCGAAGGGGCTCATGCGGATCCGATCTGTGTGAAATGCAAGGTAACGATGTCAAGGGCTTGAACGGGAGGCAACGAAAAATCATGCGTCAAAACGTCGCATGCGCCGACTGCCGGGGCAGAGGGCGCATGCGAGGATCGATCAGGGGGAGGCGTGGCGCCGGGATCAGCTGCCCCAGGAGCGGACGGGACCGCAATCCATGTGGACGAAGTTCGACCGGCTGTAGCGACCGACCCCGCCCGCGCGGCAGGCGACGGCGGCCTGGTACATCTGGCCGACCGAGCGCGACTTCAGCCGCAGGTCGGCGGCCTTGCCGGTGACGTGCAGCGAGTTCTGCGCGACCCCGCCCGACTGGCGGCGCAGCATGGCGTTGGTGCGGGGCGAGCGATAGCCCGACAGCATCATGTAGGGCTCGTTCGTCTGCATCAGGCGCGACGAGGCGGCGGCCACGTCGATGGTGCGCGGGTCGATGCCGATCACCTCGCCGGTGCGCCAGTCGCGCATGAAGATGTTGATCTCGTTCAGGGCCTCGCGGATGTACTTGCCGTCGACCCAGTAGACCGTGTCGATGCTCTCGCCGGTCCGGCCGTTGTACATCCGCACCCGCCGCATGTCGCCCGCGTTGCCGCGCAGAAAACCGAAGGCATTGGCCATCACCGGAGTTGCCGCAACAGTGGTTGCCGCGAAGACACCAAGAATGCCGCGACGGGAGATAAGGTCCATTGTCATGTCAGATCGCCTGTCCTGCTTCGTTTTTTCAGCCGGCGACATGTCGCGGCTCGTCGTGGTTTATCCCCGACTGGTTAACATTATGTCAAAACATGGTGTGGCATGAAACGGATTCTGCCTACCGGCGGTTGTGAGATGCGCATTTCGGCAAGATTCTGCCGAGCGCGCGGGTTGTTGCAGATGAGGAACCCGGCTGTGTCTTTGCGGCAACGAACGGGTTTCGCAAGCGTGATCAGCATGCTGCGCGATGGCAGGTCTAGGCGGGTTATGGGAAGATCGGGGCAGATATGGAAGGGTCGGGGATGACGGCACGGGGCTTGGCAGGCGTTCTGGCATTGACGATGGGCCTGATTTCGGTCGGGGCCGGGGCGGGCCATGCGCAGGAATCTGCCGGTTCCCTCGGCGTGGCCGCGGCGCCACGTCTGCATTTCTCGGCCGAGCAGATGGCCCTGGCCCTTGCAGTGGCGGAGGACCCCGATCTGGCGACCTTCTACGGCGGCAACCGGCTGCAGCCGGTCTTCCTGGGGGCCGAGGGTACCGCCCGGCGCGAGGCCTTGCGGGCGGCGGTCCAGCGCATGCCGGATCATGGAATCCCCGCCGACCGCTATCCCTTGCCCTCCGCCACGGCCCCGGCCGAGGGGCTGGATGCCGAACTGGCCCATGCGCGCCAGGCGGCCCGGCTGCTGCGCGACCTGACCGGCGGGGTGCTGACCCCCGCCCGTGTCGACCCCGAGATCAAGCGCCCGCCCGGCCCCAGCCAGGTGCCCGCCCTGCTGGCCGCCTTCTTGGCCGCCCCCGATCCGACCGCTGTGCTGGAAGGCGCCGCGCCCGATTTCCCGGAATACCGCGCCCTGCAGGCGGCTCTGCAGGGCGGCGCCGACCTGCGCGTGCCCGCCGATCTGCCGCGCATTCCCGAGGGGCTGTGGCGTCTCGGCAGCACGGGCGCGGGAGTCGCCGCCCTGCGCGCGAACCTGGCCTCGATCGGTTTCGCGGCCCCTGTTGGCAAGCCCGACCGCTATGACTCCGCGCTGGCCGAGGCCGTGGCACGATACCAGCGCGCGGCGGGGCTGCCCGATGACGGCATCGCCGGGCCGCGCACCATCGCCCGGCTGAACGGCGCCGACACCTTGGGTCCCGATGCCTGGCAGCGCGCCATCACCGTCGCGCTGGAGCGGCTGCGCTGGATGGCGTCCGAGGATCTGTCCGCCCGCCATGTCTGGGTGAACATCCCCGAATTCACGACCACCCTCCGCCAGGGCGGGGCCGAGGTCTTTCGCACCCGCAGCGTCATGGGCAAGGACACGCCCGAAATGCGCACGCCCGAGTTCTCGGACGTGATGATCAACGTGGTCGTCAATCCCAGCTGGAACGTGCCACGATCGATCACCGTGCGGGATTATCTGCCCAAGCTGCAGGCCAACCGCCACGCCGTGTCGCATCTGGACGTGCTGGACGGATCGGGCCGGGTGCTGGCGCGAGACGGGATCGACTTCGCGCAGTACAGCGCGGCCACGTTCCCCTTCCGCCTGCGCCAGAAGCCAAGCGACGACAATGCGCTTGGCATCGTCAAGTTCATCTTTCCCAACCGATGGAACATCTACCTGCACGACACGCCCTCCAAGCACCTGTTCGGCAACCGCGTCCGGGCGGATTCGAACGGCTGCATCCGCATCGGCGATCCGGTCGACCTGGCCCATGCGCTGCTGTCGAAGCAGACCGACGATCCGGCGGCGGTCTTCGCCCGCGCGCTGGACAGCGGGCGCGAGACTTGGCTGACGCTGCGCCCGGGCGTGCCGGTGCATCTGGTTTACTTCACTGCCTGGCCGGGACCGGACGGGCAGGTTCGGCTGTTCGACGACATCTATGCCCGCGACGCCCGCATCTGGGCCGCGCTGGAGGCCGAGGGCTTCGGCGCGGGCGGGGATGTGATCGCCGAGGCGCGCTAGGCACTGGAAGCGCCGCGGCAAACAGGCTAAGTCCCTCGCACGAAAGGGGGGCATCATGGCCGTCACGATGGCAGAACTGGCGCAGGCCCTGGATGCCCGGCTGTGGGGCGACGGGTCGATCCGGGTCACCGGTGCCGCCGAGCCCGCCTCTGTCGCGCCGGTCGGACCCGAGGGCGGTCTGCTGGCCATGGCCATGTCCCCGAAATATGCCGACCACCTGCAACCCGGCAGCATCGCCATCCTGGCCGAGGGCATGGCGCCCGAGGCCTACGGGCTGGTGGCCGCGATCTTCGCGCCGCGCCCGCGGCTGGTCATGGCCGGGCTGACCCGGGCCTTCGACCAGGGCCCCGACATTGCGCCGGGCATCCATCCGACGGCGGTCATCGACGCCACCGCCCGGATCGGCGAGAGCGCGGCCATCGGTCCCTTCGTCGTCATCGGCGCGGGCGTGACTTTGGGCGAGGGCGCCCGGATCGGCGCGCATGTCAGCATCGACCGCAACGCCCGGATCGGCGCGCTGGCCCTGATCCATCCCGGCGTGCGCATCGGCCATGACGTGATCGCGGGCGACCGGCTGATCGTGCAGCCCGGCGCGGTCATTGGCGGCGACGGGTTCTCTTTCGTCACCCCCGAGGAATCGGGCATCGAGGAGATCCGCCGCACCTTGGGCAGCCGGGCGCAGGTCAAGGCGCAGCACTGGACGCGTATCCACTCGATCGGCGCGGTCGAACTGGGCGACGACGTCGAGATCGGCGCCAACACCACCATCGACCGGGGCACCATCCGCGCCACGCGCATCGGATCGGGCACTAAGATCGACAACCTGGTGCAGGTGGCCCATAACGTCGTCGTCGGGCAGGACTGCCTGATCTGCAGCCAGGTGGGCATTGCGGGATCGTCGCGCTTGGGCGACCGGGTGGTGCTGGCGGGACAGGTCGGCGTGAACGACAACATCACCATCGGCGACGACGTGATCGCGGGAGGATCGACCAAGATCTTCACCCGGGTTCCCGCGGGCCGGGTCATCCTGGGCAATCCGGCGGTCAAGATGGAAACCCAGCTGGAGATCCAGAAGGCCGTGCGGCGCCTGCCGCGCGTCGCGGAACAGTTGTCCAAGCTTCAGGAAACCGTGACACGCCTGTTGGAAAAGGGCTGAACAGGAGGCGACATGACAGACCATATCAGACAGCGCATCCGCGCGATCATCGCGGAACAGGCCATGCTGGAGCCCGATCAGGTCACCGACGAGGCGACCCCGCAGGACCTGGGCATCGACAGCCTCGGCCTGGTCGAATCGATCTTCGCCATCGAGGAGGAGTTCGACATCTCGGTTCCCTTCAACGCGAACGAGCCCGAGAAGTCCGAATTCGACATCTCGAACATGGGCACGATCATCGCGGCGGTCGAGCGGCTGGTGGCGGACAAGGCCGGATGACCACGACCCCGACGCAAAGCCCCCCTGACGAGGCGCTGATCGACGCCGGACGCGCCGCCCCGGCGGTGCAGCCGGCCGGCGATCTGTCCGGGCGCGGCGGGCTGCGGCGCGTGGTCATCACCGGCGCGGGCACGATCAACGCGCTCGGCCATGACGTCGCCTCGACGATGCAGGCCTTCCGCGAGGGACGCTGCGGCATCACCCAGCTGGAGTTCCGCGACGTCGAACGCCTGTCGATCCAGATCGGCGGGCAGGTCCATGACTGGACGCCCGAGACCTATTTCAACCGCCAGCAGATCCTGCTCTATGACAAGTTCACCCAGTTCACCCTGCTGGCCGCCAAGCAGGCGGTCGAGCAGTCGGGCCTGCATTTCCAGGGCGCGCTCGGGCTGCGCTCGGGCGTCGTGCTGGGCACGGCGGGCGGCGGGCTGAACACCTGGGACGAGAACTACCGCGCCGTCTATGAAGAGGGGAAGAACCGCGTCCATCCCTTCGTGGTCCCGAAACTGATGAACAATGCCGCCGCCTCCCATGTCAGCATGGAGTTCGGGCTGCGCGGCCCGGCCTTCACGGTCGCGACCGCCTGTGCCAGTTCCAACCACGCGATGGGCCTGGCCTTCCAGATGGTGCGGTCGGGCGCCTCCGACGTGATGCTGTCGGGCGGGTCCGAGGCGATGCTGTGCTTCGGCGGCGTCAAGGCCTGGGAGGGCCTGCGGGTCATGTCCAAGGATGCCTGCCGCCCCTTCAGCGCCAACCGCAACGGCATGGTGCAGGGCGAGGGCGCGGGCGTCTTCGTCTTCGAGGAATACGAACATGCCCGCGCGCGCGGTGCCGAGATCCTGGCCGAGGTGGTGGGATTCGCCATGTCCTCGGACGCGCAGGACATTGTCATGCCCTCGGCCCAGGGGGCGGAACGCGCGATCACCGGGGCGATGGTCGATGCGGGCCTGAACCGCGAGGATATCGGCTATATCAACGCGCATGGCACCGGCACGGCGGCCAATGACAAGACCGAATGCGCGGCGGTGGCCCATGCCTTCGGCCATCACGCCGACCGGCTGATGATCAGTTCCACCAAGTCGATGCATGGCCATCTGATCGGCGGCACCGGCGCGGTCGAGCTGCTGGCCTGCATCATGGCACTGCGCGACGGGGTGATCGCGCCGACCATCGGCTACCAGGAACCCGACCCCGAATGCGCGCTGGACGTGGTGCCCAACGAGGCGCGCGAGGCCCGTGTCGATGCGGTCCTGTCCAACGCCTTCGCCTTCGGCGGGCTGAACGCCGTCATCGCGCTGCGCCGCGCCTGATCCTGACCCCGACATGACAACGCCGCGCCCCTTGCAGGGCGCGGCGTTCGGTTTCGGTCCGTCGGACGGCCGGGATCACTCGGCCGGGGCGTCTTCCGCGGGGGTTTCTTCCGCGGGTGCGGCCGGGGCCGGCTCGGCGGCATAGGCGGTCAGCTCGTCGAAGGCGGCGGTGAAGCCTGCCAGCGACATGGACAGCTGCACGGGCTCGGCCGGATCGCCGCCGAAGGGCAGCAGCTGCACGTTGGCGATGCGTCCGCCCTTCATGCCCGCCAGTTCCTCAGGCGTGAAGCCAAGCCGCGAGACGCAGCCGACCGGTGCGCAGAAGCTGAACGGATAGCCGCGCATCTCGCCCGCATCGACCTGGAAGCCCAGGCCCTCGATCAGGTCGGTCTCCAGCGGGGCGACCAGCGTCGCGCCGGCGGCCACGTTGCCGTTGGACAGGGGCACCAGGGTCAGTTCGGCCACGGCGTTGTCATCGGCATCGGTCAGCAGCTTGTACATCTCGCAGGGGTCCTTGCCCTGGCCTGCGCGGATGCAGCGGATGGTCCAGTCGCCATGCTCGGACTTGGCATAATAGGTGCCCGGGCCCTCGGGATCGGGCGCGGCGCCCGTCGCCGCGCCGTCGGCGGCCTGTTCCGAGGGGGTCGGCGTCGCAGTACTTGGCGCCGGGTCGGCGGGGGCATCGGCCGGGGCCTCGGTCGTGGTCGGGGCTTCGGCCGGGGTGGCGGGCGCCTCGGCCGGGGCTTCCGTGGCGGGCGTGTCGGTGGCGGGCGCGGTCGGGCTGGCGGCATCCTGGGCGAATGCCGGGCCGGCGATCAGCGCCAGGGCCGCCAGCAGCGCCTGCGAGGATTTGATGGACATGGATCTTTCTTCCTTTTGCTCAACGCATTGTGGCCGATCTAGCACGGTCGCGAAACCTTGTCAGGCCCCCGGCATCCCGTGCGTTGTCACCTTGGCTTGAGCCGGCGCCGGCAGCCCGCCGCTGCGCGGGGTTTCGCCGAAGGGTCCGCGCGGCCCGGAAATGCGAAAGGCCGCGGTTCTCACCACGGCCCCCGACGCGTTGCGTAAGTCTCCCTGCCGGACTGGCCGGTCATCATTGCAGCGGACAGTAGTCGCGCCGCCGTGATCCGTCAACCGGCAAGAAAAAGTTCCCCGGGATCGTGAAAAAAGGCCGCGCCCGGGGGCGCGGCCAGTCCAACAGGGAGGTTCGTCCGACGTCACGACAAGCGATCCGGACAAGTTCACCTTGCCATGCAAGCGTTAAGATAGTCTTTTCGGGGCGCGCGTTGCCTGGTGCGCGGTGCATTTTTTTCCCGGAAGGAGCAGTCGATGGCCATGGTCCTTGATCCCGAGGCGGGTCACATCCTCGTCGGCGGCGCGGGCGCCGGTCATGCCACGCCCGAGACGCTGCTGCTGCGGCTGGCCAACCGCCACGGCCTGATCGCCGGGGCCACCGGCACCGGCAAGACCGTGACCCTGCAGACCCTGGCCGAAAGCCTGTCGCTGGCGGGCGTGCCGGTCTTTCTGTCGGACGTGAAGGGCGATCTGGCGGGGCTGGCGGGGGCGGGCTCGGACCAGGGCGCGCTGCACGGGGCGTTCCAGGCGCGGGCCGCGAAGATCGGAGTCGACTTCGACTATCAGGCCTTCCCGGTGACCTTCTGGGATGTCTGGGGCGCGCAGGGCCATCCGGTCCGCACCACGCCGGCCGAGATGGGGCCGCTGCTGCTGTCGCGCCTGCTGGGCCTGACCGCCGTGCAGGAGGGGGTGATGACCATCGCCTTCCGCCTGGCCGACGAGCAGGGCCTGCCGCTCTTGGACCTGAAGGACCTGCAGGCGATGCTGGTCTGGGTCGGCCAAAACGCGCGCGATCTGTCGCTGCGCTACGGCAATGTGGGCACCTCCAGCGTGGGCGCGATCCAGCGCGCGCTGTTGGTGCTGGAGGGCGAGGGCGGCGACCGCCTGTTCGGGGAGCCGGCACTGGATCTGGCCGACCTGCTGCGGCAGGACGACCGGGGCCGGGGCGTCATCAACATCCTGGCCGCCGACCGGCTGATGTCGTCGCCCCGGCTCTACGCGACCTTCCTGCTGTGGCTCTTGTCCGAGCTGTTCGAACAGCTGCCCGAGGTCGGTGATCCCGACCGCCCGCGCCTGGCCTTTTTCTTCGACGAGGCGCATCTGCTGTTCGACGACGCCCCCAAGGCGCTGGTCGACAAAATCGAGCAGGTGGCGCGGCTGATCCGCTCCAAGGGCGTCAGCATCTGGTTCGTCAGCCAGTCCCCCGCCGACATTCCCGAGGATGTGCTGGGCCAGCTGGGCAACCGAGTCCAGCACGGGCTGCGGGCCTTTACCGCCAAGGACCAAGCGGCCCTGCGGGCGGCGGCGCAGAACTATCGCACGAACCCGGATATCGACATCGCCGAGGCGATCCAGACGGTCGGCACGGGCGAGGCGGTGACCTCGTTCCTGCAGGCCAAGGGCGAGCCGGGAATGGCGCAGCACACGCTGATCCGACCGCCCTTCAGCCAGCTGGGGCCAATCGCGGACGAGGAGCGCGCGGCGATCGTGGCGGCCTCGCCCCTGGGGGCCCAGTACGGCACGACGCTGGACCGCCAGTCCGCGCACGAGATGCTGGCGCAGCGCACCGCCGCTGCGGCGGTGGCCGAGGACGACGGCGATCTGTTCGAGATGCCCGCAACCGGCGCGGGCCGGGGCCGTCCCTACCCGGCCCCCGAGGCACCGGCCAAGCCCGCCCCGCGCGGGCGGTCCGACAGCATCGCGCAGACCTTCGGCAAGAGCCTGGCGCGGCAGCTGGGCACCCGGACCGGGCAGGCACTGGTCCGGGGCGTGCTGGGATCCCTCTTGGGCACGCGCCGGCGCTGACGCCTAGCGGGCGGCGGCGACCGGGCAGGGCGGGCAGGCCGCGATCGCGGCGCGCATCTCGGCCAGGATGGCGATCATCAGCGCGACATGGCGCTTGAGGTCGTATTCGGCGGCCCGCGTCACCCGCAGGTCGTTCTGAAGATCCTCCTCGGCGCGCAGGCGCGGCAGGACCGCCCCGGGTGCCGGGCAGCCGTCGCTGCGCAGAAGCCGCGCCAGATCCCGGTCGCGTTTCCACGACGCCTGACCCTCGCGCGCGGCGCGGATCAGCGTGCCGGGGCGGCGCAGGCCGTGCAGCGACGGGCGGGGGCGGAAGACGATCACGTTCGACGGTGCAGTCATGGGCCTGTCCTCTGGTTGGTCGTGGCCCGCAGCTTCACACAACTTTGGCGTGCGTTGCCGAATCGCGTGTCGCAGCGCGCGGTCCGGCAAGGTTTCTTTAGGAATTCTTAGGGAATGTTGCGGCTATGTGCAGAGACATCCTGTTCGGCACGAAACGACATTCAACCCAGGGTTGCCAATCACGACCGGCGGCCTGAGGACGACAAGGGACCTGACATGACCATATCGACCGGTGACTTCGCACCCTGCCCGGGCACCACGGCGCACCCGTCCGGGGCCGGGGACGGCAAGGGCGAGCCCCGCGACATGACAGAGGATGCCCGCCTGTATCTGCGTCACGTCGAGCAGGGCATCCCCATCCGCGCGCTGGCCCGCGAATCCGGCTGTCATGCCTCGACCATTTTGCGCCGCGTCCGCCGCTTCGAGGCGCGGCGCGACGATCCGCTGGTCGATGCGGCCCTGACGCCCCAGGCCCCGCGCCACTCCGCGCAGTACGACCGCCAGGCGCTGCGGGTGCTGCGGCGATTGGCCGAGCCCGGGGCGGCGATGGCCTCGGCCCCCGGGATGGACAAGGCGATCGTGACCCGCAACGACATCCGCACCGCCGTGCTGGACCGCGCGCTGGCCGAGGGCATGGCGCTGAAGGGCTGGGTCGTGCAGACCCGGACAGGCGGGCGGCTGCAGCGCTATGTCATCGCCCCGGCGGGACGCGAGGCGCTGCGCGACATGTTGCGCTCGCCCCGCCAGCGCAATGCGGTGCCCGGCCCCGGGGCCTTCGCGGATGCCGAGCCGGTCGGCGCGGATGCGCCGCAGCTTCAGCCCGGCATGGCCGAGGCGCAGGCGGGCTTTGTCCATGCCGAGAGCCACCGGGTCTGGGAGGATCGGGTGATCGAGGACCCCGAGACCGGCCGGCGCCGCCATGCGCGGGTAAACATCGCCGAAAGCCCGCTGCTGGTGCTGGCCCGTCGGCGCGACACGGACGGGCAGCCTTTCCTGAGTGCCGGGCTTGTCTCGGCCGGGGAACGGCTGCGCGAGGATTTCGAGCTGGCCCAGATGGGGCCGCGCGTCACGCAGAACTGGGACGGGTTCATGACGGCGGGGATCGACGTGTCACGGACCGGATCCGGGTTTCGCGGCGGGTCCGAGAACGCCCGCGACCGGGTGGCGCTGGCGCTGCGCGATCTGGGGCCGGGCCTGGGCGACATCGTGCTGCGCGTCTGCTGCTTCCTGGAAGGCATCGAGATGACCGAGCGGCGCTTGGGCTGGTCGGCGCGCTCGGGCAAGATCGTGCTGCGCCTGGCCCTGATGCGGCTGGAGCGGCACTATGCCGAGACCTACGGCAAGGGTTCGCCGCTGATCGGCTGAACGAACAGGGGGCGCCCCGAAGGGCGCCCCTAAAAATAGAAACTCGTGAAAAAAGTCGCGCGGCGCTTATTCTGCCGCGTGACGGTGGCGTTCGGCCATCTCGGCCCGCGCGGCGCGGATGCCCGCGCCATAGGCCGGGCTGATCGCGTCGAAATGCGCCAGCACCCGGTCCAGGATGCGCTCGTCGGACACCCCCTCCATCGCGGCGGCGAGGTTCTTGTACAGGCGCCCACGCTCCTCTTCGGTCAGCACCGTGTCATGCAGCGCGCGGACCTGGGTATAGTCGTCCATCTGCTGCTGGTGCGGATGGCGCCCGGCCTCGCCCGAGATCCGAAGGGGCGGCTCGGTGAAGGACGGATCCTCGACAGCGCCGCCGAAGCTGTTCGGCTCGTAATAGGCGTCCGTGCTGCCCGACTTGTGGCCGAAGAAGTTCATCGACCCGTCCTTGTGATAGTGATGCACCGGGGCCTTCGCGGCGTTCACCGGCAGATGCTCGTAATGCGTGCCGAGACGATAGCGATGCGCGTCGGCATAGCTGAAGACGCGGGCCTGCAGCATCTTGTCGGGCGAATAGCCGATGCCGCGCACCTTGTTCGACGGGCTGAAGGCCGACTGCTCGATCTGCGCGAAGTAGTTCTCGGCATTGCGGTTCAGCTCGACCTCGCCGACCTCGATCAGCGGATAGTCGGAATGCGGCCAGACCTTGGTCAGGTCGAACGGATCGTAGGGGGTCTTTTCCGCGTCTAGTTCGGGCATGACCTGAACCATCATCTTCCAGCGCGGGAACTGGCCGTCCTCGATCTTGCCGAACAGGGCCTCCTGATAGCCCTCGCGGTTGTGGCCGATGATCTCGGCGGCCTCGCCATTGGTGAAATGGCGATGGCCCTGCTGGGTCTTGAAGTGGAACTTGACCCAGAAACGCTCGCCCGCCGCATTCCAGAAGGAATAGGTGTGGCTGCCATAGCCGTTCATGAAGGTCGGGTCCTGCGGAATGCCACGATCCGACATCAGGATCGTCACCTGATGCAGCGATTCGGGCTGCTGGCCCCAGAAGTCCCACATGGCGGTCGCGCTGCGCATGTTGGTGCGCGGGTGACGCTTCTGCGTGTGGATGAAGTCGGGGAACTTCAGCGGGTCGCGGACGAAGAAGACGGGCGTGTTGTTGCCCACCATGTCCCAGTTGCCCTCGTCGGTGTAGAACTTCAGCGAGAAGCCCCGCACGTCGCGCTCATGGTCGGCCGCCCCGGCCTCTCCGGCCACGGTCGAGAAGCGCGCCAGCATGTCGGTCGTCTTGCCGATCTGCGAGAAGATCGAGGCGCAGCTGTACTGGCTGATGTCGTTGGTGACGGTGAAGGTCCCGAAGGCGCCCCAGCCCTTGGCGTGGACGACACGCTCGGGGATGCGCTCGCGGTTTTGGTGGGCCAGCTTTTCCAGCAGCTGGTAGTCCTGCATCAGCAGCGGGCCGCGGACGCCCGCCGTCTCGCTGTTCTGGTTCGAGGCGATGGGCGCGCCTGCGGTGGTGGTCATGCGCGGGCGGCCGGACGGATCGTTCTGGCTCATGGGAGGCTCCCTTGTGGTTGAATTCGCTGGTTGCACCATGACCCATCCGGGCGATAAACAGAAATCGGTATTTCTGCTAGAACCGATCAGGTCCCCTTATGAACATCACCCTGCGCCAGCTGCGCTATTTCCTGGCCCTGGCCGATGCCGCGCATTTCACCCGCGCGGCCGAGGCGATCCATGTCAGCCAGCCCGCGCTGTCCATGCAGATCCGTGCGCTGGAGGATGTGGTCGGCGCCACGCTGGTCGAGCGGACCTCCTCGGGCGTCGTGCTGACCCCGCAGGGTCGGGCGCTGCAGGCCCATGCGCTGCGGGTGCTGCAGGCGATGACCGATCTGGAACAGGGACTGCGGCGACCGGGGCAGGGCGGTCGGCTGATGCTGGGGATGATCCCGACCGTCGCGCCCTATCTGCTGCCCGAGGCGCTGCCCGACCTGCGCGCCCGCGACATCGGCCGCGACCTGCATCTGCGCGAAGCCCAGACCGAGCGGCTGCTGGAGGAGCTGGCGCAGGGGCGGCTGGATGCCATCGTCGTGGCCAGCCCCCCCGAGGATGCGCGGGTCGAGGCCGTGGCGCTCTTCACCGATCACTTCCTGCTGGCGGGCAGCGCCGCGCGGGTGGCCGACCTGCATGCCCGTGCCGTGGCCCCGGGCGCGCTGGATCCGGGCCAGCTGCTGCTTCTGGACGAGGGGCATTGCCTGGGCGATCAGGCGCTGGAGGTCTGCGGGCTGAACCGCCGCAGCGCCCGGCTGGATCTGGGCGCGGCCTCGCTGGCGACGCTGTGCCGTCTGGCCGCGCAGGGGATGGGGCTGACCTTCCTGCCCGAGATCGCCCGGCAGCAGGAACTGGCCGCCGCCCCCGGCCTGACCGCCATCCGCTTCGCCGAGCCGCAGCCCGCGCGTCAGGTCATGCTGATGCGCCGCGCCTCGACCCCGGCGCAGGGCTGGTTCGATGATCTGGCGCAGGTCCTGCGGATGGCGGCGCAGCCGCTTCTGGGCGGGTAGGGGCCGCGCGGGCGGCGGCCCCTCTGTGTCGTCAGGCGGGCTCGGAGACGCGGGCGGTCTGCAGCCACGCCAGCACGGCCTCGGGCGCGGTTGCGCCATAGGGATCCTCGTCGCAATCGTCGCAGCGGCCCGGCTCCTCGAACCAGGCCTCGACCACGCCGTCGTCGATGACGGCGGCATAGCGCCAGCTGCGCGGGCCGAAGCCCAAGTTGTCCTTGCGCACCAGCATGCCGACGCGGTCGGTGAATTCGGCCGAGCCGTCGGGGATGACGGCGACGTTCTGCAGGTCCTGCGCCTTGGCCCATTGGTTCATGACGAAGCTGTCATTGACCGACAGGCAATAGATCGCGTCGATCCCCAGGTCCTGCATCCGGCCGAAGGATTTCTCGAAGCCGGGCAGCTGATAGGTCGAGCAGGTGGGCGTGAAGGCGCCGGGCAGCGAGAACAGCACGACCCGCTTGCCGGCGAAGTAATCGGCGGTGGTCATGTCCTGCCAGCGGAAGGGATTGGGGCCGTCCAGGGAGGCGTCGCGGACGCGGGTACGGAAGGTGACGTCGGGCAGTTTCGATCCGGGTGTCATCGGGGCTCCTGTCATGTCGGGCATCGGCGGCGCGATGCGGGGGCTCCTCCCTTGGGCAAAAGGTAATGCCGCACTGCGGCGACGACAATGCCGCAGCCGCACGATCGGGGCCCTGCATGGCAGCCATGCCGGGCACGCCCCGGCCATGCGTTGCCAAGACCGCGAAAACAGCCTATTTCTGCGGGAACCGCGACCGAAAGGACCATGACCTTGCGCGACCTCACCATCCCGGATCAGCGTCACCCGGAAAAGGCGCACCGTCCCGACCAGGCCCAGCCCAAGAAGCCGGACTGGATCCGGGTCAAGGCGCCGACCTCGGCGGGCTACAAGGCGACGCGCGATCTGCTGCGCGAGAACCGCCTGTCCACCGTCTGCGAGGAGGCGGGTTGCCCCAATGTCGGCGAATGCTGGAGCCAGGGCCACGCCACCATGATGATCATGGGCGAGATCTGCACGCGGGGCTGCACCTTCTGCAACGTCGCCACCGGCAAGCCCACCTCGCTGGATGCGTTCGAGCCGGGCCGAGTGGCCCATGCGGTCGCCAAACTGGGACTGAACCACGTGGTCATCACCAGCGTCGACCGCGACGATCTGGACGATGGCGGGGCGGATCACTTCGCCCAGACCATCCGCGCGATCCGCCACCGGTCGCCCGCGTCCACCATCGAGGTGCTGACGCCCGACTTCCTGAAATCGAAGCCCGGCGCGCTGGAGACGGTGGTCGAGGCGCGGCCCGACGTCTTCAACCACAACCTGGAAACGGTGCCGGGCCTTTACCCTTCGGTCCGTCCGGGGGCGCGCTATTTCCATTCGCTGCGCATCCTGCAACGGATCAAGGAACTGGACCCGACGATGTTCACCAAGTCGGGGATCATGGTGGGCCTGGGCGAGGATCGCCAGGGCGTGCTGCAGGTCATGGACGACATGCGTGCGGCTGACATCGACTTCATCACCATCGGCCAATACCTGCAGCCCAGCCCCAAGCATCACCGCGTCGACCGCTTCGTGACCCCCGAGGAATTCGCGGGCTACGAGAAGGCCGCCTATGGCAAGGGCTTCCTGATGGTCTCGGCCACGCCGCTGACGCGGTCGTCCTATCATGCGGGCGACGATTTCGCGCGGCTGCGCGATGCGCGGCTGGCAAAGCTGGGCCGGGCCTGACCCGGCGTGGCAGGGTCGCGGGGCAGGGGCCCCTCACATCGGTCTTGCAAATCCCCGCGGCGGGAATTACGCCTCGGCGGGTGATCCGCAAGGATCCCGCCGGAAGGGCGCCTGACAGGTTCGGGGGCGTGGCGGAATGGTAGACGCGACGGATTCAAAATCCGTTTCAGCAATGAGTGCCGGTTCGAGTCCGGCCGCCCCTACCACGCCCTTTCGTTCCCCCGATTAAGGTAAAGATTTTCGTCGACTGCGGGAACAATCACCCGCATGCCATTGTTTGTCTGACGAAGGTGAACGACACCTATGAAAGGACGATACCATGGCACAGAACCCGACCCTCGACGACGCCAAGCGCGACGCTCAGAAAGCTACCAACGAGGCAAAGCGCGACCTGCAGGACGGCGCCAGCCGCGTGGCCGATGACGTGCGTGACACTGCCAAGAACCTGGCCGACAATTCGGGCGTCGAGCGCCTGAAGGATCGTGGTGCGGCCCTTGCCGAAGACGCCAAGGAGACCGGTCGCCAGTATGTCGACCGCGCCCGCGAGACCAGCCAGGAATATGCCGACAAGGCCCGCATCGAGGCCGAGCGCCTGTACGAAGCCGGTCAGCAGAAGGCCCACGAGGTCGCACACTACGCCGAAGAGCGTTACGACGAAGTGTCGGAAATGGTCCGCCGCAACCCGGCCCAGGCTCTGGGCATCGCGGCCGGCGTCGGCTTCCTTGTCGGCCTGCTGATGTCGCGTCGCTGAGGTCGAGCATATGTTCGATTTCGCCCGACGCATCCAACTGGCTGTCGGCGATACGTTCCGGCGCGCGGCTCTCAAGGCCGCCGCCGGGGTTGCCGGACTGATCGCCTCGGGGTTCCTGCTGGCGGCGCTGTGGTCCTTCTTGGCGAACGAGCTTGACTGGGGGTCGACACTGGCCTCGCTGGCCATCGGTGGTGTGCTGCTGCTGATCGCGGTGATTCTGATCGCCATGTCGTCGCGTCGCAAGCACGAGATGCCCACGACCGACGATCTGAAGCGCGAAGTCGAGGCGCGCGTGTCGCTGGCAACCGATGCCGCCGTCACCCGCGCCCGTTCCGAGGCGACGCGGATGGTGGGACTTGCCGAGACCAAAGCGCATTCGCTGATGGATCAGGCAAGCTATCGTGCGACCAAGCTGGCGGATGATGCCGAGCGCAAAGTGTTCGGCGGCTTCCGCGAGACGGTGCGGTCGATCGGTCTGGACAGCGACACCCGGCAATCCGCCGAGCGTCGCATCCAGGCAGGCACGCAGCAGGTCAAGCAGGCGGCGAATTCCAACGTCGGCAGCATGGCCAAGCTGTTCGGGGCCTTTGCGGTCGGCGTGACGCTGGCGGCCAAGATCCAGGAAAGCCGCAACACGGATCCGGCTTACGATCCCGACGATCTGATCTGACGAAAAAGGGCGCCACTGGCGCCCTTTTTCATGTCCGGATCAGACCGGCATCAGGCATTGGCTTCGCGGATCTTGTCCGCCGCCGCCTGATCGAAGACCACACCCTGCTTGCTCAGCAGCTGGTCCAGCTCGCCCGACAGCGTCATCTCGGTGATGATGTCGCAGCCGCCGACGAACTCTCCCTTGACATAGAGCTGCGGGATCGTCGGCCAGTCCGAGAA
Source organism: Paracoccus liaowanqingii (assembly GCF_004683865.2). Lineage (NCBI taxonomy): Bacteria > Pseudomonadati > Pseudomonadota > Alphaproteobacteria > Rhodobacterales > Paracoccaceae > Paracoccus > Paracoccus liaowanqingii. The sequence goes on along the minus strand of NZ_CP038439.1, from coordinate 1,536,318 downwards.
TTCCTTGATGCCCTGACGGACCTCGGCGTCGGACAGCACGTCCACGTCCTGGAAGGGCACGCCCATGTAGTTCAGCACACCCGCGACGCGGCTGGAGAACCCGCATTGCGGCATCTCCTTGGTGCCCTTCATGAACAGCACGACATCGTTGCTGTCGATCAGGCCTTGAATGCGGTTGGTCACGTCATTCATCATGACACTCCTTTTCGGTCGATGGCCCGCCGGTGGCAGGCCGAAAAACGGTGGCGGGGCAGGGTGCCGTCAGTCGGGCGCCTTGGTCGTCAGGGCCAGGGCGTGCAATTCGCCGGACGGGCCATCCATCTTGCCCTGCAGCGCCGCATAGACGGCGCGCTGCTGCTGCACCCGGTTCATCCCGCGAAAGGCTTCGTCGATGACCTCGGCGGCGTAGTGGTTGCCGTCGCCCGCCAGATCGGTGATCGTGATCTTGGCAGAGGGGAACGAGACCCTGATGAGGGCTTCGATATCGTGCGCTTCCATGGCCATGGGGTGATCCTTGTCTGTCCTTGTTCAAGATGTAGGGGATGGTGCCGTGACCCGCAAGGCCGGCACGGAAACGGCCGCGCCCCGAGGGCACGGCCGTTTGTCGTCAATTGAGGTCGTCTTACTGCGTGGCGCTGACGGCACCCACGGTGCCGCCGACCACCGCACCGGCGGGTCCTGCCACGGCAGCGCCGCCCAGACCGCCGGTCGCGGCACGTTCGCCGACGGTCGTGCCGCAGGCCGACAGCGCGAGGATGGCGACGAGAAGTCCGGTTTTCGCATAGGTCATGATCGTGATCCTTATCTGGACAAGTTGTTCATCCTGGAAACAGACGCGACAACGACGGCGGAGGTTCCCCGACATACCCGTAAAGCGGCGACAGGGGGATGCGTCCATTCTTGGAATAATCTGTATTATGTCATTTAATGACGTATCCCCGTCCCCGGTTCGACCAATTAGCGGCTTGCCGGTCTTGGACTGTTGACCCAAGATCGCGCCAGCACCTGCAGGAGAAGATCATGGCCGTCTCGCCACCCGTCTGTGATTTCGGCGCAGCCTGGCACGACTTCGCGCTGCCCACGGGCGACGGCCAGGTCGTGACGCTGGCCAACGTCACGGGCGCGCGCGGCACGCTGGTCATGTTCATCTGCAACCACTGTCCTTATGTGCGCGCCATTCTAGACCGCATCCTGCGCGACGCGCATGGCCTGATGGATCAAGGTATCGGTGTCGTGGCGATCTCGGCCAACGATGCCGAAGCCTATCCTCAGGACGGTCCTGCCGAGATGGCCCGTCTGGCCCGTGAGGCTGGCTTCAGGTTTCCTTATCTGTATGACAGGACCCAGCACATCGCCCGGGCCTATGGCGCCGAATGCACGCCGGACTTCTTCGGCTACAACTCTGCCGGACAACTGCAATATCGCGGTCGGCTGGATGCCTCGGGACGCAATCCCGCCCCCGACGATGCCCGCCGCGAGTTGTACGAGGCGATGGTGATGATCGCCGAGACAGGCGCCGGGCCACGGGACCAGGTGGCCTCGATGGGCTGTTCGATCAAATGGAAGGCTGACCAAGAATGACCCGACCCTGCCCCATCGTCTTCGACCTGGACGGCACGCTGATCGACAGCGCGCCCGACATCCATGCCTGCGTAAACGCAGTCCTGCGCGAACACGGCTTGCCGCTGCTGACGCTGGACCGGGTGCGCAGCTTCGTGGGCGGCGGGGTCGAGGTGCTGTGGACGCGGGTCATGGCCGCCTGCGCCATCGACCCGGTGCAGCGGCCCGCGCTGATCGCCGCCTTCATGACGCGCTATCACGATGCGACGGCGCTGACGCGGCTCTATCCCGGCGCGCTGGAGGCGCTTGGCCTGCTGGCCGATGCCGGCCACCCGCTTGGGTTGTGCACCAACAAGCCGATGGCGCCCACGCGCGTCGTGCTGGAGCATTTCGGCCTCAGCCGCCTGCTGCCTGTCGTGGTCGGCGGCGATTCCCTGCCGCAGCGCAAGCCTGATCCCGCGCCGTTGCGGCTGGCCCTGGCGCAGCTGGGCGCCACCGGCGACCGGCCCCGCGCGCTCTATGTGGGCGACAGCGAATTTGACGCGCATTGCGCGGCGGCCGTGCCGGTGCCCTTCCTGATCTATTCGCAGGGCTACCGGATGACGCCCATCGCGGATCTGCCGCATCAGGCGGTCTTCGACCGCTTCGACCAACTGCCGGGCCTGATCTCCGAGACGATCCTTGCGTAAGGCGGCTGCCCGCCACGCGGGCGCCGCTGCTCACGCTTCGGTGGGGTCGGCTTGACAAGACATGGGGAAAGCCTGCAGGTCGGCATGACACCTTCATGAAAGGGCTGCCCATGGATCTGCGTCAACTGACCCCCACCCTTGCCGTCTCTCCGCAGATCCTGCCCGATGACGTGCCCGCCCTGGCCGAGGCTGGGTTCAAGGTGCTGGTCAACAACCGCCCCGATGACGAGGTCGGGGCCGAGATCGACCATGACGCCATGGCCGCCGCCGCAGCCAAGGCCGGGATGCAGTATCACTACCTGCCGTTCCAGCCCGGCCAGATCACGCCGCAGCTGATCGCGGATTTCGGACAGGCGCTGTCGGGCCAGGGTCCGGTGATCGCCTATTGCCGCTCGGGCAACCGCAGCACCGTCCTCTGGGCGCTGAACCAGGCAGGCCGCTTGCCCGAGGACGAGATCCTGCAGACTGCCGACAAGGCCGGCTACGACCTGACTGGGGTGCGCCCGCTGATCGCCTCGCTGGCCAGCCGCAAGGGCTGAGCGCCCCTGCCCCGCATCCTTGCGCCGGGGCGCCCCTAGACCGGAACCCCGAAGGCGCGCTTGACATTGACCGTCCAGCCGAGCGTCGCGGTCTCGTCCGCGCGGATGGCGGGGCGCTTCATCACGCTCGGCTTCTCGCCCATCATCGCGACCGGATCGGCGGCGCGCTCGTCCTCGGACATGCCGCGCCAGGTCAGGCTGGCCCGGTTGATGATCTTGTCGCCGAAGGTCTCGACCAGCGCGCGCCGCTCGTCCTCGGACAGGGGCTCCTTCTGCACGTCGCGGAAGGCGACTGTCCAGCCCTGCTCCTCGAGGCCCGCCTGCGCCTTCTGGCAGGTCGAGCAATGGGACAATCCGAACATCGTCAGTGACTTGGCCATGATATCCTCGTCAGATCAGGGGCACGAAAGGGATGCCGCAGGCGCTGAGGGCGAGGGTCGCCAGAAGGGCAAATGTCAGACGCATGGAAGGGATCCTTTCGGGTGAGTGCCCGCCGGTTATCACGTCCCCCCGGATGCATCGCAAGTCACAAATCGTCGCCCCCCGCCGCGTGCAGGCTTTTGCGCACGCGGCGCATCGCCCCCCAGACCGCCAGCACCGTCAGCGGCGTCAGGACCGCGACCAGCAGCGTCTTGTCGATGCCCGACGACCCCGCCAGCGGCGCCAGCGCATAGCCCAGCAGCCCCACGGCGTAATAGCTGATCGCCACCACCGACAGCCCCTCGACCGTGTGCTGCAGGCGCAGCTGCAGGTCGGCGCGGCGATCCATGCGGTGCATGATCCTCTGGTTCTGCGCGCTGCGTTCGACATCGACGCGGGTGCGCAGCAGCTCGGATGCCCGCGCGGCCCGTTCCAGGATCGTGGCCAGCCGCTGCTCGGCCGATTTCGCCGTGCGCATGGCAGGCTGATAGCGGCGGCGCATGAACTCGGACAGCATCTGCCGGTCCATGAACCGCGTCTCGCGCAGCGTGCCGATGCGGTCATGCACGATCGCCTCATAGGCCGAGGTCGCACCGAAGCGGAAGGAATGCTGGATCGCCTGCGCCTCCAGCTCGGTCGAGACGGCCAGCAGCTCGTGCAACAGCTGTTCGGCAGGCAGCGTCTCGTCGGCCATCTGGTCCAGGATCGCGGTCAGGCGCGGCTCCAGCTCGTTCAGGCGGGTGCTGAGGCCGCGCGCCCGGCCCAGGCCCAGCATGGACATGGCGCGATAGGTCTCCAGCTCGACCAGCCGGTGGACCAGCCGTCCCACGCGCCCCTCGGAGGTGCCAGGCCGCACGAAGACGGCAAAGCGCATCCAGCCGTCGGCATCGATGCGGAAATCGCCCGCCACCACCGCCGTCTCGTCCAGCACCCAGATCGCGGCCATGCTGTCGCGGGCGAACCAGCCGCCGATGCGGTCCATGACCTCGGCGGGATCCTCGGGCAGCAGGTCGATCTGCACCATCACCGCCGCCACGCGCTTGCCCGGCGCCGCGCGCTGCCAGTCCTCCGAGAAGATCGCCGCCGCCGACGGATCGAAGGGCCGGATCGGCAGGCCGGGCGTCGTGGCCATGTAGGTCACGAATTCCGTGTGGCTTTCCCATTTCAGGTCATGGCGCCCCTGCCGGCCCTGGTAATGGCTGTCCTCGGGGTCCGGGCGCGGCCCGCCATGCCGGTCGACCAGCTGCGTCAGATGGGCCATGTCCAGCGCCCGGGCGCGGTTGGCGGCGTCGCGCGGCTCCTTGAAAGCCACGAAGACCGCCGTGGCGGGCGCGGCCATCCGGGGCGAGGGCCGCGCATGCAGTTCGTTCACCAGCGCATAGCGCAGCGGATGTTCCGTCGCCGGTCCCATGTCCCTACCCCCGATCCTCTTGCGGCAGTTGACCCCGGCCCGTGACCGGGCGCAAGGCAGCAAAAGGCCCGCCGGACCTGATCCGGCGGGCCTGTCCGTCGACCCCTTGGGGGTCAGTCGATCATGGGCAGCAGCTTGTTGATGCTGTCCTTGGCGTCGCCATAGAACATCCGGGTGTTGTCCTTGAAGAACAGCGGGTTCTCGATGCCGCTATAGCCGGTGCCCTGCCCGCGCTTGGACACGAAGACCTGCTTGGCGCGCCAGACCTCGAGGACCGGCATCCCGGCGATGGGGCTGTTCGGATCGTCCTGCGCCGCCGGATTCACGATGTCATTCGAGCCGATGATGATGACGACGTCGGTCGAGGGGAAATCCTCGTTGATCTCGTCCATCTCCAGCACGATGTCATAGGGCACCTTGGCCTCGGCCAGAAGCACGTTCATGTGCCCGGGCAGACGGCCCGCGACCGGGTGGATCGCGAAGCGCACGGTCTTTCCGGCCGCGCGCAGCTTGCGGGTCAGCTCGCTGACCGCGCCCTGCGCCTGCGCCACCGCCATGCCGTAACCCGGCACGATGACCACGCTGTCGGCCTCGTTCAGCGCCGAGGCCACTCCGTCGGCATCGATGGCGATCTGCTCGCCCTCGATCGCCGCCGCCGGTCCCGTCTCGCCGCCGAAGCCGCCCAGGATCACGCTGACGAAGTTGCGGTTCATCGCCTTGCACATGATGTAGGACAGGATCGCGCCCGACGAGCCCACCAGCGCGCCCGTCACGATCAGCAGGTCGTTGCCAAGCGTGAAGCCGATGGCCGCCGCTGCCCAGCCCGAATAGCTGTTCAGCATCGACACCACGACCGGCATGTCGGCGCCGCCGATGCCCATGATCAGGTGATAGCCGATGAAGAACGCCAGCAGGGTGATGACGATCAGCCAAAGAATCGCGGGGCCGACGCCGGTGAAGTAGAGGATGCCCAGCAGGATCGACAGGCCCAGGGCGCCCGCGTTCAGCATGTGCCCGCCCGGCAGCTTCTTGGGCTTGCCGTCGACGCGGCCCGACAGTTTGGCGAAGGCCACGACCGACCCGGTGAAGGTCACCGCGCCGATGAAGATGCCCAGGAAGACCTCGATCTTCAGCATGGCGATCTCGGCCGGGGTCCGGCTGGCCAGCAGGGCGGCGAAGCCCGTGAAGATCACCGGGACCTCGCTGGCGGCGGCGCGCATCACGCGGCCCAGTTCGATCTGCGCGTTAAAGCCCACGAAGACCGCGGCCAGGCCCACCAGCGAATGCATGGCGGCGACCAGTTGCGGCATCTCGGTCATCTGGACGCGCTTGGCGACGATCCAGCCGCCGGTGCCGCCCAAGGCGATCATGACCAGCGACAGGAACCAGTTGCCCGCGCCGGGGCCGAACAGCGTGGCCAGCACCGCCAGCGCCATGCCGACGATGCCGTACCAGATGGCGCGCTTGGCGCTTTCCTGTCCCGACAGCCCGCCAAGCGACAGGATGAACAGGACCGAGGCGACCACATAGGCCGCAGTGGTGAATCCGTATTCCATTGTCCCGACCCCTTACGACTTCTGGAACATGGCAAGCATGCGCCGGGTGACCATGAAGCCACCGAAGATGTTGACCGACGCCATCAGCACCGCCAGCGCGCCCAGCACCATGACCCAGCCCGAGCCCGAGCCGATCTGCATCAGCGCGCCCAGAATGATGATCGAGCTGATCGCGTTGGTGATGGCCATCAGCGGCGTGTGCAGCGAATGCGCGACGTTCCAGATGACCCGGAAGCCGACGAAGCAGGCCAGCACGAAGACAATGAAATGCGACATGAAGCTGGCGGGCGCGACCAGCCCGATCAGCAGCACCACCAGACCGCCGCCCAGCAGCAGCTTGATCTGGCTGGCGGTGTCGGCCTTGAAGGCCGCGGCCTCGGCGGCGCGGCGCTGATCCGGGGTCAGGTCCTTCTTCTTTTCCTTGGGCTTCTGCGCCGCGATGGCCGCGATCTTGGGCGGCGGGGGCGGCCAGGTGATGTCGTGGTCATGGGCGACGGTGGCGCCCCGGATCACGTCATCCTCCATGTTGTGATGGATCACGCCGTCCTTCTTGGGGGTCAGGTCGTGCAGGAAATGGCGGATGTTGTTGCCATAAAGCTCGGAGGCCTGCGCGCCCATGCGCGAAGGGAAATCGGTATAGCCGACGATCACGACGCCATTGTTGGACACGATCCGCTGGTCCGGGACGGTCAGCTCGCAATTGCCGCCCTTCTCGGCGGCCAGGTCGATGATGACGCTGCCGGGCTTCATCATCGCCACCATGTCGGCGGTCCACAGCTTGGGCGCGTCGCGTCCCGGGATCAGCGCCGTGGTGATGACGATGTCCATCTGCGGGGCCAGTTCGCGGAACCGTGCCAGCTGCTTCTCGCGGAATTCCGGGGACGAGGGCGCGGCATAGCCGCCCGTCGCGGCGCCGTCCTGCGCGGGCTCGTCGAATTCCAGATAGACGAACTCGGCGCCCATCGATTCGATCTGCTCGGAGACCTCGGGGCGCACGTCGAAGGCATGGACCTGGGCGCCAAGCGACACGGATGTGCCGATGGCCGCCAGACCGGCGACGCCCGCGCCCACGACCAGCACCTTGGCCGGGGGCACCTTGCCCGCCGCCGTCACCTGCCCTGTGAAGAAGCGTCCGAAATTGTTCGCGGCCTCGATCACCGCGCGGTAGCCCGCGATATTGGCCATCGAGGAGAGCGCGTCCATCTTCTGCGCGCGGCTGATGCGGGGCACCATGTCCATCGCGATGGCGGTGATGCCCTGATCCTTGGCGCGCGCCAGCAGGTCCGCGCTCTGCCCGGGATAGAAGAACGAGATCAGCGTCTGCCCTTCGCGCATCTGGCCGATCTCGGCCTCGGTCGCGGGCCGCACCTTGGCCAGCACATCGACCGCCCCGATCAGTTCGGCCGGCGTCGCGCAGACCGTCACGCCCGCGCGGCGGTACTCGTCGTCGGAAAACCCGGCGCGCGCGCCTGCGCCGCTCTCGACCAGAACCTCGTGCCCCAGCTTGCCCAGATGCCCCGCAGAGCCGGGCGTGATCGCCACGCGGGCCTCACCCTCGAAGCTCTCTTTCAAAGCGCCAATCTTCATGGCTTCCAATGCCCCCCGCATCTTGTGGATCGTCTCATTGCCCGACACTTAACATCGGGCAAGAATGTTTCACAAGGTACGGCCGCGACGAACCAGACCGAAGGCCGACGTCGCGTCCGGATTGCGGCTTCATGCGCGGCGCACATGAAAACGGCCCGGATGCTGGTGCATCCGGGCCGTCCTGCCAAAATCTGGACCGTTTAGTTGGCCGGTGCGGGCGTGGTCGTGGTGTCATTCGCGGCGTCGGCCTCGGGGGCCGTGGTTGCCGGGGCTTCGGTGACGGGCTCGATCGGAACCGTGGTCGTCCCGGTCTCGGTCTCGACGGCATCCGGGGTCTCGGCGGGTTCCGGCGTCACAACCGGCGCCGGGGTCTCGACCTCGGTGGCGGGCTCGTCGACGGTCACGGCATCCTCGACCGCGTCGGCCGCATCGCTGGCCGCGTCCGAGGCCGCATCGGCGGCGTTCGAGGCTGCCTCGCCTGCCGCTTCCACACCGCTCTCGACGGCCGAACCGGTGGCATCGGCCGCGTCATCGGCGGCTTCGGCCGCACTTTCGGCAGCCGCCTCGGCATCGGCCGCGGCGTTGTCGGCGGCGGCTTCGGCCTCGATCTCGGCGGTGTCGGGCTCGGCATCGGGCACGGCCACGACGGCGGGCGCCTCGACGGGCTCGGGCGCGTCCTCGGTCGTCGTCACGGTGGTGGTGTCGCCTTCGACGATGGTCGTGTCATCGGCCATGAACCGCTGCAGCACGAAATAGGCCAGCGCCAGAGCCAGCAGCACGCCGATGATCAGCGGCAGCGCCGAGGACTTGCGCTCGACCGGCTCGACATAGGTTTCCTTGTGATCCACGCCGGGTTTCGGGCGGTTCGGATCGTTGGGATCATAGCTCATGGAAGCCTCCAGTTCGGACTGTCTTGGGACCGGGTTGCATCGCTCTGCTGTGGCGCGGGTCCCATGGGCTGTCAACCGCCAAGGCCGGACGCCGCGGCTTGCGAGCCGGCGTTCAGGCGATTAACACCGGTGTCAGGCCCGGGTTCCGCCCCGGACCGGTTTTTTCACGAGAGGCAGCCGCCCATGTCCGCCCCAAAACTGCAGCCCGTCCAGCACCTTGCAGATTATCGGCCTTGGCCCTTCCTGCTGTCCGAGACCCGGCTGGACCTGACGCTGGCGGGGCGCGGAACCATCGTCCGGGCCGCCTTGGACCTGGCGCCCCGCGATCCCGATGCCCCGTCCGACCTGGTCCTGGACGGCGGCGCGGGCCTGCGGCTGCGCGCGCTGACCATCGACGGGCAGGCCCCCGACCCCGCCCATGTCACCCGCGACGACGAACGCCTGACCATCGCCGCCGCCGCCCTGCCCCGCGCGCCCTTCACGCTGGAGACCGAGGTCGCGATCGACCCCGAGGACAACACCGCCTTCGAGGGGCTCTATCTGTCCGGCGGCATCTTCTGCACCCAGTGCGAGGCCGAGGGCTTTCGCCACATCACCTTCTATCCCGACCGCCCCGACGTGATGACGGTCTTTCGCGTCACCCTGCGCAGCGACCTGCCGGTGCTGCTGTCGAACGGAAACCCGGTCAGCGAGGCGGGCGGCGTGGCCGAGTGGCACGACCCCTGGCCCAAGCCCAGCTATCTCTTCGCGCTGGTCGCGGGCGATCTGGTGGCGGTTTCCGACCGCTTCACCACCCGCTCGGGCCGCGAGGTCGCGTTGAATGTCTGGGTGCGCCCCGGCAATCAGGACCGCGCGGGCTTCGCGATGGAAAGCCTGATCAAGTCGATGCGGTGGGACGAGGATGTCTATGGCCGCGAATACGATCTGGACGTGTTCAACATCGTCGCCGTCGATGATTTCAACATGGGGGCCATGGAAAACAAGGGGTTGAACATCTTCAACTCGAAACTGGTGCTGGCCTCGCCCGATACCGCGACCGATCTGGATTACGAGCGGATCGAGGCGGTGATCGCGCATGAATATTTCCACAACTGGACCGGCAACCGCATCACCTGCCGCGACTGGTTCCAGCTGTGCCTGAAGGAGGGCCTGACGGTCTTTCGCGACCAGCAGTTCACCTCCGACCTGCGCTCGGCCGCCGTGAAACGGATCGAGGACGTGCAGACCCTGCGCGCCCGCCAGTTCCGCGAGGATCAGGGCCCGCTGGCCCATCCCCCGCGCCCCGACCGGTACGAGGAGATCAACAACTTCTACACCGCCACCGTCTACGAGAAGGGCGCCGAGGTCATCGGCATGCTGAAGCGTCTGGTCGGAGACGAGGCCTATGCCCGCGCGCTGGATCTGTATTTCACCCGCCATGATGGCGACGCGGCCACGATCGAGGACTGGCTGAAGGTCTTCGAGGATGCGACCGGCCGCGACCTGACGCAGTTCAAGCTCTGGTACACCGACGCGGGCACCCCGGTGCTGGAGATGGCCGAGGACTGGCAGGACGGCACCCTGACCCTGACCTTCGCGCAGTCGACGAAGCCCACGCCCGGCCAGCCCGATAAGCCCGCCCGCGTCATCCCCATCGCGGTGGGCCTGATCGGCCCGGATGGCGACGAGGTCGCCCCCACCCGCGTGCTGGAGATGACCGAGCCCCGCCAGACCTTCACCTTCAAGGGTTTGGGCGCCCGCCCCGTCGTCTCGGCCCTGCGCGGCTTCTCGGCCCCGGTGATGCTGACGCGGCAGATGGACGACGCCACCCGCGCCTTCCTGCTGGCCCATGACACCGACCCCTTCGCGCGGTGGGAAGCCGGGCGCGAGCTGGCCCTGTCGGCCCTGACCCGCGGCGATGAGGCGGCGCAGGCCTATATCGACGCCATCGGCGCGCTGCTGGGCGACGAGGCCGCCGATCCGGCCTTCCGCGCCCTCTGCCTGACCCTGCCCGGCGAGGAGGAGATCGCCACCCGCCTTGCCGCCCAAGGATCCACCCCCGATCCCGACGCCATCCATGCGGCGCGCGGCGATCTGGCCCGCCGCATCGCGCTGGCCCATCAGGACCTGCTGACCGGCCTCTACGACGCGATGACCGTGCCCGGCGCCTATTCGCCCGACGCGGCCTCGGCCGCGCGCCGGTCGCTGCGCATCGCCGTCCTGGGCCTTCTGGCCCGCATCGACGGCGGAGAGCGGGCGCAGATCCTCTTCGGCGTCGCCTCGAACATGACCGAGCGCATGGCTGCGCTGGCCGTGCTGGTCCGGCTTGGCCGCGCAGGCCCCGCGCTGAAGGTGCTGGAGGCCGAGTTCGGCGACAACCGGCTGGTGATGGACAAGTGGTTCGCCGTGCAGGTCATGGCCGCCCCGCCCGGCCGGGCGGTGGCCGTGGCCCGCGATCTGGCCACGCGCCGCGACTTCGACTGGAAGAACCCCAACCGCTTCCGCGCGCTTCTGGGCGGGCTGGCGGGCAACCATGCAGGCTTTCACGCGGCCGACGGCGCGGGCTATGACTTCACCGCCGACTGGCTGATCCGCATGGATGCCGCCAACCCGCAGATCGCCGCGCGCATGTCCACTGCCTTCGAGACCTGGCCGCGCTACGACCCCGACCGCCGCGCCCATGCCCGCGCCGCCTTGGAACGGATCGCCGCTCTCGAGGGTTTGAGCCGGAACACGCGCGAGATGGTGTCGCGCATGATCGCGGCCGGACGGTGAGGGGGAAACCGGGGATGAGCACGCTCATGGACGCACGCGCCGAGATGCAGGCGCGGCTGGATCCGCTGATCGCCGAACGCGCGCCTTGGCTCTTTTCGGGCCGTCCGCATCATCGTCTGGCCAAATGGACGATGATGCACCTGCTGCGCTATCCCCGGACCGTCGACCTGGGCACCCAGTTCCGCGACATGCCACCCACCGAGATCTTCCGCCGGATGAGCGACATGATCGTGCAAGACCTGCAGGTCGAGGGGCTGGAGCATATCCCCGCGACCGGCCCGGCGCTGATCGTGGCCAACCATCCCACGGGCATCGCGGACGGGATCTTTCTCAATGCGGTCATCTCGCAGCTGCGCGACGACCTGTTCATCTATGCCAATCACGACATGATCCGCGTGCTGCCCCAGATGATCGAGATGATCGCCCCGGTCGAATGGCGCCCCGAGAAGCGCAGCCATGCCAAGACGCGGGCGACGATGGACTATACCCGCGACGCGATCGGGGCCGGGCGGCTCGGGCTCATCTTCCCCTCGGGCCGTCTGGCCAAGCGCCACGGACTGACGCTGACCGAACGTCCCTGGATGGCCAGCGCCGCGATGATCGCGCGCAAGTTCGACCTGCCGGTGATCCCGCTGCGGATCCGCGCCCGCAACTCGCTCCTGTTCTATTTCCTCGACAAGATGCACCCGACGCTGCGCGACGTGACCCTGTTCAACGAGGTTCTGAACAAGACCCGCCAGCCCTACCGGGTCACCATCGGCACCCCCATCGCGCCGGGCGACCTGCCCCGCAGCAGCGAGGATGCGATCACCGTCCTGCGCGAGGCGGTCCTGTCCCTGCCCGCGCCCGGCCGGAACGCCGTCCGCCTCAGCCGCGACCGTGGCGTCACCCGCCTGATCGGCGCCCGCCGCCCCGTCGGCGGCTAAGGCACCTTCCACCTTCATCTTGGCAGAAATATCCCCGCCGGAGGCATCCGGCCCCCGCCACCCGACCCGACGCGCCGGACAAAGGCCCCGGACATGAAAAAGGCCGCACCCGAAGGTGCGGCCCCTTTTCGTCACTGTGCCGGGATCACAGCTCGTCCAGCGCCTCGACGGCCTTTTCCAGCTCTTCCTTGGTCACGGTCTTTTCCTCGACCTTCGCCTGCTCGGCGATCAGGTCGACGACCTTGTCCTCGAAGATCGGCGCGCGCAGCTGCTGCTGGGCACCCTGGTTCTTCTGGACGAACTCGAAGAAGGCGCGTTCCTGGCCCGGATACTGACGGGCGGCGCGCAGCACGGCCTGGGTCATCTCCTGGTCGGTGACGGTCACCTCGGCCTTCTGGCCGATCTCGGCCAGCAGCAGACCAAGGCGCACGCGGCGCTCGGCCAGGGACTTGTGCTCGTCGGTGGGCTCGATGGCGTCGTGGTTGTGGCCCTGAACCTCGGGGTTCTCCTCGTGCCACAGCTGATGCGCGATCTGGCTGGCCTCGGCCTCGACCAGCGATTCGGGCAGGTCGAACTTGACTTTCTGGTCCAGCTGATCCAGCAGCGAGCGCTTCATCACCTGACGCGCGGCGCCGGCATATTCGGCCTCCAGACGCTCGGTGATCTGCTTCTTCAGACCGTCCAGATCCTCGGCGCCGAACTTCTTGGCCAGCTCGTCGTCGATCTGGGCCTCCTTCGGGGCCTTCACCGACTTGACCTTGCACTCGAAGGTCGCGGCCTTGCCGGCCAGGTGTGGCGCGCCGTATTCCTCGGGGAAGCTCACCTCGACCTTCAGGTCGTCCTCGGCCTTGGCGCCGACCAGCTGGTCCTCGAAGCCCGGGATGAAGCTGTTCGAGCCCAGGACCAGGGGATAGTCCTCGGCCTCGCCGCCCTCGAACGCCTCGCCGTCGACGAAGCCCTTGAAGTCGATGGTGATCTGGTCACCGTTTTCGGCGGCGCTACCGGCCTCGCGGTCCTCGAAGGCCTGCGAGGATTTCGCCAGGTTCTCCAGCGCCTCGGTCACGGCGGCCTCTTCGGCGGGGACGGTCAGCTTTTCCAGCGACAGCGTGGTCAGATCGACCTCGGGGATCGTGGGCAGCGTCTCGTAGGTGACGTTGACGACGACATCGTCGCCCTCTTTCCAGCCGTCGCCATTGTCCATCTCGACCTTGGGCTGGGCGGCGGGGCGGTCGCCCGAGCCTTCCAGGTGGTCGCGCAGCGCGCCGTCGATGGCGTCCTGCATGGCCTCGCCCAGGATCCGGGGGCCGAACTGCTTCTTCAGCATCGCCATGGGCACCTTGCCCTTGCGAAAGCCCTTCATCTCGACCTCGGGCTGCGCCTCTTTCAGCTTGGCATCGACGGCGGCGGCCAGGTCGGCCGCGGGCAGCGTGAACTGATATCCGCGCTTCAGACCGTCGTTCTGCGTTTCCTTGACCTGCATCATCACCCTCATAGAAAGAAGGGCCACCGATCCTTCGGCGGCCTGAAAATTTGAGCCGTTCTAGTCGCGCAGCCCCGGACCTGCAAGTAGATAGCGGCCGGGCCGTCTGGAACATCCCGTCCCGCCTGCGGTAAGGTTCACGCCACGCAAGCCGGAGACAGCCATGACCCAGACCGCCCCCGAACCCCGCCTGACCTCGCTGGCCCATGGCGGCGGCTGCGGCTGCAAGATCGCGCCGGGCGTGCTGTCGGGACTGCTGCGCGGCAGCGCCGCCCTGCCCGTCCCGCCCGAGCTGCTGGTGGGGATCGAGACCTCGGACGATGCCGCAGTCTGGCGCCTGAACGATACCCAGGCCCTGGTCGCCACCACCGACTTCTTCATGCCGGTCGTGGACGACCCCTACGATTTCGGCCGCATCGCCGCGACGAACGCGATCAGCGACGTCTATGCGATGGGCGCCACGCCGATCTTCGCGCTGGCCGTGGTCGGCATGCCCATCAACGTGCTGTCGCCCGAGACGATCGCCCGCGTGCTGGACGGCGGCGCCTCCATCTGCCGCGAGGCGGGCATCCCCATCGCGGGCGGACACACCATCGATTCGGTCGAGCCCATCTACGGCCTCGTGGCGCTCGGCCTGATCGATCCGGCGCTGCTCAAGCGTAATGCCGACGCGCAGCCGGGCGATCTGCTGGTGCTGGGCAAGCCCCTGGGCGTGGGCGTCATGTCCGCCGCGCTGAAGAAGGGCGCGCTGGACGCGGATGGCTATGGGCGGATGATCGAGGTCACGACGCTGCTGAACCGCCCCGGCCCCGACCTGGCGGCGATCCCCGGCGTCCATGCGATGACCGACGTGACGGGCTTTGGCCTGGGCGGTCACGCGCTGGAGATGGCGCGCGGATCGGGCTGCGACCTGAGCATCGACTGGTTTGCCGTGCCGCGGCTGCCCGGCATCGACGCGCTGATCGCGGCCGGCCATGTGACCGGCGCCTCGGGCCGCAACTGGGCCAGCTACAGCGATGGGGTGGCCCTGCCCCAAGGCTTTGGCGACGACGCCCGCGCGCTGCTCAGCGATCCTCAGACCAGCGGCGGCCTGCTGGTGGCCTGTGCCCCGCAGGCGCTGGATCAGGTCCGCGCCGCTTTCGCCCGCCACGGCTTCGGCAGCGCCGCCGTCATCGGAGAGGTCGGCCCGCAGACCGCCACCCCCCGCGTGGTGATCCGCTGACGCCTCAGCGCTGCAGCGTCTGCAGGTAATCGGCCAGCGCGACCAGTCGCGCCGGCGTCGCCACCCGCTGCCCCGAGCCATCATCATACATGACCACCGGCCCCTCGCGCAGCGCCTCGAAGACCGGCATGTGGGAGTCGCTGCGGCCCATCGTGTAGCCGACCAGCTGGCCCATCACCCGAGTCTTGGGAAAGACCCCGCCATTCGACGCCGCCAGCATTGTCAGATCGCTTGGCGCCGGGGTCATGCCCACGGCGGCGGGCCCGTTGCCGCGCCCGGCGGGACCGTGGCAGACCACGCAATTCTCGGCATAATCGCGCGCCGCGCCGCGCGGCTGCGCCTCGGGCGCACAGGCCGCCACCAGCCCGGCCATGGCCAGTCCCATGCCGCCCGCCATCATCACTGCCCGCATCGCTGCCCCGCCTTGCTTGTTGCTTTGGCCCAGCATGCACCCTGGCGACCGCGCGCGCAACGATCAGGCGGCGGTCAGCCGCACCACCCGGTCCATCCGCGCGGCCAGCGCATGGTTGTGCGTGGCGATCAGCGCCGACAGGCCCGTCTCGCGCACCAAGGTCATCAGCACGTCGAAGACCTTGTCCGAGGTCTCGGGATCCAGGTTCCCCGTGGGCTCGTCCGCCAGCAGCAGCGCGGGCGCATTGGCCAAGGCCCGGCAGAAGGCCACGCGCTGCTGCTCGCCCCCCGACATCTGCGCGGGTCGGTGATCGGCGCGGTGGCTCAGGCCCACGCGGCCCAGCAGGTCGGCGGCCCGGGCCTGCGCCACGCGCGACGCGACCCCGTCGGCCAGCTGTGGCAGCACGATGTTCTCGGCGGCGCTGAATTCGGGCAGCAGATGGTGGAACTGATAGACGAAGCCCAGCTCGCGCCGCCGCGCCTCGGTCCGCGCCCGGTCGGGCAGCCCGGTCATGTCGCGCCCGGCCAGCCAGACCCGGCCAGTGTCGGGCGTGTCCAGAAGCCCCGCGATATGCAGCAGCGTCGATTTCCCGGCCCCCGAGGGCGCGACCAGCGCCACCACCTCGCCCCGCGCCACGCTCAGGTCCAGCCCGGCCAGCACGGTGACCGGCGCGGGCCCGTCGGCGGCATAGGTCTTGCCCACGCCCTCCAGCCGCAACACGTCATTCATAGCGCAGCGCCTCCACCGGGTTCATGCGCGCGGCCCGGCGCGCCGGAAAGATCGTGACCACGAAGGACAGGACCAGCGACAGTCCCATCGCGCGGAAGATGTCCCACGCACGCAGCTCGGCCGGCAGGCGATAGATGCCGCGCACCTCGGGCTGCCACGCGCCCCCTCCGGTCAGCGCGTTCAGGCCCGCCATGATCGTGTCGACGTTCAGCGCCAGCAGGACGCCCAGCACCACCCCGGCCAGCGTCCCCAGGATCCCCGTGAAGGCCCCGCAGAGGAAGAACACCCGCAGCACCGACCCCTCGGTCAGCCCCATGGTCCGCAGGATGCCGATGTCGCGGCCCTTGTTCTTGACCAGCATGATGAGGCCCGAGGTGATGTTCATCGAGGCGATCAGCACCAGCACCGACAGGATGACGAACATCACGTCATCCTCCATGTCCAGGGCCGACAGGAACGACCCCGAACTGTCGCGCCAGGACCAGGTCTGCGCCCCCTCGCCCGCCGCCTGCATCAGCGCCAGTGTCCAGTCCGCCACGCGCTCGGGATCGTTCACGAAGACCTCGATCTCGTCGGCCACCCCCTCGCGATTGAAATAGGACTGCGCCTCGGCCAGCGGCATGTAGATGCGCGTGCGGTCGATGTCATAGCGCCCGGCGCTGAAGACATAAGTCACCTCGTAGGCGCTGACGCGCGGCGTGGTGCCGAAGGCCGTGCGCGCCCCCTCGGGCGCGATCAGGCGGATGCGGTCGCCCACGCCCACGCCCAGTTCCCGCGCGATGCCAGACCCGATGGCGATGCCCTCGTCGAACCGCTCCAGATCCCCCTCGGAGGTGGCGGGGTCCACGATGCGCGGCATCGCCTCCAGATCGCTGCGGGCGACGCCGAACACCTCGGCCACGTTCGAGCTGTCGTTGGCGCTGGCCATGACCTGGCCCTTGACGATGGCGGCGGTGCGGGTGACGCCCGGCACCTCGGCCAGCCGCGCGGCCATCGCGTCGTAATCCGCGATCCGCCCCGGCACCACATAGACGTCGTCGGTGAACTCGTTGGTGATCCGCTGCGGTGAGACATAGACCGTCGTATGCGCATTGGCGCCCAGGATCGTGTCCACGAACTCGGCCCGGAATCCGGCCCGCACCGCAAGCGTGGCGATCAGCGCCATCACCCCAAGCGCGATGCCGATCAGGCTGATCCAGGTCATCACGCTGACCCCGCCCTCGGCGCGGCGTGCCCGAAGGTAGCGCCAGGCGATGAGGAATTCGAAGCGCGAGAAGCCGAGCGTCATGGTCCAAACCCCTGAAAAATCGAAGCGGACCCTGACCCCGCCCTGCCGGGATTTCAAGCCGACATTGCCGTGAGCCCCTCTTCTTCACGCAAATATCCAACTTGCGACGGCTGCCCCCCGGTGCGACAGGGGGGCATGGCCAAACCCGTCACCGCCTTCACCTGCACCGCCTGCGGCGCCGCCCACAAGAAATGGGCCGGGCGCTGCGAGGCCTGCGGCGCCTGGAACACCATCGTCGAGGAAGCGCCCCTGTCGCAGGGCCCGGGCCGGGGCCTGGGCGCCGCCAAGGGCCGGGCCGTGCCGCTCTCGGCGCTGTCCACGACCGAACCGCCGCCGCCGCGCAGCCTGTCGGGCATGGTCGAGCTGGACCGCGTGCTGGGGGGCGGCCTCGTCCCCGGATCGGCGCTGCTGGTCGGCGGCGATCCGGGCATCGGCAAGTCCACCCTGATGCTGCAGGCGGCCGCCGCCTTCTCGCGCACCGGGCTGCAGGCCATCTATTTCTCGGGCGAGGAGGCCTCGGCCCAGGTCCGCATGCGCGCGCAGCGCCTCGGCCTGGCAGATGCGCCGATGCGCCTCGGTGCCGAGACGAACCTGCGCGACATCCTGACGACGCTGGACGCCGAGCGCCCCGACGTGGCGGTGATCGATTCGATCCAGACGCTGTGGTCGGACACGGTCGAGGCAGCACCAGGCAGCGTGGCCCAGGTCCGCGCCGCGGCACATGAACTGGTCACCTTCGCCAAGAAGCGCGGCGTCGCGGTGATCCTGGTCGGCCATGTGACCAAGGACGGCCAGATCGCCGGCCCCCGCGTGGTCGAGCACATGGTCGACTGCGTCCTTTATTTCGAGGGCGAGCGCGGCCACCAGTTCCGCATCCTACGCAGCGTGAAGAACCGCTTCGGCCCCTCGGGCGAGATCGGCGTCTTCGAGATGACCGGCGCGGGCCTGGCCGAGGTCGCCAACCCCTCGGCACTGTTTCTGTCCGAGCGCGGCCAGCCCATCGCCGGCAGCGCGGTCTTTGCCGGGATCGAGGGCACCCGCCCGGTCCTGACCGAGGTGCAGGCGCTGGTCGCGCCCTCGACCCTGTCCAGCCCGCGCCGGACGGTGGTGGGGCTGGATTCGGGCCGCGTCAGCACCATCCTGGCGGTGCTGGAGGCGCGCTGCGGCATCCCCTTCGCGGGGCTCGACGTGTTCCTGAACGTGGCGGGCGGCATGAAGGTGGCCGAACCCGCCGCCGACCTGGCCATCGCGGGCGCGCTTCTGTCGGCCCGCGAGGACACGCCCCTGCCGCCCGAGGCGGTGCTTTTCGGCGAAATCAGCCTGTCCGGTGCGCTTCGTCCGGTCGCGCAGGCCGAAAACAGGTTGAAAGAGGCGCAAAAACTTGGTTTTTCACAAGCGATTTTGCCGGACGCCTCTAGGGTCGAGGGCACGGGCGGCATGACTTTGCGGCGCATCACCGACCTGACGGGCTTCGTGGGCGAGGTGTTCGGCGCCGGCTGAGGCCGCCCGCAGAACAGGGACAACCGGCGCAAAGGGCAGGTAATGGACGGATTTACGATCATCGACGCGGTGGTGGCAGGGGTCATCATCCTGTCGGCAATTCTGGCCTGGTCGCGGGGGTTCGTGCGCGAATCGCTGGCGATCCTGGGCTGGATCGCGGCGGCCATCCTGGCCTTCCTGTTCGCGCCGACGGTGCGGCCGATGGTGGCGCAGCTGCCCGTGCTGGATCGCTTTCTGGGCGACAGTTGCGAACTGGCAACAATCGCAGGTTTCGCGGTGGTCTTCGCGCTGGCGCTGGTGATCTTCTCGATCATCACGCCGCTTTTCTCCTCGGTCGTGCAGCGATCCGCCTTGGGCGGGGTCGACCAGGGCATGGGGTTCCTGTTCGGCGTGGCGCGCGGCATCCTGCTGGTGGCCATCGCCTTCATCGTCCATGACCGCGTGATGACAAGCCAGAGCGTCGAGGTGGTCGACAATTCGCGCTCGGCCCAGGTGTTCGAGCGCGTGCGCGGCCAGATGGACGAACAGATCCCCGCCGATGCCCCGGGCTGGATCGTCAGCCGCTACGAGCAGATGGTCGCCGCCTGCACCGCCGACGCGGTTCCGGTGACCCCCGCCACCCCCACCACGCCCGCGGTCAACTGAGCGCGCGCAGGTCCGCCCGCATGACGGGCGGATGACGAAAAAGCGCCCCCGCCCGACCGCGGGGGCGTGACTTCGGGGGCCTTCGGTCCTACATAGCGCAGGACAGCCCCCAGCCATCGAGGTCCGCGCTGATGCAACCATTCCTGGCCCATCCGTTCGATTCGGACCGTCTTCACGAAGAATGCGGGATCTTCGGCGCCATCGGCGTCCTGGATGCATCGAACTTCGTGGCCCTTGGCCTGCACGCGCTGCAGCATCGGGGCCAGGAGGCCGGCGGCATCGTCACCCACGACCCCGAACACGGCTTCAACAGCGCCCATCGCTTCGGCTATGTCCGCGACAACTTCACCAAGCCCGAGCTGATGTCGACCCTGCCCGGACCCTTGGCCATCGGCCATGTCCGCTATTCGACCGCCGGGACCAAGGCCAATACCGCGATCCGCGACGTGCAGCCCTTCTTCGGAGAGTTCCACATGGGCGGCTGCGCGATCGCGCATAACGGCAACATCACCAATGCCGCCGCGCTGCGCCGCGAGCTGATCGAGCGCGGCTCGATCTTCCAGTCCTCGTCGGACAGCGAATGCATCATCCACCTGATGGCGCGGTCCATCCAGCGCAACATTCCCGAGCGGATGAAGGACGCCCTGCGCCGCGTCGAGGGCGCGTTCTCGGTCATCGCGATGACCCGCACCAAGCTGATCGGCGTGCGCGACGCGCTTGGCGTGCGCCCGCTGGTCGTGGGCCGGGTGGGCGAGGACGGCTATGTGCTGGCCTCCGAGACCTGCGCGCTGGACATCATCGGCGCCGAGTTCTTGCGCGAGGTCGAGCCGGGCGAGATGGTCGTCATCTCGAAGGGCAAGATCGAGAGCTCGCGCCCCTTCGGGCCGTCCACGGGCCGCTTCTGCATCTTCGAGCATGTCTATTTCTCGCGCCCCGATTCGATCATCGGCGGGCGGTCCGTCTACGAGACCCGCCGCCAGATCGGCGTGGAGCTGGCCCGCGAGGCCCCGGTCGAGGCCGATCTGGTCTGCCCGGTCCCCGACAGCGGCACCCCCGCCGCCATCGGCTATGCGCAGGAATCGGGGATCCCCTACGGCATGGGGATCATCCGCAACCAGTACATGGGCCGGACCTTCATCGAGCCCTCCGAGCAGATCCGCAACATGGGCGTCCGGCTGAAGCTGAACGTGAACCGCGCCCTGATCGCGGGCAAGCGCGTGGTGCTGGTCGATGACAGCGTGGTGCGCGGCACGACCAGCCGCAAGATCAAGGACATGATCTTGGATGCGGGTGCGGCCGAGGTGCATTTCCGCATCGCTTCCCCCCCCACCGCCTGGCCCTGCTTCTACGGCGTCGACACGCCCGACCGCGACAAGCTGCTGGCCGCCAACATGACCCCCGACGAGATGCGCGAATGGATCGGCGTGGACAGCCTGTCCTTCGTCTCGCTGGACGGGCTGTATCGCGCGGTGGGCGAGGCCGAAGGGCGCAGCAAGACCTGCCCGCAATATTGCGACGCCTGCTTCTCGGGCGACTACCCGGTGGCACCCTTCGACCAGCTGGAGCGCGGCTTCCGCATGAAGGTGGGCTCGGAAACGGCGGTCAAGCAGGCCGCCGAGTAGGATTGCGTTCCGCGACCGCCGGGGGGCTTCGCGCCCCCCGGACCCCCCGCGGGATATTTTTGCCAAGATGAAGATGGTGGGGTTCGTTCAGAAGACGATCGTCTCGAGCGGGTCGTAATGGGCGTCGCCGCCGCTCCAGATGGCCGCGCCGAGGCTGTCGGGCTTGTGGCGCAGCTGCGCGAGGTCCATCCGGGTCACCCACCGGGCGCGGTTCACGATGCCCTCGGGGTCGGTAAGGATAATCAGGTCGGGGCCGGTCAGGGTCGCGCGGAAGTGGATCTCGACCTGGTGGAAGCCGGATGCGGGGTCGTGGAACTCGTTGATCAGGAAGGGGGCGCCGGGGGTGACCTGCAGGCCGGTTTCCTCGGCCACCTCGCGGACCAGCGTGTCGGGCAGGGACTGGCCGGGCTCGACCCCGCCGCCGGGCAGGCACCACAGGTCCGAGCGCTGGCCGGGCCAGGCATTCACCACCAGCACCCGGTCCCGATGCAGGATCGCCGCCCGGACCGCGAGGCGGGGGGGCATCAGCCGGTGATCCGGTTCACATGGCCCATCTTGCGGCCCGGACGCGCCTCGCCCTTGCCATAGAGATGGACCTGGGTGCGGGGCTGGGCCAGCAGTTCGGGCACGCGGTCCATGTCGGCGCCGATCAGGTTCTCCATCACCACATCGGCATGGCGGCGGCCGTCGCCCAAGGGCAGGCCCGCCACGGCGCGGACATGCTGTTCGAACTGGTCGACCGCGCAGCCCGCCTGCGTCCAGTGGCCGGAATTGTGCACGCGCGGGGCGATCTCGTTCACGATCAGGCCGTGGGGCGTGACGAACAGCTCGACCCCCATGACACCCACATAGTCCAGCGCGGTGGCGATGCGGGCGGCGATCAGCACGGCGTCGGTCGTGACCGCCCCGGCCAGGCCGCAGGGCACGGTGGTGGTGCGCAGGATGCCGTCCCGGTGGACGTTCAGGCCCGGATCGAAGGCCGCCACCTGCCCGTCCGCGCCGCGCGCGACGATGACGCTGATCTCGGCCGAAAAGTCGATGAACCCCTCCAGCACCGAGGGCGCGCCGGTCCAGTCGGCGGGGCCGTCCCCGATGCGGACCTGGCCCTTGCCGTCATAGCCCATGCGCCGGGTCTTGAGGATCGAGGGGCGCCCGATCTCAGCGATGGCCGCGTCCAGCGCGCCCGCATCCGGGACATCGGCGAAGGGGGCGGTGGCCAGGCCGATCTGGTTCAGGAAGGCCTTCTCCGTCAGCCGGTCCTGCGAGACGGCCAGCGCACGGCGGTTCGGGCGGATGGGCGCCAGGCTTTCCAGCAGGTCCAGCGCACTGGTCGGCACGTTCTCGAATTCATAGGTGATGACATCGACAGAGGCGGCAAAGGCGCGCAGGGCGGCCTCGTCCTCGTAGGAGGCCGTCGTCACGCGCCAGGCGACGTCGCCCGCGGGCGCGGCGCCCGGCTCGTAGATGTGGCAGCGCAGCCCGAGGCGGCTGGCCGCGACCGAGATCATGCGGCCCAGCTGGCCGCCGCCCAGGATGCCGAGGGTGCGGGTCTCACTCATCGACCGGCTCCTCGGGGATCGAGGCCGTCAGCGCCGCGCGCCAGTCGTCCAGCCGCTGCGCCAGCGACGGATCGGACAACGCCAGGATGGCGGCGGCCATCAGCCCGGCATTGGCGGCGCCCGCCGCCCCGATGGCCATGGTCGCCACCGGATAGCCCTTGGGCATCTGCACGATGGAATAGAGCGAATCGACCCCCGACAGGGCCTTGGTCTGGACCGGCACGCCGATCACCGGGATCCGCGTCTTGCTGGCCATCATGCCGGGCAGATGCGCCGCCCCGCCCGCGCCCGCGATGATGACGCGCAGCCCGCGATCCACGGCGGACCGGCCATAGTCCCACAGCCGGTCGGGGGTGCGATGGGCGCTGACGATGCGCGCGTGCCAAGGGATGCCCAGCTGGTCCAGCACATCCGCCGCCTCGCGCAGGGTCGGCCAGTCGGACTGGCTGCCCATGATGATTCCCACCGGTTCGTCCATCGCGGCCCCCATTGATCCTTGCCGGGTCCCGCATAGCGCGGGGGGGCGCGGCCTTCAATCAGGCGATGATGTCGGGGGTCAGCTCGTCCTCCAGCCGGGCGATGCGGTCCTTCAGCGACAGCTTCTGCTTCTTCAGCCGCTGCAGGGCCAGGGACGAGGTCAGCTGCTGTCCCTGCAGGGCCGCGATCGCCTCGTCCAGGTCGCGATGCTCGCAGCGCAGCGCCTCGAGGCGGGTGCGGGCGATGTCGTCGTGGGTCATCGAATGCTGCATGTTCATCTTGGATGCTCTCGGGCTGTCGATGCCGGTGGGGCCGACTATAGCGTGGCGCGGGGCCTGTGTTAACTGCCCCCGTGCGACATTCGGAGGCTTTGGTGGGGTTGCACGTCATGCAGTTCTTGCAAAAAGCCGCGCAGCTTCTCATATATACATGATGCAGGTTGCCACTTGGTTACGGGACCTGCGCCACGCAGTCGCTGCAATGCAAAGGGCTGAGATGACAAAGATGTCCTTGGGGTCCCACCCCTATCTTCTGGGCTTCGACCAGCTGGAACGGCTGGCCGAGCGCGCCGCAAAGGGGGCCGAGGCCTATCCCCCCTTCAACATCGAACACATGCCGCCCGACGGGTTCCGCATCACCTTGGCGGTGGCCGGATTTGCCGAGGAGGACCTGGCGATCACGACCGAGGACCGTCAGCTGGTCATCCGGGGCCGCCAGCCGGGGGGCGAGGACAACCGCGTCTTTCTGCATCGCGGGATCGCGGCCCGCGCTTTTCAGCGCAACTTCGTGCTGGCCGACGGCGTTGAGGTGACAGGCGCCGGTCTGGACAACGGCCTTCTGCATATCGATCTGCGACGGGTCACCCCGCATCAGGTCGTCCGAACCATTCCCATCAGCCGCAAGGAAGGGGATCGTCTTGAATAGCAAATACGATTTCGGCGACGTGGACGTCGCGCAAACCGTCTACATCCGCAAGGTGGCCATCGCCACCCTGCCCCGCGACATCCGCGAGCAGCTGCCCGAGGGTCGTGACGTCTATGCCGTCCATGACGCCGAGGGCGAGCGGCTGGCCTTGGTGCAGGATCGCAGCCTGGCCTTCACCTTGGCCCGACAGAACGAGATGA
Source organism: Paracoccus liaowanqingii (assembly GCF_004683865.2). Lineage (NCBI taxonomy): Bacteria > Pseudomonadati > Pseudomonadota > Alphaproteobacteria > Rhodobacterales > Paracoccaceae > Paracoccus > Paracoccus liaowanqingii. Next base: position 1,511,928 of record NZ_CP038439.1, on the reverse strand, counting down.
CGCCGGTCAGCGTTCACTGATCGACGGGCGCGTAGCGGACGAAGGCGAAGGCGCCTCCGTCCGGTGCCCAGCAGGGCACGTTCATCGTGCCCTGCCCACCCCACAGATCCAGCAGCGTTCTTCGCCCCGTCCCGTCCGGCCGCATGATGCGGATCGATACGGGGCGGTCACGCGGATGTTCCTTGGTCCCCGGTGCATAGGCCAGCCAGATCACGTGGCGGCCGCAGGGTGAGGGATGGGGAAACCAGTTCACATTCTCGTCATGAAAGACCGGTGCGGCCTCTAATCCGTCGGCGGGCATGCGCCAGATCTGCGCATGGCCTGTCGCATCCGAATTGAACCAGATCCAGGTGCCGCAGGGGCTGACATCCGGCCCGTCATGATGGGCGACGCCGGGGGTCAGGACCCTCTCGTCCCCGCCCTGCAGGTCGCTGCTGGCGATCCGCACCACCCGGTCGCCACCCCGCGCGCAGGCATAGACCAGCCGCTTTGCGGTGGCGCCGTGCCACCAGCTGGGCCGGGGCAGCGGCAGGGTCCGCAGCTGCGCCCCGTCCAAGATATGGATGCCGGCCCCCATGCCGTCATGGGCCGAGAACACGATGCGCCCGTCGGGCAGGATGCCGTGGTCGTTGTTGCACCGCTCGGGGCAGCCGGTGTTGATCAGCTGCAGCCCCGCCCCGTCCGCGCGCCACAGCCGCCCCTCGGCATTGACCAGGAACCAGCCCTCGGGGTGCCAGTTCGGCGCCTCGATCAGGCGGTCGGTCCGCAGGATCACCCGGGCGCGGCCCGTCGCCAGGTCCCAGACCTCCAGCGAGGATCGCCAGCCGCTCATCCGGGCACCCGCGCGCGGCGCACCGCGCGGGACCGGATCGCCAGCAGCGTCAGGATCGCGGCGAAGACGCAGATCTGATAGGTCAGCGCCTGCGCCAGCGCTGCGGGATAGTCGTCCGTCACCCGCAGATGCACGAAGAACAGGCTGGAGGCGACGGCGATGCCGATGGCCGCGCCGACCTGCTGAAAGGCCTGCATCCCCCCGGTCGCCGCCCCCGCCATCGGCCCTGGCACGTCGCGCAGCACCATCTGGAACAGCGGCGAGATCGCCAGCCCCATTCCGAAGCCGTTCAGCGCCAGCGGCGCGGCCAGCGTCCACAGGTGCAGGTCGGCGGGCGGATGGCCTGCCGCGTGGCGCAGCCAGATCATGCCGACCAGCATGATTCCCGCACCCATCGCGATGCGCCGGGTCATGGCGCGGATCCCGAAGCGCGCCGTCACCCAACTGCCCAGCATCACGCCCAAGGGAAAGGGCGCCGTGGCCAGCCCGGAATGCAGGGGGGTCAGTCCGAAGCCCGTCTGCAGATAGATCGCCAGGATCAGGAACATCCCCGGAATGGCCGAGAAGTGCATCATCACCACGATGACGCCGGACAGATAGCCCCGGTCGCGCAACAGCTGCACGGGCAGCAGCTGCTCGCGCCCCGCCCGCTCCAGCGCCTGCTGGCGGCGCCAGAACAGCCAGCCCACGGGCGCAGCCATGGCCAGTGCCACCAGCGACCACCACGGCCAGCCCAGCAGCGGCCCCTCGATCACCGGCAGCACGACCAGCGTGATGGCGGCTGCGAACAGCGCGACGCCGCGCCAGTCGATGGCCATATCGCGATCAGACGACATGGTCGGGATCAGCCGCAGGCCGCCCAGCACGACCAGCAGGCCGATGGGCAGGTTCACCAGGAAGATCGGCCGCCAGCCCAGCCCCTGGATGTCGGCGGTGATCAGCAGCCCGCCCAGCAGCGGCCCGCTGACCGCCCCCAGGCTGACCACGAAGCCCGCCAGCGCGAAGGCCTTGGCCTTCTGCTCGGGCGGGAACAGCACATGCATGATCGCCATGACCTGCGGCACCATCATCGCGCCGCCGATCCCCTGCAGGGCCCGCGCCGCGATCAGCACCCAGATGCCCGGCGCCAGCCCGCACAGGACCGAGGCCAGCGTGAACAGCCCCACCCCCGACAGGAACAGCCGCTTGCGCCCCAGCTTGTCCCCGAACCGCCCGCAGGGCAGCAGCCCGACCGCGAAGGCCAGCACATAGGCAGCCGAGACCCATTCGATCTGCGTCTCGGTCGCGTTCAGGTCGGCGCGGATCGAGGGCAGCGCCACGTTGACGATGCTGACATTGATCAGGTTCATGAAGTTGCCCATCAGCAGCAGCACGGTCGCGGCCCAGGGGTTCACGCCCCGGGGCGCGGCTGAAGAGAGGGTCATGGGGGATATCCTTCACGGCGGGATCGGCCGGGGGTCGAACCTTCGGGCGGCGGGGCGGGTTCCGCGCGCCTCGGGACAAACGCGAAACGGCCCCGGCAGGGTGCCGGGGCCGTTCCAAGGGTGGCAGGGGCGATCAGCTGAGGCCGATCAGGCCCATGCTTTCCAGCTTCAGCAGCACCTGGTGGGCGGCGCCGTCCACGTCGATGTCGCTGGTGTCGACGACCAGCTCGGCATTCTTCGGCTCTTCATAGGGATCCGAGATCCCGGTGAATTCCTTGATCTTGCCTTCGCGGGCCAGCTTGTACAGGCCCTTGCGGTCGCGGCGCTCGCATTCCTCGATGGGCGTCGAGATATGGACCTCGACGAAGGCACCACCCGCCTCGACCATCTCGCGCACGGCGCGGCGGGTCGCGGTATAGGGCGCGATCGGCGCGCAGATCGCGATGCCGCCGTTCTTGGTGATCTCGGACGCGACATAGCCGATCCGCTTGATGTTGATGTCGCGATGCTCCTTCGAGAAGCCCAGTTCCGAGGACAGGTGCTTCCTGACCACGTCGCCGTCCAGCAGCGACACGGGACGCCCGCCCATCTCCATCAGCTTGACCATCAGCGCGTTGGCGACGGTCGACTTGCCCGAGCCCGACAGGCCGGTGAAGAACACCGTGAAGCCCTGCTGGGCGCGCGGCGGCGAGGTGCGGCGCAGCTGCTGCACGACCTCGGGGAAGCTGAACCATTCGGGAATGTCCAGGCCCTCGCGCAGGCGGCGGCGCAGTTCGGTGCCGCTGATGTCCAGCACGGTCGAGCCCTCGGGGATCTCGTCGGCGGGGAAATAGCTGGCCTTCTCCTGCACATAGACCATGTGCTTGAAGTCGACCATCTCGACGCCGATCTCGTCCTTGTACTGGGTGAACAGGGTCTGGGCATCATAGGGACCGTAGAAGTCCTTGCCTTCGCTGTTCTTGCCGGGACCGGCATGATCGCGGCCGACGATGAAATGCGTCACGCCGTGATTGGCGCGGATCAGGCCGTGCCAGACCGCCTCGCGCGGGCCCGCCATGCGCATCGCCAGGTTCAGCAGCGACAGGTTGGTGGTCGCGGCCGGATACTTGTCCAGCACCGCCTCGTAGCAGCGCACGCGGGTGAAGTGGTCCACGTCGCCCGGCTTGGTCATGCCGACGACCGGGTGGATCAGCAGGTTGGCCTGCGCCTCGCGGGCGGCGCGGAAGGTCAGTTCCTGATGCGCGCGGTGCAGCGGGTTGCGCGTCTGGAAGGCCACGACCCGGGTCCAGCCCAGCTTCTTGAAGAAGGCGCGCAGCTCGTTCGGCGTGTTGCGACGGGCGCGGAAGTCGTAATGCGTCGGCGTCTGCAGACCCTTGACCGGGCCACCCAGATAGACCGGGCCCGCGGTGTTGTGCAGGTAGTTGACCGCCGGATGGGCCAGATCGTCGGCGCCGAAGACCTTCTCGGCCTCAAGCGCCTTGTTCGGCACCCATTTGTCCGTGACCGACATGATCGCCAGGATCACGCCTTCCTGATCGCGCAGCGCGATGTCGGTGCCGGCGGGCAGGCCCTCGGCGAATTTCTCGGAGACGTCCAGCGTGATGGGCATCGGCCACAGCGCGCCCGATTCCAGCCGCATGTCATGGACGACGCCGTTGTAGTCGGCCTCGGTCAGGAAGCCCTTCAGCGGGTTGAAGCCGCCGTTCATCAGCAGCTCCAGATCGCAGATCTGGCGGGGCGTCAGGTCCCAGCTGGGCATCTGCCCCGCATCGTCCTTGAGCGCGGCGGCGGCGGCGTCCGAGACATACAGCTCGGGGATCGGGGTCTGGTTGGCAAGGGTCATGTGCAAAGCTCACGGTTACGCGAAAAGGAATCGACACGCGCAACTTGAAGGGGACCGCGTGATACCAGCACAGCCATAGCCGCGAAAAAAGCGATATTCAAGTCTGGGAAAACGCTTTTGCCGCAGGGGGCGGCAAGGCTGTGCCCGCGGAACCCCCGCTGCCTGCCCACGTTGGATTCGCAAGTGACGCACAAACCGGAGGCACCGATGACCGACCACATGACCGCCACCCCCGAAGAACAGCGGGCCCTGAGCCAGGAAGAACTGGGATTCGCCAATCAAAGCCGACAGCCCGCCCTGGGCCAGCTGTCGGACAAGGACCTGTCCGACCTGATCGGCCTGCTGAGGGTGCGCCGCAACCGCGCCCGTGACATCGCCGCCCGTCAGGGCCGCGAGGCGCGTGGCAAGGTCAGCCCTTCGGGCAAGACCTCGGCCGGGGGCAACGAGGGCACGCGCAGCAAGGCGGAATATCTGACCGCCGCGCTGGACCGCGCCACCGAGGAACGCGACCGCCGCGATGCGGGGGGCAGCGACGGGGCCAGCCAGACCGAGTTGGCCGAAAAGGCGATGCAGCTGAAGGCCGAGGCCGACCGGACCAACCCGATGGTCGAGGATGGCGGCGCGATCCATCCCAACGATCCCGACGCCGATCCCGGCAAGGGCGGCATGGGTCAGACCGAGCGCACCACCGCCCCCTCGGGCGCGCTGGACCATGCCGGAGAGCTGCCCGCGCGCGAACGGTCGCGCACGCGCACCTGACGGATCAGTAGATGGCCGCGACCAGGGGTTCTGGCACGATCTCGATCTCGCCCTCGGCGGCCAGGAAATGCTCGGCATCCAGCGCGGCCATGCAGCCCATGCCCGCGCTGGTGATCGCTTGGCGATAGATGTGGTCGGTCAGGTCGCCCGCGGCGAAGACGCCCGGGATCGAGGTACGGGTGCTGCCCGGCTCGACCTTCACATAGCCGCCGTTGTGCAGCTCCAGCTGGCCCGCGACCAGTTCGCTGGCGGGCGCGTGGCCGATGGCCACGAAGACGCCGTCCGCCTTGATCTCGCGCATAGTTCCGTCGCGCAGATCGCGCAGCAGAGCGCCGGTGACGCCCATGGGCGTCGTGCCGCCGGTCACCTCGGCCAGTTCGCTGTTCCAGATCACCTCGACCTTGGGATGGGCGAACAGGCGGTTCTGCAGGATCTTCTCGGCCCGCAGGCTGTCGCGGCGATGGACCAGCGTCACCTTGCTGGCGAAGCGGGTCAGGAACAGCGCCTCCTCGACGGCCGTGTTGCCGCCGCCGATCACCACGACCTCACGGTTGCGATAGAAGAACCCGTCGCAGGTGGCGCAGGCGCTGACGCCAAAGCCTTTGAACTGCTCCTCGGAGGGCAGGCCCAGCCAGCGCGCCTGCGCGCCGGTCGCCAGGATCACCGCATCCGCCGTCACGACGCGCCCGCTGTCGCAGGTCGCGGTGAAGGGGCGGCTTTGCAGGTCCAGGGAGGTCACCAGATCGGTCACGATCTCGGCACCCATCGCCTTGGCATGGGCCTCCATCTTCACCATCAGCTCGGGGCCCTGGATCTCGATCTCGCCGGGCCAGTTCTCGACCTCGGTGGTGATGGTCAGCTGTCCGCCGGGCTGCATGCCCTGGATCAGCATCGGCTCCAGCATGGCGCGCGCGGCATAGACGGCGGCGGTATAGCCCGCGGGGCCCGACCCCACGATCAACAATTTCACATGGCTGCGTTCGGTCATCTTGCGCCCCTTTCACGGTTTGTGCATGAGGTAGTGCCTCACGCGGTCGACTGCAACGCATGCCCGCCTTGCGGCAGCAACAGAAAGATTGTTGCGCCCACGGGGGCGTCATTGTAGTTTCCGCAAACGCCGCGATCGAACAGAAGAAAGATCCTCATGGCTGGCGCCAAACTCGACGACATCGACCGCAAGATCCTGGCCGAACTTCAGGCCGATGGCCGGATGACCAATGTCGAACTGGCCCGCCGCGTGGGCATTTCCGCGCCGCCCTGCCTGCGTCGCGTCCGCACGCTGGAGGAACTGGGCTACATCCGCGGCTACCACGCGCTGATCGACGCCCGCGAGCTGGGATTCGAGGTGCAGGTCTTTGCCATGGTGCGGCTGGCCTCGCAATCCGAACGCGACCTGTCGGCCTTCGAGGCGCGGGTCATGGGCTGGCCGCTGGTCCGCGAATGCCACATGCTGAACGGCGAGATCGACTTCATCCTGAAATGCGTCTCGCCCGACCTGTCGACCTTCCAGCGCTTCCTGACGAACAGCCTGACGGCCGCGCCGAACGTCGCCTCGGTCAAGACCTCGCTGGTGATCCGGGGCGCCAAGGACGAGCCCGCCGTGCCCTTCGAGATCGTCGAGGAACGCGTCCGCGAGGCAGGCTAGAGCGAGATCGCGCTGATCAGCCGCCCGTAGTCTGCCTGCCCCTCATGCGTGGCACGCCGGTAGCTGAAGAAGCGGTCCGGGTCGGAATAGGTGCAATGGCGCGACCATTCCGCCTCGACCCCCGCCGCCCGCAGCCGCGACAGGCCGAAGGCGGGCAGGTCGAACATCGGCCGCCCCTGCGGGCCGCCGCTGAAGAACCGTTCCGACTCAGCGTCTTCCGTCAGGAAGTTGTCCATGAAATCGGGGCCGACCTCATAGGCGCGCTGGCTGATGGTCGGGCCGATCACCGCCCGGATCTCGCGGGCGCCAATCGCCTGCATTGCCGCGACCGTCGCCTCGATCACGCCGTTCAGCGCGCCACGCCAGCCCGCGTGACAGGCCCCCACGACGCCTGCGCCGGCATCGGCCAGCAGGATCGGCTGGCAATCGGCGGTCAGCACCGCCAGCGCCACGTCGCGCCGTGCCGTCACCAGCCCGTCGGCATCGGTGTCGCGGACGGTATCAATGTCTGTGTCCTCGGCCAGTGTCACCACATCGGCGGAATGGACCTGCCGCACCGTCGCCAGATGCCCCGCGCCCACGCCCATCGCATCGGCCACGCGGGCACGGTTGACCTGCACCATGTCGCTTTGATCGGTGGAGCGGCGCCCGCAGTTCAGCCCGGCAAACAGCCCCGACGAGGCGCCGCCCTTGCGGGTGAAGAAGCCATGCGTCGTGCCCGACAGCAGCGGATGGGTCAGTATTTCAAGCGTCGTCTGCATGGGCCTCCAGCGCCTCGAAACCGGGCACGGGCGGGGCGCCCGTGGGCCAGAACGCGATGGCCTTGAACAGGTGACCCATTTCGGACGGATCGGTCAAGCGTCGAAGCGCGGCCATCGCGCCCGTGTCCCCCGCCTGCGCCAGCCGCGCCGCCCGGGCGGGCGCGCCGAGTGCTTCCAACCAGTCCCCCTGCCGCACGGGGCGCGAGACGACCGCCCCGCCCCGCAGACCTGCAGCCGCCAGTGCGGCGAAATCGACATGGGCGGTCAGGTCGGCCTCTCCGGGCCGGGATAGGGGATCCTCGGGGGCGTGGTTGCGAAGCGCCTGGAAGGTGTCGCCATAGCCGTTCCAGCCGCCGTAATCGATCAGGATCGCCGCCCCGCCCTGCGCCGCGATGCGCCGCGCCAGCGCCTCGGCAAAGGCGGCGCCCTCGGCGCAATCCTCGACGATGTCGCCGGGTTGGCCGGGACGGTTCAGGGGGACGACCGGCCCCAGGCCCATGCGCAGGCCATCATCCGACAGGCCGACCATGCGCTCGCGCCAGCCCTCGGGGGTCATCTGGAACTGCCGGATGGGCAGGGCATCGATGAACTCGTTTCCAATCAGGAACAGCGGGTTGTCCGGCAGATCCTCGATGCCGTCGAGATGCAGGACATCGCCCAAGCGGTCCCTCTGGACCTGACGCAGATGGGGCGAGGCCTCGATCAGCGCGACCTGGGCCGCATCCGCCATGCCGGGCACCACCCGGATCGCGCGCAGCATGTCGGCCATCAGCGTGCCGCGCCCCGGCCCCGGCTCGACCAGGGTGAAGGGCGCGGGCCGCCCCTGATCCAGCCAAGCCTGCGCTAAGGCCAGCCCGCACATCTCTCCGAACATCTGGTGGATCTCGGGGGCGGTGGTGAAGTCGCCCGCCGCCCCGAAGGGATCGCGGGTGGCGTAATAGCCGTGGCGACTGTCCATCAGGCAGATGCGCATGTATTCGGCCAGCCCGATCGGCCCCGTCGCGCGGATGCGCGCCGCGATGATGCCCGCCAGAGGCGTCATGTCGTCCGGGGCGGCCGGGCGCGGGCCCGCCAGATCAGCGCCAGCCCGATCAGCACCATGGGCAGCGACAGCACCTGCCCCATGGTCAGCCCGATCACCGGCCCGCCCAGAACGTGCCCGAGCGGATTGTCCGGCGTGATGAACTGCGGATCCGCGACCCGGAACAGTTCGACGAAGATGCGGGCCAGCCCATATCCGGCCAGGAAGATCCCGAAGGCCAGCCCCGGGCGCCGCAGCCCGCCCGCGCGCACCACGGCCCACAGGATCAGGCCCAGGACCAGCCCTTCCAGCCCGGCCTCGTAGAGCTGGCTGGGATGGCGGGCGCAGGGACCGACGACGCCGGGGCAGGCCTGCGCGGCATCGCCCGGAAAGACGACGCCCCAGGGAAGGTCGGTGGGGCGGCCCCACAGCTCGGCATTGATGAAGTTGGCGAGGCGGCCGAAGAAGATGCCGATGGGCGCCACCACGGCCATCGCGTCGGCCAGCCGCAGCACCGGCACGCCCTGCGCCCGCGACCAGATCCAGGTGGCCACGATCACCCCCGCGAAGCCGCCGTGAAAGCTCATCCCGCCCTGCCAGACCATCAGGATCTGCGCCGGGTTGGAAAGGTAGTGGGCGGGCTCGTAGAACAGCACGAAGCCCAAGCGCCCGCCCAGGATCACCCCCAGGATGACCCAGGTCAGCAGGTCGTCCACCCGGTCGGCTTCGGTCGGCGGCGTGCCGCCCCAGATCGCGGGGCGGCGCATCATCGCGGCGATCACCTGCCAGCCGATGATCAGCCCCGCCAGATAGGCCAGCGCGTACCAGCGCAGCGACAGCGAGAACCCCCCGAGGGTGATCGTGAAGATCTCGGGAGCGATATCGGGAAAGGGGATCATGAGGCCTCGCTGGAATGTGGCGCGCACGCTAGTGCCCGCGGCCGTGGTGTCAACACATTGAACCCGGGCGCCCCCCGGACCATATAGGACGCAACGCAAGCCAAGGGGCCTTTCACATGACCACGCAAAACCGTTTCTTCGACGACATGTCCAAGCTGATGACCAATGCCATGGGCGTGGCCCAGGGGGCCCGCACCGAGGCCGAGACCGCCATGAAGGGCTGGATCGACCGCTGGCTGGCCGACCGCGACTTCGTGACCCGCGAGGAGTTCGAGGCTGTGCGCGAGATGGCGATCAAGGCCCGCACCGAGAATGCCGAGCTGAAGGCGCGGCTGGACACGCTGGAAGCCGGGCGCACCACGCCTCAGGGCTGAAGCTGCAACTGCCCGACGGGTTCGCCCGCCCGGTCATAGACCAGCACCTGGTCGGTCTGCGTCACCACCACGATCCGGTCGGTGGCGAAGGTGATCGCGGCGGGTCGGACGCCCTCGGGCAGCACGATGCTGCTTGGCAGGTCCGGCAGCACCGGCTGGTTCAGCCGCATCCACAGCAGCGCCACGACGGCGACCATCCCCACCCCCATGATCAGCGTCAGTCCCGTGACCAGCGTCTTCAGAAAGCGCAGCTCCGGGACCTCTTTCGCGGCGCGCTTCCATTCGGTATCATCCTGCCCCATGTCGATCCTTTCCGTGACCATCCCGGCCAACCCGCCCGACCGGCTTGATAAGGCCCTTGCGCTGGCGGTGCCAGAGCAGGCGGCCCTGTCGCGCTCGCGCCTGTCCCGCCTGATCGCCGAAGGGTCCGTCACCGGCCCCGACGGCCCGGCCCGCGACGGCAAGGCCCGCGTGGCCGAGGGGCAGGAATACCATATCGCCCTGGCCCCGCCCGAAGAGGTGCACACCCGCCCCGAGGCGATCCCGCTGGTCATCGCGCATGAGGACGATGACCTCATCGTGATCGACAAGCCGGCGGGCATGGTCGTCCATCCCGCGCCGGGCAGCCCCTCGGGCACGCTGGTCAACGCGCTGCTGGCCCATTGCGGCGATTCGCTGTCGGGGATCGGCGGCGAGAAGCGCCCGGGCATCGTGCACCGCATCGACAAGGACACCTCGGGCCTGCTGGTGGTGGCGAAATCCGACCGCGCCCATCACGGGCTGGCCGCCCAGTTCGAGGCGCACAGCGCGACCCGCCGCTATCTGGCGCTGGCCCATGGGGTGATTGACGCCGCCGACCCGCGCCTGCGCGCCACCCCCGGGGTCAGCTTCGAGGAGGGCGGCGTGCTGCGAATCGCCACCCATCTGGCCCGCCACCCGACCGACCGCCAGAAGCAGGCGGTCCATGTCGACAAGGGCCGCCATGCCGTCACCCGCGCCCGGCTGCTGGAACGGTTCGGCACCCCGCCCGTCGCCATGCTGGTCGAATGCCGGCTGGAAACCGGGCGCACCCACCAGATCCGCGTCCACATGGCCCATGCCGGGCTGGGGCTGATCGGCGATCCGGTCTATGGCGGCGCGCGCAAGGCCTCGACCCGCGTGCTGGGATCGGTGGCAGCCGAGGTGCAGGCCTTTTCGCGCCAGGCCCTGCACGCGGCGCATCTGGGCTTCGTCCACCCGGTCAGCGGGGTCGAGATGGGCTTCGACAGCCCCCTGCCCGCCGACATGCAGACGCTGCTGGACCGCCTGCGCGGGATCGGTGCCGCGGCCTCTTGACGCGGTGCCGGGGCGGCCCCACATTGCTCGGTTCCCCCGCTGCGACATGTCGGCCCGGAACCCCCATGTCCAAGGCTGCGTTACCGGGTTTCAGTGAAAGGCATTCCTCATGGCCACCTATGCAAATCTGCCCGCCCCCAGCCCCGAACAGGGGATGAACCGCTATCTGCAGGAGATCCGCAAGTTTCCCCTGCTGGAGCCCGAGCAGGAATACATGCTGGCCAAGGCCTGGGCCGATCACGAGGACAGCGCCGCCGCACATCAGCTGGTCACCAGCCACCTGCGTCTGGCCGCCAAGATCGCCATGGGCTATCGCGGCTACGGCCTGCCGCAGGCCGAGGTCATCAGCGAGGCCAATGTCGGGTTGATGCAGGCGGTCAAGCGGTTCGATCCCGAGCGCGGCTTCCGTCTGGCCACCTATGCGATGTGGTGGATCCGCGCCTCGATCCAGGAATACATCCTGCGGTCCTGGTCGCTGGTCAAGATGGGCACCACCAGCGCGCAGAAGAAGCTGTTCTTCAACCTGCGCAAGGCCAAGTCCAAGATCGGCGCGCTGGAAGAGGGCGATCTGCGCCCCGAGAACGTCGCCCAGATCGCGACCGAGCTGAACGTGACCGAGAAAGAGGTCGTCGACATGAACCGGCGCCTGTCGGGGGGCGACGCCTCGCTGAACGCGCAGGTCGGCTCGGGCGACGGGGAATCGGCGGCGCAGTGGCAGGACTGGCTGGAGGATACCGATGCCAACCAGGCCGAGGCCTATGCCGAGACCGAGGAGCTGGACACCCGCCGCCGCATGCTGGTCGCCGCGATGGACGTGCTGAACGACCGCGAAAAGGACATCCTGATGGAGCGCCGCCTGCGCGACGACCCGATGACGCTGGAGGATCTGTCCACCCGCTACAGCGTCTCGCGCGAGCGTATCCGCCAGATCGAGGTCCGCGCCTTCGAGAAGCTGCAGGAGCGCATGCGCGTCCTCGCCCGTGAAAAGGGCATGAAGATCGCCGCAGAAGCGGAATGATCCGTTCGGGATTCGTCGCGCCGCATTGACCCGATGCGGCGCGACGCTATGGTCTGCTGACGCCACGGGATGCGCCCAGACCATGCTGACTTCATGACTTCCTCCACCGCCCTGACCGAATTCCAGCGCCTCGAGGCGCAGGGATCGTGGCGCGAGCGTCCCGATGCCCGCCTGCGCGAGGTGATCGTGTCGGTGGGCGAGGCGACACTGACGATGATGGACCCCAAATCCGACCGGCCCCTGTCGCATTGGTCGCTGCCGGCGGTGACGCGGCTCAATCCCGGGCGCCTGCCCGCGCTCTATACCCCCAGCAGCACCGCGCCCGACGAGACCGTCGAGATCGAGGATCCGCTGATGATCGAGGCGATCGAGCGCGTGCAGCGCGCCATCGCCGCGCATCGCGCCACGCCCGGTCGGCTGCGGGGCGTGGTCACCGGGGCGGCCGTGCTGGTGATGCTGGCCGGGCTGGTCTTCTGGCTGCCCGACGCGCTGATCCGCCATGCCGCCCGCATCGCGCCGCCCGCGCAGGCCCGCAATGTCGGGCTGGCGGTGCTGGCCGATCTGGAGCGCAGCGCGGGCGCAGTCTGCCGCCGGACCTCGGGCCAGCAGGTGCTGGACTGGATGTCGCCCGACCTCATCGGCGCCGATGCCCTGATCCAGGTGGTGCCCGGCCCCCTGAACGGCGCGCGCCGCCTGCCTGGCGATCTGTACGTGCTGGGCAGCGACCTGCTGACCACCGCGCCGGGCCCCGAGGCCGCCGCCGGCCATCTGGTCGCCACGCGGCTGGCGGTCGAAGACAAGGCCGTCACCCTGGACGCGCTGCGCCATGCCGGGCTGATGGCCTCGCTGCGGCTGATGACGCTTGGCACCCTGCCCCGGGACGCGATGGAGGGTCTGGGCGAGGCGATGCTGGCCGGACCCGTCCCCCGTCCCGATCTGGCCGCCCTGCCCCCGGCCTTCGCGCCCCTAGGCCTGTCGACCGAACCCTATGCGCGCAGCATCGACCCGACCGGCGCCGCCGTCCTGCCGCTGATCGAGGCCGACCCGATCCGCGCCGGCGTCGAGCCCGCCGACCTGCTGACGGATGCGCAATGGCTGGCGCTGCAGCAGATCTGCGCGGGCTGAGCTGTCAGACGAACTGTTCGCGCAGCAGGCGCTCGTCCAGCCCATGGCCGGGATCGAACAGCAGCCGGTGGCGGATGTCGCCCGCGCTGCGGATCTCGACCCGGGTGACATGGCGCACCGACCGGCTGTCGGCATCGGCCATCACCGGGCGGCGTTCGGGGTTCAGCACCTCGACCACCACCTCGGCGGCCTTGGGCAGCAGCGCCCCCCGCCAGCGGCGCGGGCGGAAGGGCGCGATGGCCGTCAGGGCCAGCACCTCGGACGCGATGGGCAGGATCGGGCCGTGGGCGGAATAGTTGTAGGCGGTCGAGCCCGCGGGCGTGGCCACCAGCGCGCCGTCGCAGACCAGTTCCTCCATCCGCAACCGCCCGTCGACATGGATGCGCAGCTTGGCGGCCTGCGGGCCCTCGCGCAGCAGGCTGACCTCGTTGATGGCCAGCGCCTCGTGGCAGGTGCCGTCGGCGCAGGTGGCCCGCATCCGCAGCGGGTTGATGACCGTCTCCTCGGCGGCGGCCACGCGCGCGGGCAGGTCGTCCTCGGCATAGACGTTCATCAGGAAGCCCACGGTGCCCCGGTTCATGCCATAGACCGGCAGCCCCCGCGCCCGCGTCGCATGCAGCGTCTGCAGCATGAACCCGTCGCCGCCAAGCGCCACGACCACCTCGGCCCGCTCCGGCCCGGCATCGCCATAGCGCGCGACCAGCGCCGCGCGGGCGGCAAGGGCCGCATCCGCCTGGCTGGCGGTGAAGTGGATCCTGGGCGTCATGGTCCTGTCCCGTGATGGACCCGCACCATCACGCCCCAGGCCCGCGATGGCAAGCCCCGTGCGCAAGGCCCCTTGCGCGGGCCCCGCGCGCAGGTCGCATCGGCGGCGCGGCGGGTCGTTTTGTCACTTTCCGCAAGGGCGTCGTTGCGGTAGAACGCGCCAACCCCGCCTTTCAGTCACAAAGGACGCAAGACCGATGAACGCACCCCACCGCGACAACGGCTTCTTCACCGAAACCCTGGCCAGCCGTGACCCCGACATCGCCAAGGCCATCACCCAGGAACTGGGCCGCCAGCGCGACGAGATCGAGCTGATCGCCTCGGAAAACATCGTCAGCCGCGCCGTGATGGAGGCGCAGGGCTCCGTCCTGACGAACAAGTATGCCGAGGGCTATCCCGGCAAGCGCTATTACGGCGGCTGCCAGTATGTCGACATCGCCGAGAACCTGGCGATCGAGCGCGCCAAGGAGCTGTTCGGCTGCGCCTATGCCAACGTGCAGCCCAACAGCGGCAGCCAGATGAACCAGGCCGTGTTCCTGGCGCTGCTGCAGCCCGGCGACACCTTCATGGGCCTCGACCTGAACTCGGGCGGGCACCTGACGCACGGATCGCCGGTCAACATGTCGGGCAAGTGGTTCAACGTGGTCAGCTATGGCGTGCGTCCGCAGGACCAGATGCTGGATATGGAGGCGATCGCCGAGAGCGCGCGCGCCAACAAGCCCAAGCTGATCATCGCCGGCGGCACCGCCTACAGCCGCAGCTGGGACTGGGCCGCCTTCCGCGCCATCGCGGACGAGGTCGGCGCCTATCTGATGGTCGACATGGCCCATATCGCGGGCCTGGTCGCGGGCGGCGTGCATGCCTCGCCCATCCCGCATGCGCATGTGGTCACCTCGACCACGCACAAGTCGCTGCGCGGGCCGCGCGGCGGTCTGATCCTGACCAACGACGCCGACATCGCCAAGAAGGTGAACTCTGCCGTCTTCCCGGGCCTGCAGGGCGGACCGCTGATGCATGTGATCGCCGCCAAGGCCGTGGCCTTCGGCGAGGCGCTGCGCCCCGAGTTCAAGACCTATGCGGCGCAGGTGGTCAAGAATGCCGCCGCCATGGCGGACGAGCTGATGAAGGGCGGCATCGACATCGTCTCGGGCGGCACCGACAACCACCTGTGCCTGGCCGACCTGCGTCCCAAGGGCGTGACCGGCAAGGCGACCGAGGCAGCCCTTGGCCGCGCCCACATCACCTGCAACAAGAACGGCGTGCCCTTCGATCCCGAGAAGCCCTTCGTGACCTCGGGCATCCGCCTCGGCGCCCCCGCCGGCACCACGCGCGGCTTTGCCGAGCCCGAGTTCCGCCAGATCGCCCGCTGGATCGTCGAGGTCGTCGACGGCCTGGCCGCCCATGGCGAAGAGGGCAATGTCGAGGTCGAGGCGAAGGTCCGTGCCGAGGTGGCCGAGCTGTGCGCCCGCTTCCCGCTGTATCAGGGCATGTGATCTGCGCCTGACAGAATCGGCCCGCCACGCATCCGCGCGGCGGGCTTTTTCATGGGCGGGTGTCGGGGGTGGGGGCCGGGGAACAAAAGGGGGGCCAGCCCCCCATCGCCTTGCGGCGATCCCCCCCGGGATATTTGCGTGAAGAAGATATGGGGGGCGTTGGAGGTCAGCTTTGCCAAGCGGGCTTGCGCTTGTCGAAGAAGGCGGTGATGCCCTCGGCGGCCTCGGCGCCCTGCCAGGTGGCGACCAGGCGGTCAATGCTGTCCTCGATGGCGGCGACGTCGATGCGCGGGCCGAGCGCGCGGCATTGCGCCTTGGCAGCGGCCACGGCCCGAGGGGCAGCCTGCAGGAAGGGCGCGATCTCGGCCTCAATGGCGGCGTCCAGATCCTCGGGCGCGACGCTGCGGGCGGCGAGGTTCAGCACCACCGCCTCGGGCGCGTCGAAGATGCGCGCCGAGAAGAAGACCCTGCGCGCGGCGGGTTCGCCCATCCGGGCCAGCACATAGGGTCCGATGGTGGCGGGGATCAGGCCGAGGCGCACCTCGGTCAGGCCGAATTTGGCGGAATTTGCGGCGATGGCGATGTCGCTGACGGCCATCATGCCGATGCCGCCCCCGAAGGCATTGCCGTGCACTCGCGCGATCAGCGGCTTGGGGATGAGGTTCAGCGCCGACAGCATCCCGGCCAGTGCGCGGGCGCCCTCGCGCCGCGTCTCTGCGTCGGCCTGCATCTGCTGGCGCATCCAAGCCAGATCGCCGCCCGCGCAGAAGCTGGCGCCTTGGGCGGCCAGCACCACCACCCGGACCTGGGGGTCGGCGCCGAGGCTCTCCGCCGCCTCGGTCAGCTCGTCGATCATCTGGCGCGACAGGGCATTGTGCTTGTCGGGGCGGGCGAGCCAGAGGGTCGCCACGCCGCGCGGGTCGGTGTCGATCCGGATCGTGTCAGGCATCGGGGGCCTCCCTCAGCGCGCGGGCCATGGCGGCGGCGCGGTGGATGATGTCCATGTCGAGGCCATGATCGAAGCCCCGCGCGGCCAGGTGCGCGGCCAGCGCCTCGGTCGCGACATTGCCCGCAGCGCCGGGCGCGTAAGGACAACCGCCCAGGCCCCCCACGGCGGCGTCGAAGACCCGCAGCCCGCGCGCCAGGCTGACATCGACATTGGCCAGCGCCCTTCCGGCGGTGTCGTGGTAATGCCCCGCCAGCCGTTCGGGCGGCAGGTCGTCCAGCACGGCGGCCAGCATGGCATCGACGGTCTCGGGGCGGCCCTGCCCGATCGTGTCGCCCAAGCTGATCTCGATGCAGCCCATGTCGCGCAGGGCGGCGGCCACGCGGGCCACGGAATGCGGCGGCGTCGGCCCGTCGAAGGGACAGTCGGTCACCACGCTGACATAGCCCCGCAGGGCCACCCCGTCGGCGCGAGCCGCCTCGGCCACCGGCGCCAGCCGCGCGAGGCTGTCGGCAATGGAGGCGTTCAGGTTGGCGCGGCTGAAGCCCTCCGAGGCGCTGGCGAAGATCGCCACGATATCCGCCCCCGCCGCCCGGGCCGCGTGATAGCCGCGCAGGTTCGGGGTCAGCGCGGCATAGCGGGAGCCGGGCGACCGCGCGATGCCCGCCATGACCTGCGCGGCATCCGCCATCTGCGGCACCCATGCGGGCGGCACGAAACTGGTCACCTCGATCCGGGCAAACCCCGCGCGGCCGAGCAGATCGACCAGCGCGATCTTGCCAGGGGTGGGGATCAGGCGCCGTTCGTTCTGCAGCCCGTCGCGGGGGCCCATCTCGAAGATCTCGACCCGTTCAGCCATCGGCGGGGTCCTCCAGCCGGATCAGCGCCGCCCCGGCCTCGACCTGATCGCCGGCGCGGACCAGCACCTCGGCCACGGTCCCGTCGCGGGCGGCGGTCAGGCTGTGTTCCATCTTCATCGCCTCCAGCACGGCCAGGCGGTCGCCTGCCGCGACCGTCTGGCCCGCCGTGACATGGACCGCCTTGACCAGCCCCGGCATGGGGGATCGCGTCAGCCCGTCGCCGCCCTCGGCGGCACCCGTCCGCGCAAGCGGGTCCAGCGGGACCAGATGCACCACCCGCCCGCCGAAGACGCTGACCCCCGCCGCATGGGCGACGATCCGCTCGCGGCAGAGATCGCCGTCGACCCACCAGCGACCCCCCTGCCAGCGCACCTGATGGGGTCGGTCCAGCGTGACGATGGCCGCCCCCGGCCCCTGCACCTCAAGGATCGCCGCGCCGCCCTCCCAGGCAATGGTGCGGCGCAGGGGCTGCCACAGGGTCGTGCCGCCCTGCACGGAGGGGTCGGCCAGCCCCGCCAGTCCGATGACGCCCAGCACCAGCGCGCGATGGTCCGACGCGCGCCCCTCGATCAGCGCATCCAAGTCGCGGGCGATCAGGCCGGTATCGACCTCGGCCCTGCGGAAACCATCATGCCTGGTCAGCGCGATCAGGAAATCCAGATTGGTGACCGAGCCCGCCACCTCGGTATCGACCAGCGCCTGTTCCAGCGCGCGCAGGGCGATGGCGCGGGTGGGCGCATGGGTCACGACCTTTGCGATCATCGGATCGTACCACGGGCTGATCGTGTCGCCGGGGCGCACGCCGGTCTCGATCCGGGCATGGTCGGGAAAGTGCAGATGCGACAGGCGCCCGGTGGCGGGCAGGAAGCCCGCGGGCACGTCCTCGGCATAGAGGCGCGCCTCGAAGGCATGGCCGGTGATGGTCAGATCCTCCTGCCGCGCGGGCAAGGGCTCGCCCGAGGCGACACGCAACTGCCATTCGACCAGGTCGATGCCGGTGATCGCCTCTGTCACGGGATGCTCGACCTGCAGGCGGGTGTTCATCTCCATGAACCAGAAGCCGTCGGGGCGCAGGCCATGGGCGCCGTCCACGATGAACTCGATCGTGCCCGCGCCGGCATAGCCGATGGCCTCGGCGGCGCGGACGGCAGCATCGCCCATCGCGCGGCGGACCTCGTGGGTCATGCCGGGGGCCGGGGCTTCCTCGATGACCTTCTGGTGGCGGCGCTGCAGCGAGCAGTCGCGTTCGTAGAGATGCACGGCGCGGGTCCCGTCGCCGAAGACCTGCATCTCGATATGGCGGGGCTGCAGGATGTATTTCTCGATTAGCACGGCGGGGTTGCCGAAGGCGCCCTGCGCCTCGGAGCGGGCGCTGTCCAGCGCATCGCGGAACTGCGCGGGATCGTCGACGCGCCGCATTCCCTTGCCGCCGCCGCCGGCCACCGCCTTGATCAGCACCGGATAGCCGATCGCCGCCGCCCTGTCCTGCAGGAAGTCCGCATCCTGGTTCGCGCCGTGATAGCCGGGCACGACGGGCACGCCGGCCTGTTCCATCAGCGCCTTGGCCGCGTCCTTGAGCCCCATCGCCCGGATCGCGCTGGCCGAGGGGCCGATGAAGACCAGCCCCGCCGCCACGACCGCATCGACGAAATCCGGGTTCTCGGACAGGAAACCGTAGCCCGGATGGATCGCCTGTGCCCCGGTGGCCCGTGCGGCGGCGATCACGCGGTCGGCGCGCAGGTAACTGTCGGCCGGAGCCGGCCCGCCCAGATGGACCGCCTCGTCGGCCATCTCGACATGACGGGCGGCGCGGTCGGCGTCGGAGTAGACGGCCACGGTGGCGATGCCCAAGCGGCGGCAGCTGTCGATGACGCGGCAGGCGATCTCGCCCCGGTTGGCGATCAGGATCTTGTCGAACATGTCAGCACCTTCCGCGGGAGGCAGGGTCAGGGGGCGGGGACGGGCGGAGGGCGCCGGGGGCTTTGCGCCCCCGGACCCCCGCAGGATATTTGCGCCAAGATGAAGGGCGGGGCGCGGTGCGGGAGTTCTTCTTCACTGAAATATCCCCGCCGGAGGCATCCGAGATCTCCACCCTCACATCCGGAAGAGGCCGAAGCGGGTCGGCTCGATGGGCGCGTTCAGGCTGGCGCGCAACGACAGGGCCAGCACCTCGCGCGAGCGGCGCGGGTCGATGATCCCGTCGTCCCACATGCGCGCCGAGGCATAGAGCGGGTGGGACTGGCGCTCGAACATCTCGACGGTGGGGCGCTTGAACTCGGCCTCTTCCTCGGGCAGCCAGGTGCCGCCCTGGCGTTCGATCCCGTCGCGGCGCACGGTTGCCAGGACGCCCGCCGCCTGCTCGCCGCCCATGACGCCGATGCGGCTGTTGGGCCAGGTCCACAGGAAGCGCGGCGAATAGGCACGGCCCGCCATGCCGTAATTGCCCGCGCCGAAGCTGCCGCCGACCAGCATGGTGATCTTGGGGACGTTCGTCGTGGCCACCGCCGTCACCATCTTGGCGCCGTGGCGGGCGATGCCCTCGTTTTCGTACTTGCGGCCGACCATGAAGCCGGTGATGTTCTGCAGGAACACCAGCGGGATGTTGCGCGCGCTGCACAGCTCGATGAAATGCGCGCCCTTCTGCGCGGCCTCGCTGAAGAGGACGCCGTTGTTGGCGATGATCCCCACGGGGCAGCCCTCGACATGGGCGAAACCCGTGACCAATGTCTCGCCGAAGCGGGCCTTGAACTCGTCGAAGCGACTGCCGTCGACAATGCGGGCGATCACCTCGCGGATGTCATAGGGCGTGCGCAGGTCGGCAGGCACCACGCCCAGGATCTCGTCGGGGTCGAAGGCCGGGGGCTCGGGAGGTTGCCACAGCACCGTCTCGGGGCGGCGGCGGTTCAGGTTCGCGACCGCGCGCCGCGCCATGGCCAGCGCATGGGCGTCATCCTCGGCCAGATAGTCGGCCACGCCCGACAGGCGGGTGTGCACGTCGCCGCCGCCCAGATCCTCGGAGGTCACCACCTCACCGGTGGCGGCCTTGACCAGCGGGGGCCCGGCCAGAAAGATCGTGCCCTGCCCGCGCACGATGATGGTGACGTCCGACATGGCCGGCACATAGGCGCCGCCCGCGGTGCAGGAGCCCATGACCACGGCGATCTGCGGGATGCCCTCGGCGCTCATCCGGGCCTGGTTGAAGAAGATGCGGCCGAAATGGTCGCGGTCGGGGAACACCTCGTCCTGGTTGGGCAGGTTCGCGCCGCCGCTGTCGACCAGATAGAGGCAGGGCAGCCCGCATTCCTCGGCGATCTCCTGGGCGCGCAGGTGCTTCTTGACGGTCATCGGGTAATAGGTGCCGCCCTTGACGGTGGCGTCATTGGCCACGACCATCACGTCTTGCCCATGCACCCGGCCCACGCCCGCGATCACGCCCGCTGCCGGCGCCGCCCCGTCGTAGAGGCCATGCGCCGCCGTGGCGCCGACCTCGAGGAAGGGGCTGCCCGGATCCAGCAGGTTGGCCACCCGTTCGCGCGGGGGCATCTTGCCGCGCGCGGTATGACGCTCCATCGCGCGGGGGCCGCCCCCGGCGGCGGCGGCCTCGGCCACGGCGCGCACATCCGCCAGCAGCGCCAGATGGGCGTCGCGATTGGCGCGGAACTGGTCCGAGGAGGGCAGCGCGGTCGAGGTCAGCTTCATCGGGTCGTCTCCTCGGCGGGGGCCGTGTGCGGGGGGTGGGCGGTCGGGCGCATGGCTCAGCGGCCCTTGACCAGATAGCCGTCCAGCCAGAGGGTCTGGCGTGCGGTCAGGGTCAGGGCGCATTGGGTCGCGGCCGGGCCCGCGCCGGTGCCGCCGCCCCACCGGACGGCCTCGTAGGTGCAGGCGGCGTCGCGATAGGCGATCCAGTCCCGCTGCATCTCGCGCAGCGCGGGGGCCTGCGGGGGGGCGGAGGAGCCCAGGCCGGTCATCTCGGCATCCGTGGCCACGGCCCGCTCCATCAGCGCGCCGTAGGCGGTGTTCAGGCGGTCGTCCCAGATCTGACGCTCGGCATCGAGGCAGAAGCCCATGCCGACGGTGGTCTGGCCGTCCGGACCCGCCATGCAGGCCGCCGACGCCAGGCCGATGCAGCCGTCATGGGGGGCCTCGCCCTCGAGGCAGGCGGTCAGCGGACCGGCATCGAAGGGCGGCGGGCCATCCTGGGCGGCGGCGGGGCCGGCCAGCACCAGTGCCAGCAGCAGGGGGCGCATCACACCAGGCCCATCAGCTCGCGCCCGATCAGCATCCGGCGGATCTCGCTGGTGCCGGCGCCGATCTCCATCAGCTTGGCGTCGCGGAAGAGGCGGCTGACCGCGCTGTCATTGAGGAACCCGGCCCCGCCAAGCGCCTGCACGGCCTGATGCGCCTGCACCATCGCCTGCTCGCTGGCATACAGCACCGCGCCCGCCGCATCCTGCCGCGTCACCTTGGCGGCGTCGCAGGCCCGCGCGACCTCGTAGACATAGGCCCGGGCGGTGTTCAGCGCGACATACATGTCGGCGATCTTGCCCTGCATCAGCTGGAAGGACCCTACCGGCTGGCCGAACTGCTTGCGCTCGGCGACATAGGGCAGGACCGCGTCCAGGCAGGCCGCCATGATGCCGGTGCCGATGCCGGCCAGGACCACCCTCTCGTAGTCCAGGCCCGACATCAGCACCCGAACGCCCCGGCCCTCCTCGCCCAGGACGTTCCCGAACGGGATCTCGACATTGTCGAAGATCAGCTCGCCCGTATTCGATCCGCGCATCCCCAGCTTGTCGAAATGCGGGCCGGTGGTGAACCCCGCCATGCCGCGTTCGACGATGAAGGCGGTGATGCCGCGCGACCCCGCATCGGGATCGGTCTTGGCATAGACCACGAGCGTGTGCGCATCGGGCGCGTTGGTGATCCAGTACTTGCTGCCGTTGAGCACATAGCGGTCGTTCTTCTTCTCGGCCCGCAGCTTCATGCCGACGACATCGCTTCCCGCGCCCTCCTCGGACATGGCCAAGGCGCCCACGGCCTTGCCGCTGCACAAATCGGGCAGGAATTTCGCGCGCTGCGCGTCGGTGCCGTTCAGCTTGATCTGGTTCACGCAGAGGTTCGAATGCGCGCCATAGGACAGGCTGACGCTGGCGCTGGCGCGCGCGATCTCCTCGACGGCGACGACATGGGCCAGATAGCCCATGCCGGACCCGCCGTATTCCTCGGCCACGGTGATGCCCAGCAGGCCCAGCTCACCCATCTCGGACCAGAGGTCATTGGGGAAGGCGTTGCTGCGGTCGACCTCGGCGGCCAGCGGCGCGACGCGCTCCTGCGCCCACCGATGCACCATGTCGCGCAGCGCGTTCACATCCTCGCCCAGATCGAAGTCCATGCCCTTGGTGAACATCGCGATCTCCCCCTCCCCGGTTATTGAACGCTTGTTCAGTTCCATAGCGCGGCGCGCCCTGCCGCGTCAAGCAGGCTGCGCGGATCGCGACGATCCGTCAAGCGAAGGGCTTGCCGCGCGCGCCCTCTCGGGCGAAGGAGGGCCGGACATCGGCACGGAGCACGCGATGAGGCTGACGATCCTGCGGCATGCGCCCAGCCTGGCCGGGGGCCGGATGGCCGGGCGGCGCGACGTGGACGCCGACTGCGGCGACCACGCCGGGCTGGCGCGGCAGGCGAGCCGAATCGGGGCGGGCCAACTTGGGGCAGGCGCGCAGGTCGTCGCCAGCCCGGCGCGGCGCTGCCGCCAGACCGCCGCCGCCCTGGGCCTGACCCCGGACCGGTTCGAGCCGGCGCTGTGGGAACAGGATCTGGGCGCATGGGACGGGCTGCCCCCCGAGGCCCTGCCCGATCTGGGCCCCCTGCCCCCGCACGCGCTGGCCCGCCACCGGCCCGAGGGCGGCGAAAGCTTTAACGACATGGCGGGCCGGGTGATCCCGGTGCTGCAGGCGCTGGACCGCGACACGGTGCTGATCGCCCATGCCGGGACGGTGCGCGCCGCGCTGTCGATGGTGGTGGGACCGGCCGCGCTGTCCTTCGCCGTGGCGCCCCTGTCCCTGACCATGCTGCGCCGGGCGGGCGATGCCTGGGCGGTGGACTGCGTCAACCTGCGCGCCGGGGACTGAGGGCATGGCGATGATCGCGCTGCTGGCGCTGGTTCTGGATGCGCTGATCGGCTGGCCCGATGCGGTCTATCGCCGGATCGGGCATCCGGTGACCTGGCTGGGGCGGTTGATCTCGGCGCTGGACCGGTGGCTGAACCACGGGATGCTGCGTCAGGCCAAGGGCGCGCTGACCGTGGCGCTGGTCGTGGCGGCGGCGGCGATCCCGGCGGCGCTGGTGCAGGTCTGGCTGGGGCCGTGGATCGCGGCGATGCTGGCCTGGCCGCTGGTCGCGGCACGCTCGCTGGACCAGCATCTGCAAGCGGTGGCGCGGCCCTTGGCGGCCGGCGATTTGCCCGCCGCCCGCGCCGCGACCGCGATGATCGTGGGCCGCGACGTGACGCGCGCCGATGCCCCGGCCCTCACCCGCGCCAGCTTGGAGAGCCTGGCCGAGAATGCCAGCGACGGGGTGATCGCGCCGCTGTTCTGGGCGGCGGTCGGGGGCCTGCCCGGGATCGCCGCCTACAAGGCGATCAACACGATGGATTCGATGATCGGCCACCGCACGCCCCGGCACGAGGATTTCGGCAAGGTCGCGGCGCGGCTGGACGATCTGGTGAACCTGATCCCCGCGCGGCTGACGGCGGTGCTGATCGCGGCTGCCTCGGGGCGGCGGGCGGGGGCGGCGCTGCGGGTCGCGTGGCACGATGCGCCCGCGCATCGCTCGCCCAATGCGGGCTGGCCCGAGGGGGCGATGGCGGGCGCCCTGGACTGCCGCCTGTCGGGGCCGCGCGTCTATGCCGACCGGGTCGCGGACGAGCCTTGGCTGAACGCGGACGCGCCTGATCCGCAGGCGGCGGATCTGGCGCGCGGCATCGCGCTGATCCGCCGCGCCGTGGCGCTGGCGGGGGTGGCCCTGCTGGCCCTTGCGTTAATCTGAGCGATCAGATCTCGGAGACCTCGACCAGCTGGGTCTTCAGCTCGGCCACCGAGGTGGTGGTCAGGAAGGCCACGTCGGTCGCATCGCGCCCGACCGCGACCAGCGCCATCTGGTCGGCCCGCGCCATGCCGGTCGGATCGACCAGGTGCCAGTCGTGGTCCAGATAGACCTGCACCACGGCATGGAAATCCTGCGGATCGACCGGGGGGGCATAGACGCTGGCGATCCGCGCCGGGATCTGCGCGGCGCGGCACAGCGAGATCATGAGATGCGCATAGTCGCGGCAGACGCCGCGCCGGTCCAGGAAGGTGTCGGCGGCGGTGGTGTCGCCGTCGCTGGCGCCCGACACATAGTCCAGGTTCCGCTCGACCCAGTCCCGCAGGGCGGCGACCAGCGGGCCGCCGGTCAGCCCCTCGAAGCGCGAGGCGACGAAATGGCCGAAGCGTTCCGCCGGGCAGTAGCGCGAGGGCAGCATGTAGCGCAGCGCGTCGCCGGGCATGTCCTCGACCTCGACGGCCGACAGGCGCTGAAGGTCGGGCTGCGGGCGGGTCACTTCGACCTCGGCCGAATAGCGGCAGGTCAGGCTGTCCTCCAGCCGCAGGATCAGGCGCTCGCCGATCCCCTCCTCGCCCGGGACGCGCGCCGATTTCAGCGGCTGGCCCAGGTCGATCGAGGCACGGTTCAGGATCTGGCCCTGCACGCCTGCGGCTTCGACCAGCAGCAGGGCAGGTCCGGGGCTGTCCAGACCATAGTCCAGCGTCACGTCGATCTTCATCCGCATCGGCGGGCTCCTGTCGGTCAATTAAACAAAACGGGGGTGTTCGGATCGCGGGCGATGCCTGCGATCGGTCGCAATGTCAATCGCCGGAGGGCCGGGAAGTTCCCCGGATGTCAGGATGACGCAGGCGGATCCAGCCGCATCTCGACCGTGAAGGCCGCGCCGCCCGTGTCCGAGCGTCCGTGGCGCAGGTGGCCGTCCATCTGCTGGGCATAGATCAGGCAGATCTGCATCCCCAGCCCCGCACGCGCCTGCGGGTCGAAATCGTCGGGCAGGCCGGGGCCGTTGTCGGTCAGGGTCATCACCAGCATGTCGTCGCGCTGCGACAGCGACAGGACCAGCCCCGGCTGCCCGGTGCCGCCTGCATGCTTGACCGCGTTGCCGATCAGCTCGGCCAGCACCTGGCCGATGGCGGCGGCCTGCGAGGGCGGGATGCGCACCTCGGAGGGCAGCGCATCTCTGATCTCCAGCCGGGCGTCCAGCGCCTGCGTCAGGTCGGTGGCCAGCAGCGTCAGGTAGTCCGACAGCGACACGTCGCGCCGTCCGGGGTCAAGATGCAGCTGTTCGTGCACGCGCGCCAGCGTCGAGATGCGGCTGGCCGCATCGCCCAGCAGACCGCCCGCCGCCTGCCCGGCATGGACGCGCGCCTGCATGCGCAGCAGCGCGATCACGGCCGCGAAGCTGTTCTTCACGCGGTGGTCGATCTCGCCCATCAGGACGGCCTGGCGGGCGATGGCGTCGTCCTTCTTCGCGACCTCGGAGGCAAGGCGCTCGGCCTGATGCTCCAGCCGCTGGCGGGCCTCGACCGTCTCGGTGATGTCGCGCGACGAGGCCAGGATGCGGCGCACCTCTCCGGTGCCGCCGCGCACCGGCGAGACGGTGACATGCCACCAGCGGGGGGCACCCTTGGCGGTGGGGCAGAAGGCCTCGAACCGGGTCACCTCGCCCTGCCGGGCCGCCGCCATCGCCGCATTCAGCCGGCCGTTCGCGTCGTCAGGCCAGAGGCTGGGCCAGGCCTGCCGGTCGACCATGCGGAAATCGTCGATCTCCATCGCGCAGAGGCCGTTGCCGTTCATGAAGCGCAGCCGCCCGTCCAGATCCAGCAGCTTGATGCAGTCGGGCGAGGCATCGAGGATCGACAGGGCAAACCCCGCCTCGGCCCCGTCCAGCAGGTCCAGAACGGGCAGATTGGGATCTTGGGACAGCATGGAGGGTTCGAACCTTGGACCAGAATGAACGAGAGGCAACAAGATGACGCAGCGGCACAGACCGTCCGGATGCGGCCAAAGCGGCCGTTCTGTCAAGGTCCGGGACGCCTGAACCAAGAGTTACCGTGCGACACAGTCGCGGCGCAAGGGTTGCAGGCGGGCCAGATCCCGACCGGCTCGGGACAGGCCGGGCAGCAGCGGGAAAAGATCAGCCTGCAGCGCGTGATAGATGTCGGGCTTGCCCGCGAACTGCACCCTCGAGGGGCGGCTGTCGGGCCCCAGTTCGGGGAACCATCCGCCAACCTTCGGGTCGATCAGGTGCAGGGCGGCGAATCGCCACAGGCGACGATAGGCGTCCTCGTCGCCGGGCTGCGGGTCCAGCTTGATCAGCGCGGCCAGCGCGCCGATCGCCTCGGTCACGGGCCACCAGTAGCGCGCGGGATTGTCCACCGCGCCGTCCCGCAGCGTATAGGCCAGCCCGCCGTGCTGCGCGTCCCAGGCATCGTCCATCGCGGTGCGGACCAGCGCGCGGGCCTGTGCAGGCGCGTCAGAGCCCGGCCTGCCTGCCAGATCCCACCATTGCAGCAGCAGGCGCGCCATCTCGAAGCTGTGGCCCGGCGTGGTGCCGGCGGGGCGGAACATCGGGTTGCCGGCATAGTCCGGATCGGGCTGCCAGCGCTCGTCGTAATGTTCGGGGATGCGCCAGCCGTTCCGGGCCGCCTGCCCCGCGATGAAGAAGTCCAGGATGCGTCCCGCGCGGGTCAGGAACAGGGCCTCGCCCGTGGCCTCGTGCGCGGCCAGCAGCGCCTCGACCCCGTGCATATTGGCGTTCATGCCGCGATAGGTCGAAAAGACCTGCCAGTCGCGGGTGAACTCGTCGCGGAACAGGCCCGCCGCCTCGTCCCAGTAATGCCGGTCCAGGATCTCGCGGATGTCGGTCAGCAGGCGGTCGGCATCGGGATGCCCGGCCAGTGTCGCGCTGGACGCGGCCAGCAGCACGAAGACATGTCCATAGGCCAGCTTGGTGCCGTCCACGACCCCGGCCTCGTCCAGCGACCACAGGTAGCCGCCGTGCTGTTGGTCGCGGTGCCGCGTCCACAGATCGTCCATGCCCCGGTCGATCAGGCCCGCGCGGTCGGGGCGCCCGGCGATCTGCGCCAGCGCATAGGAATGGACCAGCCGCGTGGTCGTGTGCAGCTCTTGCAGGCTACCGGGCAGCGGCGCGCCCGCCAGGTCCAGCACCTGCAGCCCGCCGCCGGGGCGCAGGCTGGCATCGAACAGGTCCAGCGCGCGATGCGCATCACTGACCAGGAAGGCGCGGTGGGCGTCGTCCGCGATCCAGGGGCCGGACAGATCCTCGGGGCCGGGGATCATCACCGCTTCCTCAGCGCACCTGCCAGGGCCGAGCCGAAGGCGCCCTGCCCCGACGCCCCCTTGGGTGCGGCCTGGGCGGCGCGGGGCGTGCCCTTGGGCGCTTCCTTGCGGGGGCCTGCGTCGCGGGCGCTTTCGGCATTGTCCTTGCGCATGGTCAGGCCGATGCGCTTGCGGGGCACATCGACCTCGGTCACGCGGACGCGGACCACGTCGCCCGCCTTGACGACCTCGTGGGGGTCCTTCACGAAGCGGTCGGCCAGCTGGCTGACATGGACAAGCCCGTCCTGATGCACGCCGATATCGACGAAGGCGCCGAAGGCCGCGACATTGGTCACCGTGCCCTCCAGCGACATGCCGGGGCGCAGGTCCTTGATGTCCTCGACCCCCTCGGCAAAGTTGGCGGTCACGAAGCCGGGGCGCGGGTCGCGGCCGGGCTTTTCCAGCTCCGACAGGATGTCGCGCACGGTGGGCAGGCCGAACTCCTCGGTCACGAAATCGCGGGCGTCCAGCGCCTTCAGCGTGGCCCCGTCGCCCATCAGCGTGCGCAGGTCGCGCCCGCAGGCCGCCACGATCCTGCGCGCGATGCCATAGGCCTCGGGGTGGACGGCCGAGGCGTCCAGCGGCTCCTTCCCCTGCACGCGCAGGAAGCCCGCGCATTGCTGGAACGCCTTGGGCCCCAGCCCCGCGACCTTCTTCAGCGCCGCGCGCGAGGCGAACGCGCCCTCGGCATCGCGATGCGCCACGACGGCCTGCGCCAGCGACGGCCCCAGCCCCGCCACATGGGCCAGAAGCGGCGCCGAGGCGGTGTTCAGATCGACGCCCACGGCGTTCACCGCATCCTCGACCACCGCCTCGAGGGATTTCGCCAGCTGCTGCTGGTCCACGTCATGCTGGTACTGGCCCACGCCGATGGATTGCGGCGGCACCTTGACCAGTTCGGCCAGCGGATCCTGCAGCCGCCGCGCGATCGACACGGCGCCGCGCAGGGACACGTCCAGCCCCGGAAACTCCTTCGCCGCCAGTTCCGAGGCGGAATAGACCGAGGCCCCGGCCTCGGACACGATCACCCGGGTGGGGGGCTTGGCGCCCTTGGGCAGGCGCCCGATCAGCCCCGCGACCAGTCGTTCCGATTCCCGGCTGGCGGTGCCGTTGCCGATGGCGATCAGATCGACGCGATGCTTCGCGATCAGGGCCAGCAGCGTGGCCTCGGCCCCGCGCAGGTCGTTCTTGGGCTGGAAGGGGTAGATGGTGGCGGTGTCCAGCAGCTTGCCGGTGCCGTCCACCACGGCGATCTTGCAGCCCGTGCGGATGCCCGGATCCAGCCCGAGCGTGACCCGCGCGCCGGCCGGGGCGGCCAGCAGCAGGTCGCGCAGGTTGCGGGCGAAGACGCCGATCGCCTCGGCGTGGGCGCGGGTGCGCAGTTCGGACAGCAGATCGACATAGATCGTGTTGGACAGCCGCACCCGCCACGCCCAGCCCGCCACGCCGCGCAGCCAGTCGGCCCCGGGCCCCTGCCCCAGGGGGCCGAGCGCTCGGGCGACGATCCCCTCGGCCCGCGCGGTGCCGGTCTCGGGCTCGGGCGAGATGTCGATGGTCACGACGCCTTCGTTGGCAGCGCGCAGGATGGCCAGCGCCCGGTGGCCGGGGATCGAGGCCCAGCTTTCCGAATGGGCGAAGTAGTCGCTGAACTTGGCGCCCGCCTCTTCCTTGCCCACCACCACGCGGGCGGCGATCACCGCCTCGCGCCGCATCATGTCGCGCAGCCCGCCCAGCACCTCGGCGGTCTCGGCCAGTTCCTCGACCAGGATGTCGCGGGCGCCCTCCAGCGCGGCCTTGGGCGTCTCGACCGGACGGGTCGCATAGGCGGGGGCCAGCGCCACGGGATCGCGCGAGGGATTGGCCTGGATGGCGCGCAGCAGCGGCTCCAGCCCGTTCTCGCGCGCGATCATCGCCTTGGTGCGGCGCTTGGGCTTGAAGGGCAGGTAGATGTCCTCCAGCGCGGCCTTGGTGTCGGCCTGATCGATCCGGCGGGCCAGATCGTCGGTCAGCTTGTCCTGATCGCGGACCGAGGCCAGGATCGCCGCGCGCCGCGCCTCCATCTCGCGCAGATAGGCCAGCCGTTCGGACAGGGTGCGCAGCTGGGTGTCGTCCAGACCCCCCGTCGCCTCCTTGCGATAGCGGGCGACGAAGGGGACGGTCGCGCCCCCGTCCAGAAGGGCCGCGGCGGCGTCGACCTGCGCGGGGGCGGCGCCGATCTCGGTGGCGATGCGGCGGGCGATGCGGGTGGCGGTGCGGCTGTCTGCGGTCATGTCGAGGCCCCTGTGGTCTGTTGGTTGGTGCTGTGCCGGTCCGGGGTCCGGGCGGCGGACGCGTCGCTGCGCGCGGCGGATGGGGTGGCGCTGTCTGTCGGCCCCGGCACGGGCGCCTCGGCCCTGGCGGGCTCCGGCACCGGCGCGGCGGGTGCGGGCGCATCGACCTGCAATTCCGGCATGGTCATCACATCCACGGCCAGCGCCTTGCCCATCACGCTGTCGCGCACCGCCTGCCGCAGCGCGGCCGAGCGCTTCAGCAGCCGCCGGAAGCCGGGCTCGTCCAGCACCAGAAGGCTGGTCGGCGTGATCGCGCGCACCTCGGTCCGGCGCAGGCGGGTGGTCAGCACGCCCATCTGCCCGAACATCTCGCCGCGCCCGAGGCGGGTCGTCTGGCCCGCGACCTCCTGCTCCACCGCGCCCGAGGCCACGAAGAAGACCGACCGCGCGGGCGTATCCTTGCGGGTGATCACGTGGTCGGCATTGACATAGCGGGTGCGGACCTCGCGGCTGAGGCGCTTCAGTTCGGCATCGTCCAGATCGGCGAACAGCTTGAACTGGCGCACCAGCTCGTTCTTGCGCAGCGCCAGATCCAGCCGGGGGCGGCCCTCGGTCTGCTGGCGCCTCCGCGTCACGTCCTCCATCAGCTCGGTATAGACCTCGGAACCGATCAGCCCGTCCTCGCGCATGGCGGTGTATTCGCGTTCCTCCAGCCGCAGGGCGGTGCGGCGGATGAAGCGGCGTTCCAGCTCCTCGGCATAGCCGGGATATTGAAGGCGCAGGCCCTCCAGCGCGGTCTCCACCGCCTCGATCCGGCGGTTGAGCAGCTCGTGCAGCAGCTCGGCCACCCGGCGGCCGTGGATGCGGCGGATGCGGCGGTCGATGAAGCCGTGCAGGTCGCGCAGGATGAAGCGCTTGGCCAGCAGCATCTCGAACCGGTCGGCGGTCATGCGCCCCAGGGTCCCCGACAGGCCAAGCCGGTTGCGCAGGAAGGCCGCGAAGCGGAAGGCCGGGCCATAGCGCAGGCTGGACCGCGCCGCGCGCTGGTATCCGGTCCGCCCGCCCGAGCGCGCGCCCTCGATCAGCCGGTCGGCGTCGAACAGCGCCTGTTCCGACAGCCGGGCCGAGATGGCGCGTTCGCGGAAGCGCTGCAGGATCACCTCGCGCTCGTGGCCCGCCAGCGCGATCAGGCCAAGCGTGATGCGGTCGCGGTCGAGGATCTCGGCATTGTCCTCGGCCTCGGCGCGTTCGACGGCCTCGTCCAGACGGGCGCCGAAACGCTTGGCCTCGGACCGGACCGTCTCGCGCGTCAGGTCGTAGTTCTCGGTCGCCGAGGCCACGCCCTCGCGCACGGTCTGCAGGGCGACGGCCACAACCTGGTTGGACAACGCCCGGTCCAGAGGCGACAGCTTGTCCAGCCCCAGAAGGCCGATGACGCTGCGCAGCGTGGTCCCCTGCACGATCAGCGTGAACAGCGTGAAGCCGGTGGCGAGGATGCCGACGACGCGCTTGGTTTCCACGGGCACCCGCAGGCTTTCGGTCACCGCCAGCGCCAGCGCCAGCGTGACGGCGCCGCGCAGGCCCCCCCACATGATGGCGATGCGGTAGGGGCGCTTGATCTTGGGCGACAGGCGCAGGCCCGTCAGCACCGGCAGCAGCACGAACAGGATCAGCGCCCGGGCGACGAAGGCCGCGATCACGACGACCCCGATCAGGAACAGGTCGTTCAGCCGCACCTCGCCCAGAAGGCGCGGGATCAGCAGCGCGGCCAGGATGAAGATCAGCGCCCCGGCCCAATGCGCCAGCAGGCCCCAGACCTCGCGCAGGTTCACCCAGAAGGCGGGCGCCAGCCGCCCCGGCCCCATGAAGTTCAAGACCAGCCCCGCCGCGACCACGGCGATCACGCCGGACGCGCCCAGGATCTGTTCCGCCCCGATATAAGCCAGATAGGGCACCGCGACCGAGACCGAGATCTGCGCCGTCTCGAAGCGCGCGAACATGCCCATC
Organism: Paracoccus liaowanqingii; assembly: GCF_004683865.2. Lineage (NCBI taxonomy): Bacteria > Pseudomonadati > Pseudomonadota > Alphaproteobacteria > Rhodobacterales > Paracoccaceae > Paracoccus > Paracoccus liaowanqingii. Next base: position 1,480,105 of record NZ_CP038439.1, on the reverse strand, counting down.
AGCACCAGCGCGATGCGCGCCACCAGCCAGCCCGCGACCACGCCGCCCAGGATCAGCGCGGGGAACTGGCCCAGGGCCTCGGCCAGGCTGGGGTTCGGCACGCCCAGCATCACGTAGCTCATGAACAAGCCAAACAGCGCGATGGCGGCGGCGTCGTTCAGCAGGCTCTCGCCCTCGACGATGCGGGCCAGCCGCTTCGGCGCCGAGAGGCTGCGGAAGATGCTGACCACGGCCGACGGATCGGTCGTGGACACGATCGCCCCGATCAGCAGGCCCACCATCAAGGGCAGCCCGCCGATCCAGGACAGCGCATAGCCGATGGTCAGTGTCGCCGCGACCACGGCCACCACGGCCAGCGTCAGGATCGGCACCCAGTCATCTAGCATGCGGCGGATGTTCATCTCCAGCGTGGCCTGGAAGATCAGCGTGGGCAGGAAGACGTACATGAAGACGCTGGACCGGATCGGCAGCGACAGGATGCTTTCCGCGATGGGGTTCAGCGTGTCCGTCAGCTCGGTCCGCAGCAGGAAGATCGCCCCGCCGCCGATCAGGATGCCCACCGCCGCCAGCATCACGCTGAAGGGGATCGACAGCCGCGCCGCCAGCGGCTCGGCGGCGGCGATCAGCAGGAACAGGATGGCGGTGAAGGTGGTCAGCAGCAGGATGTCCATGCTTTTGGAATAAGGGCAGATGTCGTCGTTGGGAAGCACGACCCCGCCACATCTGGAAGGTTTTTGGTGCGCTGACGCCGATGTGACGGTGCGGGGGCGGCGGGGTTGAAAACCGGGCGCAGGGCACACAGGTCAGCCCCAGAGGCCCCGACGGGCCCGACGACAACCTCATTGAAAGGAGGGCAGCATGTCCTCGATGTTCGACCCCGTGACCCTGGGCGCCGTGACCCTGCGCAACCGCATCGTCATGGCACCCCTGACCCGCAGCCGGTCCGGCGCGGCCCGCATTCCCAACGACCTGATGGTCGACTATTACCGCCAGCGCTCGGGCGCGGGCATGATCCTGTCCGAGGCGACCAGCGTCACGCCGATGGGCGTGGGCTACGAGGCGACGCCCGGCATCTGGAACGACGAGCAGGTCGCCGGATGGTCCAAGGTGACGCAGGCGGTGCACGAGCGCGGCGGTCTGATCTTCCTGCAACTGTGGCATGTCGGCCGCATCTCGGATCCGCAACTGCTGGGCGGTCAGCTGCCCGTGGCGCCCTCGTCCATCCAGCCGGCGGGCCATGTCAGCCTGCTGCGCCCGATCCGCGACTACGTCACCCCGCGCGCCCTGACCACCGAGGAGATCCCCGGCGTCGTCGAGGCCTTCCGCAAGGGCGCCGAAAATGCCCGCCGCGCCGGTTTCGACGGGGTCGAGATCCATGCCGCGAACGGCTATCTGATCGACCAGTTCCTGCAGGACCGCAGCAACACCCGCACCGACCAGTACGGCGGCAGCATCGAGAACCGCGTGCGGTTCCTCAACGAGATCGCGGATGCGGTCATCGGGGTCTGGGGCGCGGACCGCGTCGGCGTCCATCTGGCCCCGCGCGGCGACAGCCATGACATCGGCGACAGCGACGCCCGTGCCCTCTTCACCCATGTCGCGCGCCAGATGCGCGACCGCGGCGTGGCCTTCCTGTGCCTGCGCGAGCATCTGGGCCCCGACAGCCTGATGGGCGAGATCCGCGACGCCTTCGGCGGCCCGGTCATCGCCAACGAGGGCCTGACCTTCGACAGCGCGACCGACCTGCTGGCCGGCGACAAGGCCGATGCGGTGGCCTTCGGGCGCGACTTCATCGCCACCCCCGACCTGCCCGAGCGGTTCCGCAAGGGCCTGCCGCTGAACGATCAGGACCCCTCGACCTTCTACGCGGGCGGCGCCGAGGGCTATGTCGACTATCCGACCGCCGAACAGGTCGCGGCCGAGTAACCTTAGCCCCCGACACCGAGAAAGGCCGGGCAGATGCCCGGCCTTTTTTCATGGTCCCGGAACGCAAGAAGGGCGGCCCTGCGGCCGCCCCCCTTGTCCGATCGCCGAAAGGCCGATCAGCAGCTGTAATACATCGCGTATTCGATGGGATGGGGGGTATGCTCGTAGGCATAGACCTCTTCCCATTTCAGGGCGATGTAGCCTTCCAGCTGGTCGCGGGTGAAGACGTCGCCCGCCAGCAGGAAGTCCATGTCCTTCTCCAGCTCTTCCAGCGCCTCGCGCAGGGACCCGCAGACGGTCGGGATCTCGGCCAGCTCCTCGGGGGGCAGGTCGTAGAGATCCTTGTCGGACGCCGGGCCCGGATCGATCTTGTTCTTGATCCCGTCCAGGCCGGCCATCAGCAGGGCCGCGAAGGCCAGGTAGGGGTTGGCCGCGGGGTCCGGGAAGCGGGCCTCGACGCGCTTGGCCTTGGGCGATTCCGTCCACGGGATGCGGACGCAGCCCGAGCGGTTGCGGGCCGAATAGGCGCGCAGCACGGGGGCCTCGAAGCCGGGGATCAGGCGCTTGTAGCTGTTGGTCGCCGGGTTGGTCAGCGCGTTCAGCGCCTTGGCGTGGCGCAGGATGCCGCCGATGAAGTACAGCGCCTCTTGGCTCAGGTCGGCATACTTGTCGCCCGCGAAGACCGGCTTGCCGTCCTTCCAGATCGACATGTTGACATGCATCCCCGACCCGTTGTCGCCCTTCATGGGCTTGGGCATGAAGGTCACCGACTTGCCATAGGCGTGGGCGACGTTGTGGATGACGTACTTGTACTTCTGGATGTTGTCGGCCTGCTCGACCAGACCGCCGAAGATCAGCCCCAGCTCGTGCTGCGCGCTGGCAACCTCGTGGTGGTGCTTGTCCACCTTCATGCCCATGCGCTTCATCGTGGACAGCATCTCGCCCCGGATGTCCTGCGAGGCGTCGACCGGGTTCACCGGGAAGTAGCCGCCCTTGTGGGCCGCGCGGTGGCCGGTATTGCCCATCTCGTATTCGGTGTCGGTGTTCCAGGCGGCATCGGCCGCGTCGATCTGGAACGACACCTTCTGCGGCGTCACCGAATAGCGCACGTCGTCGAAGATGAAGAACTCGGCCTCGGGGCCGAAATAGGCGGTGTCGCCGATGCCCGACGCCTTCAGATAGGCCTCGGCCTTGGCGGCGGTGCCGCGCGGGTCGCGGCTATAGGGCTCGTTCGTGTCCGGCTCGACCACGTTGCAATGCACGCACAGCGTCTTCTCGGCATAGAACGGGTCGATATAGACCGACGAGGGATCCGGGATCAGCTTCATGTCCGACTGGTCGATCGACTTCCAGCCCGCGATCGAGCTGCCGTCGAACATAAAGCCTTCCTCGAAGAAATCCTCGTCGATCAGGTCCACGTCCAGCGTCACGTGCTGCAGCTTGCCCTTGGGATCGGTGAAGCGGACGTCGACATAGGCGACATCCTCTTCCTTGAGCAATTCCAAGACGTCCTTGATTTCCATCTCTTCCCTTTCTTCACAGTTGCGACCCGGCGGCCGTGGCCGGCCGGGTGCGGAGAGTTCGTATGCCGGGTGCGATCAGACCGCGTCGTCGCCGGTCTCGCCCGTGCGGATGCGGATCGCCTGCTCGACGGGCGACACGAAGATCTTGCCGTCGCCGATCTTCTCGGTCCGGGCGGCGCTGACGATCGCCTCGACGGCGGCCTCGACCTGATCGTCGGGCAGCACCATCTCGATCTTCACCTTGGGCAGGAAGTCGACCACATATTCCGCGCCGCGATACAGCTCGGTATGTCCCTTCTGACGACCGAAGCCCTTGACCTCGGTGACGGAAAGACCCTGCACGCCGACCTCTTGCAGCGCCTCCTTCACATCGTCCAGCTTGAACGGCTTGATGATCGCCTCGATCTTCTTCATCGCAATTGACCCTTCCTCGCGGCTTGCCTGAAGTCTGATTGGCGCGTTTGATGCATGGCGTAAATGCAGAGCCGCGATCTTGGAAGACCCCAAACGGATTGCCGCGCCAAACTGCCTATAATTTGAACAAGTAGCACAAGGATTGAACAATGACGAGGCTGCAGAGCACGGAAATCGTGACAGCCGCCCAAATGCGCGCCATCGAATCCGCCGCAATGAGCAGCGGCGCGGTGTCCGGGCTGCAGCTGATGACCCGCGCGGGCGCCGCGGTGGTCGGCCAGATCCGCCTGCGCTGGCCCCGGCCCGGCCGGGTCGCGGTGCTCTGCGGTCCGGGGGCCAACGGGGGCGACGGCTTCGTCATCGCGCGGCTGCTGGCGGGGGTCGGCTGGAGGGTCCGCATGCTGGCCGCGGATCATGTGCCGGGCGCGGATGCCGCCGCCGCCCGCGCGCAGTGGCGGGGCGAGGTGCTGCCCCTGACGGCCGAGGCCTTCGACGCGGCCCCCCTGCCCGATCTCTGCATCGACGCGATCTTCGGCACCGGGCTGTCGCGCCCGCCCGGGGGCGCCATCGCCGCCCTGCTGGCGCGCCTGGCCGAGGCGGCCCCGCCCCTGGTCGCCGTGGACGGGCCGAGCGGCCTGTGCCTGGACAGCGGCGTGCTGCTGGGCCAGGGGCGGGGCGCCCTGTCCGCCATCGCACCCCGGGCGGTGCTGACCGTCACCTTCGACAGCCCCAAGCCCGGCCACCTGCTGGATCACGGCCCCCAGGTCTGCGGACGGCTGGTCGTGGCCGATATCGGGCTGGGGGAGTTTCGGGCCGAGGCCCGGTCCCGGACCGTCGCCATCGGCCCCTGCTTCGCCCACCCCGACCCGTCCGAGGGCGATTGGCTGCGCAAGACCTCCCTCGCGCAGGGGCACAAGTTCAGCCATGGCGCGGCGCTGATCGTGGCGGGCGGCCCCTCGCGGGGCGGCGCCGCCCGGCTGGCTGCCCGCGCGGCGCTGCGCGTGGGCGCGGGGCTGGTGACCCTCGGCCCGCCCGCCGAGGCCCTGGCCGAGCATGCGCTTCCGCCCGACGCCCTGATGCGCCGCGCGATCGAGGACGGCCCGGCCCTGACGGCGGCGCTTCAGGATCCCCGCCCGCTTGCCCTTTGCCTCGGCCCGGGCTGCGGCCTCGACCGCGCGGCGACCCTGCTGCCGGCGGCCCTTGCGGCGGGCCGGCCCCTGGTGCTGGACGCGGACGCGCTGACGGTCCTGTTCCGCCTTGCCGCCCCCCGCCTGCCCCCGGCCTGCGTCTTGACCCCGCATGCCGGAGAGTTCGCGCGCCTCTTCCCCGACCTCGCCCGCGCCCTGCAGCAGGACGGCCGCGACGGCCCCTGCCTCTCGCGCGCCGAGGCCGCGCGCCAGGCGGCCGGACGGATCGGCGCGGTGGTGGTGCTGAAGGGCCCCGACACGGTGATCGCCGACCCCGGGGGAGAGGTGGCCCTGCATACCGACGGGACGGTGCCGTGGCTGGCGACGGCGGGATCGGGCGACGTGCTGGCCGGGCTGGTCACCGGCCTGATGGCCCGGGGCCTGCCACCCTTCGAGGCAGCCTGCCTCGGCGTCCGCCTCCACGCCGCCGCCGCCCGCAGGCACGGCCCGGGCCTGATCGCCGACGACCTGATCGCGCAGCTGCCCGCCGTGCTTGCCGATTGGCCGGGGTGACGGGGGGTCGCGATTTTCCCCTCGCCCCGGCGCGGCGGCTTTGCTAGAAAGCGCGCCGATGCGGGTGTGGCGAAATTGGCAGACGCACCAGATTTAGGTTCTGGCGCCGCAAGGCGTGGGGGTTCAAGTCCCTCCACCCGCACCATCATCCGATCCTTCGCAGCCCCGGCCCGCCATGCCGCGCAGCTGCCTGTCGACCGAACATCCCAGAACTCCCCCTCACCCTTTCATCTTGGCCCAAATATCCCGGGGGAGTCGCGCCCGCGCGACGGGGGCAGCGCCCCCTCCTGCGCCGGCCACGCGCGCCTCGCTCACCCCTCGCCCGTCGTCAGCCCCAGTTCCGCCATCAGTTCCGCATCCAACACGTTGATCTCGGCCGGCGGGGTGCGCAGGGCATAGGTCATCAGGCGCAGGTCCACGCCCATCTGCACCAGATAGTCCATCACCCCGGCCTGGGCGCGCTGCAGGTCGCTGACCGCCATGAAGGCGGGCAGGATCGTGCTCTGGCCGAAATAGTGCTGGTGCACGCCCACCACGCCCTGCCCGGCCACCTGCCGGTCCACGCCGCCGGCCAGGACATAGGGGCAGGCCGACAGGCAGACCGCCCCGTCCTCGACCACCGTGGCATAGCCCGCCGCCCGGATCGTGCGCCCGAGCGCCAGCGAATCGGACACCGAGCCCCCGGAACTGTCCAGCGCCACGCGGCGGCTTTCCGGGCGCGTGCGCTCCAGCCATTCGGCGAAGCGGTCGGCGTCGCCGGGGGCGATCTGGCCGCTCATGCGGATGGCGCCCTCGGTCTCGTCGAATTCCAGCGCCTCGGGCATGGGGCGCATTGCGGGGGCGCCGGGGCGCGAGGGGTCGGGGGCGCGCAGGTCGGGGCGATAGGGGCGCACGTTCGGCCCCTCGGCGGGCGGCGCGTAGAGGCCCGGCGCCTCGCGCCCCGGGGCGCCCATCACGTCCAGCCCGACGATCGCCAGCGCCATCGCCACCTGAGAGATCAGCACCGCCCGGATCGCCTTGCCGGGCGTGGAGAACAGCCCCATCCTCAGACCCCGCGCCCGCTGTCCCCGCCCGGGGCGGGCGGTCCACCCGGCACGACCGGACCGGGCGCCGGGGCAAAGACCGCCTCGTGCTGGCGCAGCATCTCGGAGGCGGCCAGCGCCGCGCGCAGCTCGCCCACCGTCATGCGGTCGTCGCCGTGCCCCTCGCCCCGGCCCGACCGGATCGCGGCCTGCACGACCATGATAATGAAGACCAGCACCGCCGGCAGCAGGTCGATCGAGATCGCCCCTGCCCAAGCGGGCACGAAATTGCCCGCATAGGCGATGACCGCGTCCGCCGCCGACATCGGAGTGTAGAGCGCGTCGTCGGGAGGCGGCAGGGCCATCACCTCGGCGCTGGCGGTGGTCAGGGTCTGGGCGCGCTGCGCCACCAGGGTCAGCACCGCCTCGATGGTGCTGGACTGCCCCGCCCGCGTCGCGGCCGTCGCGCCGTCCAGCTCGGGCAGCACCACCGCATCGGCCAGATCCTGCGCGGCCCGCCCGACCAGGGGCGCAGGGTTCAGCTGGCGCAGCTGGGTGATCAGGCCCGCCAGTTCCACCGCATCCTCGGAGAAGCTGACCGTGCGGTCCTCCAGAGGCCCGGGCATGACCGAGGTGCCGCGCATCCGCGACAGGATCGTGTTGCCCTGCGCGAAGGTCTGCTCCACCGGCGCCAGGGTCGAGACCAGCTGATCCTCCAGCGCCTGCAGCTCGGCGCTCTTCTGGGTCAGGACGCGGAAGACCGCCCCGCGCCCGGAAAAGCCCGACAGGGTGCCGCCCGCCTCCTGCTCGGACAGGTCCTGGAAGCTTTGCCGCACGCGGGCCACGTCGCGCGACAGCGACTGCCCCGCCACCGCATTGGCATGCGCGCGCTCAAGCGAGGTCTGGTAGTGCTGGACGGTGGTCGCCATATGTGTCTCGACCGCCGCCCCTCCGGCCAGGGCCGCCGCGTTCAGCCAGGACGACATGGCCACGATCGCCACCGAGCCGAGCGCCATGGTCAGCATCAGCCCGATGCGCGAGGCCGCGCTGCGCACCGCGGGCAGCAGCCGCAGCAGATAGGACCAGAAGACGAAGATGCCCACCGACACGGCGATCGCATAGGCCAGCGCCGCGAAGGTCGTCCACAGCCCCGGATCGTCCAGCAGCGTGCGCACGCCCAGATAGGTGTAGATCCCCGAGGCCGCCGACAGCACCCCGAGCGCGGTCGAGGTGAAGCTGTCCAGCCAGTCCAAGTGCCGCTCCAGCTCTCGGGCATAGCGGTCGCCGGATCGGCCGGACCGCAGGTCCGGGGATGCCGCGGCGGAAGGATCGTCGGCCAAGGGGGGCTGGGGTCGGGCGGGATTGGCCATGCGGTCTCCGGTCGCTGAAATGCTGGCATCAGATAAGCCGAAACGCGGGCATATCTCAGCCCCCCGGGCCGGGACCGGCGGTCACGCTTTCGGCATGCCCTCTCCGGCCCCGTCGGGCCGGCCCGGATCGGGGGGCGGGGCCCGGTCCGCGTCGGGCGGCACATGGCGCGGATCCTCGCCCGGCAGGCCCTCGGGCGGGCGGGGGCGGATCCCCTCCAGCCGGGCGCGGTCCAGCACCCGGACGGTGCCCCGTCCCATCTGGACGATGCCCTCGGCGCGCAGGGCCGACAGCGTCTTGTTCACCGTCTGGCGCGAGCAGCCCGCAAAGCCCGCAAGCTCGGTCTGGCTCAGCTGGACGACGGGCGTCTCGGGCGAGGTCATGGCCAGCAGATGGATGCGCACCCGGTCCTCGGCGGCATAGAACATGGCGACCGATCGCTGACGCGTGTCGCGGATCAGGCGGTCGTGAAAGATCCCGGCCAGATTGCGCAGCAGCAGGGCCGCCGGCAGGTGGCGCAGGATCAGGGCCGCGTCGAAGACCATCACCGTCGTGTCCGGCAGGGTCGTGCAGGTGGCCGCGCAGGTCCGCCCCGAGAATTGCTCGACCTCGCCCAAGGCCTCGCCGGGCCCGGCCAGATGGGCCAGCACGCGGTTGCCGTCGACGTCGATATAGCTGACCTCGATGCGCCCCTTCAGGATCAGATAGCCCTTCCGCGCGACCTCGCCCTGGCGCAGCACCTGCCGGGGGCGGCGCAGATACAGGATCTGGGCCTGGTCCAGCATGGCAGCCATGGCCTCGGGCGTCATGCCGGCGATCAGCGACGACCGGGTGTCGATCAGCACCGACAGCCAGTCCCTGCCCTGCCCGGGATCCGTCCTCGGAGGCTGCATGTCCAAGACCTCCCACCTGTCGGACTGAGACCGACGATACGCCTTAACCACGAAACCCGAAGATTGGTTTCGCGTCTAGGGTGGAAGATCGCGCGGCCTGTCCGGAATGAGGCATTGCGCCGCATTCCATGCAGAAAGGGCGGGATCCCGCGATCCCGCCCCTTCCCGTGCGTCCTTCGTCTGATCAGCGGATCAGCCGCATTTGGAATGGCCGCAGCTGGGGCAGGTCATGCAGCCCTCGACCATGCGCATCCCGTATTGCCCGCAGGCCGAGCAGGCGGGGCCGCGCGGGGCCTCGCCCACCGCCACGACCTCGGCCTTGGGGTCGGACTTGAGGCCCAGCCCCTCGCCCGCCATGAAGCCCGTCTCGACCAGATGGCGCTCGATGACGCCGCCGATCGCCGCAAGGATCGAGGGGACGTAGCGTCCCGCCATCCAGGCGCCGCCGCGCGGATCGAAGACGGCCTTCAGCTCCTCGACCACGAAGGACACGTCGCCCCCGCGGCGGAACACGGCCGAGACCATGCGCGTCAGCGCGACGGTCCAGGCGTAATGCTCCATGTTCTTCGAGTTGATGAAGATTTCGAACGGGCGGCGGTGGTTGCCCTGCACGATGTCGTTGATGGTGATGTAGATGGCGTGCTCGCTGCCCGGCCATTTCAGCTTGTAGGTCGCGCCTTCCAGCGCCGCCGGACGGTCCAGCGGCTCGGTCAGATAGACCACGTCGGCGCCCTTGTCGGCCTCGGGGGCCTTCTCGGTCGTCTCGCTGACCGACAGGACCGACCCGGTGACGGCGTTCGGGCGATAGGTGGTGCAGCCCTTGCAGCCCAGATCCCATGCCGCCAGATAGACGTCCTTGAACTCCTCGAAGCCGATATCCTCGGGGCAGTTGATGGTCTTGGAGATGGAGCTGTCCACCCATTCCTGCGCCGCCGCCTGCATGGCCACGTGGTCGCGCGGCGCCAGGGTCTGAGCGTTCACGAAATAGGCGGGCAGTTCGGCGTCGCCCTTGAGGTCGCGCCACATCTGGACGGCGTAATCGACGACCTCTTCCTCGGTCCGGCTGCCGTCCTTCTGCAGGACCTTGCGGGTATAGGCATAGGCGAAGACCGGCTCGATCCCCGAGGACACGTTGCCCGCATAGAGGCTGATCGTCCCGGTCGGCGCGATCGAGGTCAGCAGCGCGTTGCGGATGCCATGCTCGCGGATCGCGTCGCGCACGTCCTCGTCCATCTTGGACATGAAGCCCGAGGCCAGGTATTTCTCGGCGTCGAACAGCGGGAAGGCGCCCTTCTCCTTCGCCAGATCGACCGAGGCCAGATACGCGGCCCGCGCGATGGCCTTCATCCAGACGCGGGTCTGCTCGACCGCGTCATCGGCGCCGTAGCGCAGGCCCAGCATCAGCAGCGCGTCGGCAAGCCCGGTGACGCCCAGACCGATGCGGCGCTTGTTGCGCGCCTCCTCGGCCTGCGCCTCCAGCGGGAATTTCGACGCATCGACCACGTTGTCCATCATCCGCACGGCGGTGCGGACCAGATCGTTCAGCCCCTCGGGATCCAGCTGCGCCGCATCGGTGAAGGGGTCCGTCACCAGCCGCGCCAGGTTGATCGAGCCCAGCAGGCAGGCGCCATAGGGCGGCAAAGGCTGCTCGCCGCAGGGGTTCGTGGCGGCGATGGTCTCGACATAGGACAGGTTGTTGGCCTTGTTGATCCGGTCGATGAAGATCACGCCCGGCTCGGCGAAGTCGTAGGTCGCCTTCATGATCCTGTTCCACAGGTCCAGCGCCTGCACGGTGCTGTAGACGCGGCCGTCGAACTTCAGCTCCCACGGACCATCGGCGCGCACGGCTTCCATGAAGTCGTCGGTGATCAGCACCGACAGGTTGAACATGCGCAGGCGGGCGCTGTCCTGCTTGGCCTCGATGAACTGTTCCACATCGGGGTGGTCGCAGCGCATCGTGGCCATCATCGCGCCGCGGCGCGAGCCCGCCGACATGATCGTGCGGCACATCGCGTCCCAGACATCCATGAAGGACAAGGGGCCCGAGGCATCCGCCGCCACGCCCTTGACCGCCGCGCCGCGCGGGCGGACCGTCGAGAAGTCGTACCCGATGCCGCCGCCCTGCTGCATGGTCAGGGCCGCTTCCTTGAGCATGTCGAAGATGCCCGCCATGCTGTCGGGCACGGTGCCCATGACGAAGCAGTTGAACAGCGTGACCGACCGGCCCGTGCCCGCGCCCGCCAGGATGCGACCGGCGGGCAGGTACTTGAAGTCCTCCAGCGCGGTGTAGAACTTGTCTTCCCACTTGGCCGGGTCGCTTTCCACGCGGGCCAGATCGCGCGCGACGCGGCGCCAGCTGTCCTCGACCGTGGCATCGACCGGCTGCCCCTCGGCATCCTTCATCCGGTACTTCATGTTCCAGATCTGTTCGGCAATAGGGACAGCAAAGCGACTCATGCGCACATTCCTTAGCGGTATATTTAGGGTTGGACACCAGATATAGCGTCGTCAAGCCATATGCAATATCTTGACATGCAATTGGAAGGTGTAGCTCAGGCCTCTTGGGCCGGGCTGCCGAAGTCCGACCGTATCGCCAAATAGCACGCCGCCGAAAGGGTCTTGCGGTCTTTTCCTGAGACGGGAATCGGGGGGTGAAGCCGGACGGTCACACCTCCGTGGCGCTTTGCCGCAAGAACCGTCAGCAGATGCGGGCCCAGGGCCATGTCCGCCCACCAACCGTAGAATCGGGCATCCTTGCCCGGGGGCGCCGCGTACAGCGCCGAGACGGGCTGGATCGCCAGACCCTGGGGCAGGTCGGCGTCCAGGAAGCCCTGGAACAGCGTCGGCTTGAAGGGCAGCACGCGGCGGCCGTCGGTCGAGGTTCCCTCGGGGAAGAACAGCAGCCGGTGGCCGGCGCGCAGGCGGGCGGCAAATTCGGCGGCCTGCACGCGGGCCAGTCTCGGGTCGCGGGTGACGAAATGCGTGTCGGTCACGCGGGTCAGGATGTTGATGCCGGGCCACGAGGCGACCTCGGCCTTGCTGACGAAGAAGACCGGCAGCGCTGCGTTCAGGACCAGGATGTCCAGCCAGCTGGAATGGTTGGCCACCACCGCGCCGGGGCCGCGCAGGGGCACCCCCTCGCGCCGCCAGCCGATCCCCAGGCAGGCCAGCACGAGGCGGCAGACGATCTGCACATGCGGGCCGGTCCACGGGCGGCGGCGGCCGTGAACCAGCCGCTCGACCCCGCGCAGCGGCAGGATCAGCAGCACGCCCAGCAGCAGGACCAGCACGGCAGGCAGGCCGCGCCGGATCACCCGCAGCCAGTCCCGCACATCGCGCGGCCCGGTCAGCGGCGGCGGCGCGCCCTCGCGCCAGGTGGGGCTCATGCGCGGACGCTCATGGACGGGGGCTCATGTCGGCTGCCAGCGGCTTTCGTAGAACTGCTTGTGCTTGGCCGACATGGCGGCGGTGTCCATCAGCAGGAAGACATCGGTGGTGTTGAAGGCCCGGTCGGTGAAGGCGCCCAGGCCCACCTGGCCGCCAAGGCGCAGATAGGCCTTGATCAGCGCGGGCATGGCCACCATCGCCTCGCGCCGGTCCAGCCGCTCGGGCGGGATCAGGTCCATGGTCTGGAAGCCCGTGTCGCGCGCGCGGGGGCGCAGCGTCTCGGGCGCCAGATGGTGATGGTGCAGCCAGGACAGAGACGGCGCCAGCAGCGAGGCGTCGGTGCCGTGAAAGCTGGCCACCCCGAACAGGATCTGGATGCCGTGGTCCAGCACGTAATCGGCCAGCGCGTTCCACATCAGGAACATCGCCGCCCCGCCCCGGTGATCGGCATCGACGCAGGACCGCCCCAGCTCCAGCAGCGGCCGCCCGCTGTCGCGCAGGGGCGACAGATCGTATTCGCCGTCGCAGTAGAAGCGCCCGAAGCGCGCCGCCACGTCGCTGCGCAGCAGGCGATAGACGCCCACCACATGGTCAAGCGCCGCCGGATCGCGGCGGGTGTCGATCAGGCAGAGGTGATCGACGACCGGATCGAACTCGTCGCATTCCAGCCGGGCGTCATGATCGACCAGCGGGCCGGTGCCGCCCAACTCCTCGACGAAGACCCGATAGCGCAGACGCTGCGCGGCCCGCAGGTCCTGCGGGTCGGTCGCCAGGCGGATCTGGAAGAAGGCGGGGTCGGCGCGGGTCACGGGGCCTCGAGCGGTCAGGATTGCGCACTGTCTAGGAAAGCCGGGGCCGCATTGCAACATGCCGTGCCCGGAACCTCTTGCATCATGCAACCCAAGGTTGCATCAAGGAACAAATGTTACGCGGAGTTCACATGCTGTTGAATCGCAGGATCTGCAAGGCCACGCGGCGGCCGTCGATCACCTGCTTGCCCACCTCGGGAAACGTGACCGTGATGCGGTCGCCGATGCGGGACTGGACCTGCCCCTCGCCCCATTCGGGCGCACCGGGATGGCGCACGATCATGCCGGGTTCCAGGATCTCGTTCACCTCAGTCCCTCCTTGTGTCCCCTTCAAGGTAGCCCCTCATGGCGCATGACACAACGCGCATCGCCCCGGGCGATCTGGCCGCCCTGCTGGGATCGCGGCTGTGCCACGACCTCGTCTCGCCCCTGGGGGCCATCGGCAACGGGGTCGAGCTGCTGGAGATGTCGCCCGATTTCCCCGGCCTGTCGCGATCGCCCGAGCTGCGGCTGATCTCGGACGCGGTGATCGCGGCGCGGGCGCGCATCCAGGCCTATCGCATGGCCTTCGGGCTCGCCTCGGACGACCAGCGCATCGGGCGGGCGGAGCTGGCGGGGCTGCTGGACGGCATCACGGCGCAGGGGCGCCTGCAGATCACGCTGGACGGCAGCGGCGATTTCGCCCGGCCCGAGGTCCGCATGGTGATGCTGGCGCTGATGTGTCTGGAAACCGCCATGCCGTGGGGCGGGCGGGTGATCGTGCTGCACGACGCGCCCGGCTGGCGGCTGGTCGCCTCTTGCGAGCGCAGCCGGATCGATCCGTGCCTCTGGGCCTGGCTGGGCGGGGGCATGGCCCGTCGCCCCGCCCCGTCCGAGGTGCATTTCGCCCTGCTGGCCGAGGCCGCCCTAGCCCAGAACCGCCCCCTGCGCCATGAATTCGACCAGACGGGCGGCGAGATCGCCTTCTAGGGCCGGATCGTGCCGTCGCCGGTGACCAGATACTTGAAGCTGGTCAGCTGCTCGGCCCCGACCGGGCCGCGGGCATGCATCTTGCCGGTGGCAATGCCGATCTCCGCCCCCATGCCGAACTCGCCGCCATCGGCGAACTGGGTCGAGGCGTTGCGCATCAGGATGGCGCTGTCGAGGCCCGCGAAGAAGCGCGCGGCCACGGCGTCATCCTCGGTCAGGATGGATTCGGTGTGCTGGCTGCCATGGTGGCGGATATGGGCGATGGCCCCGTCGACCCCGTCGACCAGCCGCGCGGCGATGATCATGTCCAGGAACTCGTGCCCGAAATCCTCGGGCGTGGCGGGAACGGTGCCGGGGATCTGCGCCAGCTCGCCCTCGGCCCGGACCTCGACGCCCGCGTCCAGAAGATCGCGGATCAGGATGTCGCCGTGGCGGTCGAAGAAGGCGCGGTCGATCAGCAGGCATTCCGCCGCCCCGCAGACGCCCGTGCGCCGCGTCTTGGCGTTCAGGATCACGCGCCGCGCCTTGTCCGGATCGGCGGCGCCGTCGGCATAGACGTGACAGATTCCCTCCAGATGGGCAAAGACCGGCACGCGGGCCTCGGACTGCACCAGCCCCACCAGCCCCTTGCCGCCGCGCGGGATGATCACGTCGATCAGCCCCTGCGCGCCCAGCATGGCGGTGACGGCGGCACGGTCGCGGTTGGGGACCATCTGGATGGCCGTCTCGGGCAGGCCGGCTGCGCGCAGCCCCTCGACCATGCAGGCATGGATCGCCGCGCTGGAATGCAGGCTTTCCGAGCCGCCGCGCAGGATCACCGCATTGCCGGATTTCAGCGCCAACGCGCCCGCATCGGCGGTGACATTGGGGCGGCTTTCATAGATGACGCCGATCACCCCGATGGGCGTGCGCACGCGCTGGATATGAAGGCCCGAGGGGCGGTCCCATTCCGCGATCACCTGCCCGACGGGATCGGGCTGGCCCGCCACCTCGCGCAGCCCCCGCGCGATGGCCTGCAGCCGCGCGGGGTCCAGCGCCAGCCGGTCCAGCATCGCCTCCGACAGGCCCTTCTGGCGGGCGAAGTCCAGATCGCGGGCATTGGCGTCCAGGATCGTCGGGGTGCGGTCGAGGACGGCCTGGGCTGCGGCCAGCAGGGCGGTCTCCTTGGCATCGGACGGCGCCTGCGCCAGCTCGATGGCCGCCGCGCGGGCCGCCGTGCCAAGCGCCTCGATCAGTTGCCGGGCCTGAACCATATCCGTCATCACATCCTCCGAACCGCAAGATCGCGCCCGTCTTAGCGGCTTTCCCCCGTCAGGGGAATGCCAAGGTCTGCGAAGGGGGGAGGGAAGGGAAATGGCGCGGTTGACGGGGCTCGAACCCGCGACCCCCGGCGTGACAGGCCGGTACTCTAACCAACTGAGCTACAACCGCGCATTTCCTTCGGGCGAATGATGAGTTGTGGCGCGGTTGACGGGGCTCGAACCCGCGACCCCCGGCGTGACAGGCCGGTACTCTAACCAACTGAGCTACAACCGCCCAACTCATCCCCCGGACGATCGCCCGCCGGGGTGAGGCGGGGTTTACGCATGGGTCGCACCCCCGTCAAGGGCAGCATCGGGGTTTTTGACAGAATTCCGACATGAGGCACGGATCGGGGTCCGGGCGACGGCTTCCCAAACGAAAACGGGGCGCCGAAGGGCACCCCGTCTTGCAGTCCGATCCGGAAGGGATCAGTCAAGGATATAGTCCATCTCGACTTGCGGCAGCGCTTCCAGCTCTTCCTGGGTGTAGTTGGTGGCGAAGACGGTATCGTCGCCCCAAAGCACGTTGTCGTCGAAATCGACCAGGTTGGCGACGTCGGGGCTGAGCATCACGCTGTGCTGGCCCAGACCCAGAAAGCCGCCGATGTCGACGATATAGCCCATCACCTGACCGTCGCCGGACAGCACGACGTCGCTGACGGTGCCGATCTCGTTCCAGTCGCCCGGACGCTCGGTGCCCCAGGTCGCGTTGTCATCCCATGCGGTGGTCGAGGGCTGGTTCGTCGTGTAGATCGCCTTGCCCTGGAACCACGAGGCCGAGATGCCCGGGTTGGTGTCCGACATCGGCACGATGGCCTCATGCGCCATGGCCGGGTCCATCGTGGCGTCGGTCGCCATGGTATCCGTGGTCATCGGATCGGTCGCCATCGTGTCGGCGGGCATGGTCTCGGCGGGCATCGTTTCCGCCGGCATGGTCTCGGTCGCCATCGGCGCGGTGGTCATCGGCTCGGTCGTGGTGGTCTGTGCGAATGCCGCGGTGCTCAGGGTCAGGGCGGCTGCGGTCGTCATCATAAGGGTTTTCATAAGAATCTCTTTCAATCTTTGGTTTTGACAGCACTTTCTGCCATCTTCACCGTCACAACGCCCCGCCCTCGGTCACGTTCCAAACAGTTTCGTGAGGCTGCCGCGAGGATGGCTGATGCGCCCGCCGCAGACCGGTTCTGGCACCCCCGTCGTCATCGGCCCCGAGATCGGCAGCCCGCGCAGCACCCGCACCGCCAGCCATCCGAAGGCCTGCGCCTCCAGCATGTCGCCGTCCAGACCGATGCTGTCGACCGGCGCCACCAGCATCGGCAGCGCGCGGGCCAGCGCCGCCATGATCGCCCCGTTGTGCCGCCCCCCGCCGCAGACCAGCACCTGCCCCGGCGGGGAGGGCAGCCAGTCCAGCGCCGCCGCGACCGAGGCCGCCAGCGCCGCGACCAGCGTCGCCGCCGCATCGGCATCCCCCAAGGGCGCCACCGCCTGCGACAGCGCCGCGAAATGGTCGCGGTCCAGCGATTTCGGTGCGGGTCGGGCGAACCACGGATCCTGAAGGAAGGCCGCCACGATCGCCGCATCCGGGGTGCCTTGGGCGGCCAGTGCCCCACCCTCGTCGCGCGCCTGGCGGCGGCGGCGGCGCATCAGGTCGTTCAGCGGCGCATTGGCAGGACCGGTGTCGAAGGCCAGGCAGGCGCCCGGCGCCTCGGGGGCCGGGGCGGTCGGGTCGACCCAGCTGATGTTGCCAACCCCGCCCAAGTTCAGGAAGGCCACCGGCGCAGGGGCAAGCCTGCCCTGCCCCATCGCCCATTCCGCGCAGGCCCAGTGGAAGAACGGCACCAGCGGCGCGCCCTCGCCCCCCCGGCGTACATCCTCGGACCGGAAATCCCAGACCACCGGGAGTCCGGTCGCCTGCGCCAAGGCCGCGCCGTCGCCCGCCTGATGGGTGCCGCGCCCGCGCGGGTCATGGGCCAGCGTCTGGCCGTGAAAGCCGACCAGCTGCGCATCGGGAAAGCCTGCCGCCAGATCGGCATGCGCGGCCTCGACCAGCCGCGCCAGATCGGGCACCGCGGGCGCGTCGGGCCAGAGGCCCAGGCCCCCGTGCAGCACCGCCGATTCGTTGTCCGAGAAGGCGCGGAAGGCGCTGGCGCCGAACCCACCAATGCGGATGCCGTCGGTCTCGATCAGCGCCGCGTCCACCCCGTCCAGCGAGGTGCCCGACATCATCCCCAAAGCCCGGATCATCGCTTTTCCTTTATGACGCCCGCCTGTATATCGCGACCCATTAGAAGGATGAACCCCATGACCCACCAGCCCAAGTCCGACTTCCTGCGCATCATGTCCGAACGCGGCTATCTGGCCGACTGCACCGACCTGGCCGCACTGGATCAGGCACTGCTGGCGGGGCCGGTCACGGCCTATATCGGCTATGACGCGACGGCGGCCAGCCTGCATGTGGGCCATCTGCTGAACATCATGATGCTGCGCTGGTTCCAGAAGACCGGCAACCGCCCCCTGACCCTGATGGGCGGCGGCACGACCAAGGTGGGCGATCCGTCCTTTCGCAGCGACGAGCGCCCGCTGCTGGACGATGCCGCGATCCAGTCCAATATCGACGGGATGGGACAGGTCTTCGCCCGCTACCTGGACTATGGCCCCGGCAAGGCCACCATGCTGAACAATGCCGAATGGCTGGACGGGCTGAACTACCTGACCTTCCTGCGCGACATCGGGCGGCATTTCAGCGTCAACCGGATGCTGTCCTTCGAATCCGTGAAATCCCGGCTGGACCGCGAGCAGTCGCTGTCCTTCCTAGAATTCAACTACATGATCCTGCAGGCCTACGACTTCCTGGAACTGAACCGCCGCCATGGCTGCACGCTGCAGATGGGCGGGTCGGACCAGTGGGGCAACATCGTCAACGGCATTGACCTGACCCGCCGGGTGGACGATGCGCAGGTCTTCGGCCTGACCTCGCCGCTGCTGACCACCAGCGACGGGCGCAAGATGGGCAAGTCGGCGGGCGGCGCCACCTGGCTGTCGGCGGACATGCTGAGCCCCTACGAGTTCTGGCAGTTCTGGCGCAACACCACCGATGCCGATGTGGGCCGCTTCCTCAAGCTCTATACCGAGCTGCCGGTCGAGGAGTGCGAGCGCATGGGCGCGCTGCAGGGGGCCGAGATCAACGAGGCCAAGACGCTGTTGGCCAACGAGGTCACCACCCTGCTGCACGGCGCCGACGCCGCCGCCCGGGCCGAGGCGACCGCCCGCGAGGTCTTTGAACAGGGCGGCGCGGGGGGCGAGCTGGAGATCGCGCGCCTTTCCGCCGACACCGCCCCGGGCGTGACCATCGCGCAGGCGCTGGTCCAGTCGGGCCTGGTCGCCAGCGGCAAGGAAGCCAAGCGCCTGATCGCCGAGGGCGGCCTGCGCGTCGACAACGACCCCGTCACTGACCCGCAGATGGCGCTGGATCATGCCGCGCTGGAACGCGGCATCAAGATCTCGATCGGCCGCAAGAAGCACCGGATGCTGCAACTGGGCTGAATTGTTCCCTCTGCATGGCTGCCTTGCACCCGCCCTGACCTGACGTCAGGGCGGTTTTATTTTGATCGGCCAGTCAATATTTAACGGTCATGGGAGCGAAACGTCCCAATCCGGAGAATGACAATGCCCACCGACACCACCCGCCCGCTGAGCATCGCGGACCGCAAGCGCAGCATCGAGGCCGATGCCACGCTGGACCAGATGTACAGCTACTTCACCCGCGACGAGATGCCCCGCCCCGTGGTCAGTGAACTGGACGCCCGCAAGGCGGCCTGATCCAGCGCAGGACATCGACCGATCAAAGGGGCCTGCGGGCCCCTTTTTCATGGGCGGGTGAGACGCCGCGCGATCGCCGCGCCCGGTTCGGCGCGGGGCACGGGACCGGGCGCCCAAGCCCTCCTCTGCCCGACCGGACCCCGCATCCCGGCATGGCTTCGCCCGCGGAAACGTGGCAGGCACGCGCAACTGCGCCCCTGCACATGCCAAGGAAAACACCATGCGGTTCTGGACCACCATCGGCCTGATCCTCGTCCTGTCCGCCGTCGGCCTGACCTACGAGATCGCCGCCGGTCGCGTGCTCGCCCCCTTCTTCGGCACGTCGCTGGTGACCTGGACCTCGGTCATCGCGACGATCCTGGCGGGCTTCTCGCTTGGCAGCGCGCTTGGCGGGCTGGTGGCGGAACGAGAGCGCGGCGCCGCGGTCCGGGCCGTGCGCGCGGCCCTGGTGGCGACGGCGGTGCTGATGGCCCTGTCGCCCACCGTCCTGGGGCTGATCTATGCCCTGGGCGCGCGCGACACCTGGGGGATGCTGCTGGCCGTCGTCGTGGCTTTCTTTCCCGCCTCGGTGCTGGTCAGCTATCCCTCGCCCTTCCTGGCCAAGCTGGCCGTCGAGGCGCGGCCGGGGCGCGAGGGGTCGTCGCTTGGGCTGATCCTGGCGGCGGGCTCGCTTGGCGCGATCGTCGGCGCGATCCTGGCGGGGTTCGTGGCCCTGCCGCTGGCCGGGTCTGTCGCCACCTTCGCCGGCTGCGGCGCGGCCATGCTGCTCTGCGTGCCGCTGATCCGGGGCGACACGGGCGGCGGGCTGGCCCGGAACCCCAAGTCCATCCTGTCGGTCGGCGCGGCCACGGTCATCGTGGCGGCGACCTTGGCCAGCGGCCCCGTCTGCCGCTACGAATCCGGTCTGTCCTGCATCGACGTGCTGCGGCAGGGCGATGCGGTCTATCTCTATTCGGACCGCACCCAGCAGGCGGCAGAGCGCAGCACCCCCGAGGGCGAGGCCGCCGACCCGCTGGTGCTGCCCTACACGCAATGGATCTGGGCGCGGATGGACCGCGATCTGGGACCGGCCCCCTCGGTGCTGTTCATCGGCGGCGGCGGCTACTCGCTGCCCGGCAAGCTGCTGGAGGCGCGACCTGCCGCGCAGGCCGTCGCGGTCGAGATCGATCCCCTTATCACGCGCGTGGTGGAACGGCACCTGCCCTGGGCGGGCGCGATGATCGACAAGGCGGGCTATGATGCAGCCGGCGGCACCCCGGGCGAGGCCGAGCGCCGCCTCGGGATCGTGCACGAGGACGGGCGGGTCTATCTGAACCAGACCGACCGCCGCTTCGACGCCGCCGTCATGGATGCCTTCTCCTCGGGCTCGGTGCCGGCCCATCTGGCCACGCGCGAGACCTATGACCGCCTGCGGTCGATCTTCGACGGCCCCGTCTACGTGAACCTGATCGATGCGCCCGATGGCCCTTTGGTGCGTGGCATCCATGCGATCCTTGCCGATCTCTATCCCCATGTCGCGGCGGTGCAGGGCCCGGTCAGCCGCCGCGGCCGCACCAACATCCTGCTGGCGGCCTCGGCCCGGCCCTTCGCCGATGTGACGCTGCCGCAGGGCTACGCGGCCGTGACCGTGGCCCCGGGCCGCGCCTTCACCGACGACCGGGGATGGGTCGGCCACCGCTAGGCGCCGCGCCCCAAGGTCGCCCGCGGACAAACGTCACCGGGACCACCGCAACACGTTCCCATTCGTCCGATTTGGCGTATGCTGACGGCCCGTCGAACCGTGACGGTAGAACAGGAGCGACATCATGGCCAAGGGCATGGACAAGCGGAAACGCGACGAGAAGAAACCCAAGAAGGAAAAGCCGAAGACCAACGCCTCGGCGCCCAGCACGAAGGACGTCGTTTCGAAGGCGGTGGCCAGCAAGAATCAGTGATCTCTGCGGCGGATGCCTGCGGAAGGCATCGGCGGAGCACTGATCAGAAGCGCGAACGCCCGCGAGGAGAAGATCCCTGCGGGCGGAATTTCTTTTGGCCGGATGACCCGGACCGTTCGGCGGGGGACGGATCTTATCTCCGCAGGGGCCGGATCGTGGTCGGGGCGATAGGATTCGAACCTACGACATCCTGCTCCCAAAGCAGGCGCGCTACCAGACTGCGCTACACCCCGACGTGACCGCTCTAGCCCAAGCGCGGGGCGGTGAAAAGCCCCTAGCGGCAGGGCCAGGCGGCAGAATCGGCGGGAACGGCGGGATGGGCCAGCGTCTGGCCCGTCTGCAGGCCAAGCCGGTCGGCCTCGCCGCCCGCGATCTCCAGCACCAGAAGGCGGTCGGGATCGGGATCGCCGATGGCGGCGCCGGGGACCGGGGTCTCGTCCAGGGGGCGGGCATTGCGGTGGATGTGGCGGATCACGCCCTCGGGGTCCAGAAACACCATGTCCAGCGGGATCAGCGTGTTGCGCATCCAGAAGCTGACCGGCTGCGGTGTGGGATAGACAAACAGCATCCCCTGCCCGGCCGGAAGATCGCGGCGGTACATCAGGCCGCGCGCCCGGCTTTCGACGGTGTCGGCCAGCTCGACCTGGAACGACAGGGCGCGGTCGGGGGCAATGCGGATCAGCGCAGCATCGGCGCGGCACTCGGCCCGGTTGCCGGCGGCAATCACGGGCTGCGCGGCGGCGGGCTGCACCGTGACGGGCAGGCCCAGCCCCAGGCAGATCGCCAGCAGGCCGGCAAGCCGCCTATTCGGCGACATGGGCCAGGGTATCCTCGTGACCGGGATGGGCGGCGCCACTATCGTCCTCGGCAGCGTCCTTGCGGGGCAGGCCGCTGTCCCAGGCCGAGATCTGTGCCGCCATCAGGCCGCGAGGGCCTTCGACGACGCGGATGCAGATCGCCTCGCCGATGGCAAGGTCTGCAAAACCGGAATGGCGCAGCACCTCGATATGGATGAAAACGTCATCGGAGTGACCGAAGATGTTGGCGAATCCGAAACCCTTGGACTTGTCGAACCATTTCACCCGCGCCGGGCGCAGAGGAAGGCTGTCCAGATGCTCGATGATCTCGATGTCCAGATCGGCGATGGGGGGCTGGCCATCCGAGGCGGGCGGTTCGATCGCGATGACCTCGGCGGCCTGCACGCCGCGGCGGGTCTGCTGGACCATCACGCGCACGCGCGACTGGTCGGCGACGGAGCTGCGGCCGAAATTGCGCAAGACATTGGAATGCAGCAGAATGTCGGTTCCGCCATCCTCGTCCAGGATGAAGCCATAGCCCTTGGACGGGTCAAACCACTTGACCAGTCCCGTCACGAGCTTGAGGCTGTCGTCGTCACTCATTCCATTTCCGTTTTCGCACATTCCCGCTGATGCGGGACCCTAGTGTCGGCGCGATCTGACTACAATACGGTTCAGCCAGTCAAAGGGCGTCGGACCCCACGTCAACTTTTGTCTGTCGCGTTCCTTCAATGTCGGGGTCGCGGGGCCTTTCGTCAAGGTCGCCGACGCGTCACGGGGACAGGCGGGCGACTTCCCACCGGTCATCCTGCGCACGCGTCCAGCAGAAACGGTCGTGCAGCCGGAACGCGCCGTCCGCCCAGAACTCGATCTGCACGGGACGCAGGCGCAATCCGCCCCAGAAAGGCGGCCGCGCGGGGTGGGTGCCGTGGCGCAGGCCCTGCCGCGCGACCTCGGCCACCAGCGTGGCACGCCCGTCCAGCGGCTGCGACTGGCGCGAGGCCCAGGCCCCCAGCCTGCTTTGCAGCGCGCGGCTGTCGTAATAGGCATCGGCCTGCGGGCCGTCCTCGCGCGTCACGGTCCCGCGCACCCGGATCTGCCGGCGCAGCGACTTCCAGTGCATCACGAAGGCGGCCTTGCCGGTCTGCGCGATCTGGCGGCCCTTGGCGCTGTCATAGTTGGTGTAGAAGACGAAGGACCCCTCGGTCCCCTGCCCGTCCACGTCCTTCAGCAGCACCATCCGCGCATCGGGCATGCCGTCCGCATCCACCGTCGCCAGCGCGATGGCGTTGGGGTCGTTCGGCTCGGTCGCCTGCGCCTTGTGCATCCAGGCGCGGATGATGTCGAACGGGTCGTCGCCCGCAAAGAGTCCGGTCCGATCGGTCATCGCGTTGTCCTTGTGCTTGATGCGGCCGGGCAGTTGGCCTAACACCTCTCGAACGGTTGAAAGCGCGGGGAACAGGACATGTCAAGCGAGCAGAGGACCGGCCTGATGGCCGGCAAGCGCGGTCTCATCATGGGGCTGGCCAATGACAAGTCGATTGCCTGGGGCATCGCCAAGGCGCTGGCCGCCGAAGGGGCCGAGCTGGCCTTCAGCTATCAGGGCGACGCGCTGAAGAAGCGCGTGGGCCCGCTGGCCGCCCAGCTGGGATCCGATCTGATCCTGCCCTGCGACGTCTCCGACGAGGCGACCATCGACACGCTCTTCGCCGATCTGGGCGCGAAATGGGACAGCCTGGACTTCATCGTCCACGCCATCGGCTTCTCCGACAAGGAGCAGCTGCGCGGCCGCTATGCCGAGACGACGCGCGACAACTTCATGATGACGATGGATATTTCCGTCTATTCCTTCACCGCCGTCGCGCGCCGCGCGGCCGCGATGATGACGGATGGCGGGTCCATGCTGACCCTGACCTATTACGGCGCCGAACGGGTCATGCCGCATTACAACGTCATGGGCGTCGCCAAGGCCGCGCTGGAGGCGTCGGTGCGCTACCTGGCCGAGGATTTCGGCAAGGACAACATCCGCGTCAACGCGATCAGCGCGGGCCCCATCAAGACGCTGGCCGCCAGCGGCATCGGCGACTTCCGCTATATCATGAAGTGGAACGAGCTGAACTCTCCGCTGCGTCGGAATGTCACGACCGAGGATGTGGGAAATTCCGCCCTCTACCTGCTGTCGCGGCTTGGCGCGGGTGTCACCGGCGAGGTGCATCACGTCGATGCGGGCTATCATGTCGTGGGCATGAAGGCCGTGGACGCGCCCGACATCGCCACCGTCAAGAAGGACTGACGCCGCCCTCGGCGCGCACCCTCCGATGATCCAGATCACGGCAGACCAGCTTGGGCTTTTCGTGGCCACCCTGTCGGTGGCGATCCTGTCGCCGGGCCCCGGCGTGATCGCCGTCAGCCAAGGCGCCTTCGCCCTGGGCCGGACGCGCGCGCTGGCCTATGGCTGGGGGCTGGCCATCGGCGCCTCGGTCTGGTGCCTCTTCGCGCTGCTGGGCCTGACCGCGCTGTTCCGCGTGGCGCCCTGGACGCTGGTTCTGCTCAAGATGCTGGGCGGCGCCTACCTGATCTGGATCGGCGCCAAGATGTGGCGCCACGCCGCCGATCCGCTGCCCGAGGCCTCGGCCGGGCGCGGCATGGGGATCTGGTCGGGCATGGCGCTGAACCTGTCGAACCCCAAGCCCGCGCTGTTCTATTCCGCCGTGCTGCTGTCGATCTTTCCCGCCGCGCTGAGCCCCGCCGACAAGGGCGCGATCTTTGCGGTGGCCTTGTCGGTCGAGCTGTTCTTCTATACCGCACTGGCCAGTCTGATGGCCCTGCCGCTGTTGCGGCGGCGCTATTACGCCGCGAAATTCTGGATCGACCGGGGGGCCGGGGCGGCGATCGCCCTTCTCGGCCTGTCCCTGGTCCTGCGCCCCTGAAGGAGAATCCCATGTCGTCCGACCGCCTGCCGCATGAAAAAGGCTTTCATGTCAGCTGGGACCAGCTGCACCGCGACGCCCGCGCCCTGGCCTGGCGCATGGAGGACACCTCGTGGCGCGCGGTCGTCGCCGTTACCCGGGGCGGGCTGGTGCCCGCGATGATCGTGGCGCGCGAGCTGGACATCCGCACGATCGACACGATCTCGATCCGGTCCTACAAGGGCGTCGGCACGCAGGCGGGCCAAGGCAAGCTGGAGGTGCTCAAGCGACCCGACCCCGAGCTGATGCGCGACGGCGAAGGGATCCTGGTCGTCGACGATCTGGTCGATTCGGGCCGCACGCTGGAACTGATCCGCGAGATGTATCCCAAGGCGCATCTGGCCACCGTCTATGCCAAGCCCAAGGGCAAGCCGATGGTCGCCAGCTACGTCACCGAGGTCAGCCAGGACACCTGGATCTTCTTCCCCTGGGACATGGCCCTGCAGTACGTGCAACCTTTCCGCGGCGAAGATTGATACCTTCTCAATGAGTTGAACGAAACCGTGCCGTTCCGCGCCGCCTGGCGGGGAACCCCTCCTGTCGCCCGGGCATTGTGCCGTCAGATAGCGGGGCGCGACTGGCGACCCGCTGAAGACCCAGGAGGATAAGATGCGCAAGTTTCTTTTGACCACCACGCTCGCCCTGCCGATGACCTTCGGCGCCGCCTTCGCTCAGGACACTGCCCCCGCCGCCGATCCGGCGATGGAGCCGGCTGAGACCGCACCGATGACCGACATGGGCGCCGCACCGGCCGCCGATCCGATGGCCACCACCGACCCGGTCGCCGAAGAGACGGACGCGGATGAGGCCGCCGCCGCAGCCTCGGCCGCCGAGAAGGTCGAAGTGCAGCAGGCCGCCAACGAATGGCGCGTCGACTGGATCACCGGCACCAACGTGACCTCGCCCACCGGCGACAACATCGGCGCGATCAATGACGTGATCGTCGATGGCGACACCGGAGAGATGAAGGCCGTGATCATCGGCGTCGGGGGTTTCCTCGGCATCGGCGAGAAGCAGATCGCCCTGCCGTGGGCCGACCTGACCGTGAACTCGGACGCGCAGGAAATCAGCGCGGACCTGACACAGGAAGAGGCCGAAGCCGCCCCGGAATACGTCTTCCGTGACCAAGAAGCCATGGCGGGCGACACGATGAGCGATCCGGCCATGGGCACCGCACCCGCGGCAGACCCGATGGCGACCGGCACCGCACCTGCGGTCGACCCGATGGCCACCGAGCCCGCCGCCGATCCGATGGCGACCGAGCCGATGGAAACCGAGACCATGGACACCGACGCGGACACCATGGAAACGACCCCGGCCCCGGCCAACTGATCCGGACCTCAGCCTGAATGACGCGGCGGCCCCTCGGGGCCGCCGTTTCCATGTCAGCTGTTGCCGCGCACGAAGCGCGAGGCCTCCTCAGCGGCGCGTTGCAGGGCGCGGCTCTTGTTCACGGTTTCCTGGAACTCGGCCTCGGGGTCGCTGTCATAGACGACGCCGCCGCCGGACTGGATATACAGCGCCCGGTCCTTGACCACGCCCGTGCGCAGCGCGATGCACATGTCCATCTCGCCGTTCGCGGCGAAATAGCCGACCGCACCGCCATAGACGCCGCGCTTTTCCGGCTCCAGCTCGTCGATGATCTGCATGGCGCGGACCTTGGGTGCGCCCGACACGGTGCCCGCCGGCAGGCCCGCCAGCAGCGCCGACAGCCCGTCCTCGCCCTCGCGCAGCTGGCCCACCACGTTCGACACGATATGCATCACATGGCTGTAGCGTTCGATGACGAACTGCTCGGTCGGGCGCACGGTCCCGGGCTTTGCGACCCGGCCCACGTCATTGCGGCCCAGATCCAGCAGCATCAGATGCTCGGCCAGCTCCTTGGGATCGCCCAGCAGGTCGGCCTCCAGCGCCCGGTCCTCGGCCTCGTCGGCGCCGCGCGGGCGGGTGCCGGCGATGGGGCGGATCGTCACCTCGCCGTCGCGCAGGCGCACGAGGATCTCGGGGCTGGCACCGACGATCTGGAAATCACCGAGGTTAAGAAAAAACATGAAGGGCGACGGGTTCGTACGCCGCAGCGACCGGTACAGCGCGAAGGGCGGCAGCGGAAAGTCCATCCGCCAACGCTGGCTGGGCACGACCTGGAAGATGTCGCCCGCGCGGATGTAGTCCTTGGCCGTCTCGACGGCGGCCAGATAGCCGTCCTTGGTGAAGTTCGACACCGGCGCGCCGATCTGCACCTCGTCGCCCAAGGCGCGCGGCTCGGAGGGCTGGCGGTCCAGGGACCGCAGCGCATCCATCACCCGCTCGGCGGCGCGGGCATAGGCCGCGCGGGCATTGTCCGATCCGTCGTGCCAGGCGGGCGCGCACAGCGTCACCTCGCCCTTGACCCCATCCAGCACGGCCACGACGGAGGGGCGCATCAGCATCGCGTCGGGCAGGTCCAGCGGATCGGGGTTCACGTCAGGCAGGTTCTCGACCAGCCGGATCATGTCATAACCCAGATAGCCGAACAGCCCCGCCGCGACCGGGGGCACGCCCTCGGGCATGGTTTCGATCCGGCTTTCGGCGATCAGCGCGCGCAGGCTGTCCAGCGCCGGGCGGGGATCGTCCTGGAACTCGGGCGCGAAACGGGCCTGCCGGTTGATCCGGGCGCGGCCGTCGCGGCAGTCCCAGACCAGGTCGGGCTTCATGCCGACAATGGAATAGCGGCCCCGCACCTCGCCCCCGGTCACCGATTCCAGCATGAAGCTTTGCGGTGCGGCCTCGGCCAGCTTCAGCATCAGGCTGACCGGCGTGTCCAGATCGGCGGCCAGCCGGATCGTGACCAGCTGGTTGCGCCCGGCGGCCCATTCCGCCTCGAAGGCGGCAAAGTCGGGGGTCAGCTGCATCACTGGACCTGGGCGTTGATGGCGTTGATCGCCTGCGTGTTCAGCTGCACCTGCGCCTCGCGCTGCGCGTGGCGGGCGTAATAGTCGAACAGGTCGGCCTGCAGCGACTGCACCAGCCGGGCGCGCACGCCCTCGAGGATCTGGGCGGCGTCCTCGCCGGTCAGGTCGGCCTCGTTGATCCGGTCCAGCCGGACGACGAAGACCCGGTTGCCGGCATCGACCACCTCGGCCTCGGCGGGCTCGGCCAGTTCGAAGGCCTGCGACAGTAGCTCGGGCGGCAAGCCGTCCATCCAGTCGTTGCGCGAGAGCCCCTCCTCGGAGGTCCAGTCCAAGGCCGTGGGCGCCGGGGCAGTGCCCGGGGTTGCGGCATCGGTGGTCCCGGCATCCGGGGTTGCGGTATCCGGGATCTCGGCCCCGGGGGCGGTTTCCGACACGGCGGTCAGGCGCTGGTCGGCGGCCAGGGCCAGCAGCTGACGCTGCAGCTCGGCGGCGCGCCAGTCGGCCAGCACCGCGTCGCGCACCTCGTCGAAGGGGCGCAGCGTCGGCGGCACCACCTCGTCCAGACGCAGGGCGAAGACGCCGCCATCGGCCAGTTCGACCAGCTGCGGGAAATCGGTGGTCGAGACCAGCGCCGCGCGCTCGACGAAGCCTTCATAGCCCGCGATGCTGCCCTCCTCGGGGACGGATTCGGCGGACCAGTCGATCTGGCCCAGTTCCAGTTCCGTCTGCTCGGCCAGATCCTCCAACGTGGCGCCGCCGGCCAGAAGATCCTCGTAATCGGGGGCGCGGTCGCGGATCAGGCGCGCCGCGGCGGACAGGGCCGCCTCGCCGCGCAGCCCCTCGCGCGCCTCGTCAAAGGGAATGTCGACGGGATCGAGGATCGCGTTGACGGAGAACAGCGCCGGGCCCAGATCGGTCGGCAACGGACCCACCACGCCCGGCTGCTCCAGCGCGAAGACGGCCTCGGCGGCGGCTCCCAGCTGCGCCTCGGTCATCTCGCCCAGATCGACATCCTCCAGGGTCAGGCCGCGCTGCAGCACATAGGCCTCGAAGGGCTGGGTTCCGGCGTCGATCGCCGCGCGGGCGGCCTGCGCCTCGGCCTCGTCGGGAAAGACGAGGCGGCTGACCATGCGCCGGGCGGGACGCTGGAACTGGTCGACGTTCTCGTCATAGACGGCGCGCAGCGCGTCCTCGTCCAGCGCCACCTCGGAGGACAGCATGTCGGGCGTCACCCAGGCATAGGTGATCGCGCGGGCCTCGGGTGCGGTGAAGCGGTCGCCATTGGCCTCGTGCCAGGCCTGCAGGGTGGCCTCGTCGGGCTCGGCCACGGGGCTGGGCAGGTCGGCCTCGGTCAGTTCGCGCCAGCTGAAGTCGCGGGTCTCCAGCAGCCATCCTGCGGTCTGGGCGACCATCGGCGCGGGCGGCACGACGCCCCCCGCCACGGCGCGCTGCAGGATCAGCCGGGCCGAATCCTCGCGCACGCTGGCCTCGAACTCGGCCTCGGTCAGGTTCTCGCGGCGCAGGATCTCGGCATAGGCGGTGCGGTCGAAGCTGCCGTTCGGGCCCTGGAAGGCGCCGGCCTGCAGGATGGTCTGCGCCACCTGCTCGTCGCCCACCGACACGCCGATGCGGCGGGCCTGCTCGCCCAGGGCGGCGCCGGCGATCAGCTGCGCCTGCACGGCCTGCGGCACGCCCATCTGCTGGGCCTGCTGCATGGTCATCGGCTGGCCGGTCTGCTGGGACAGGTCGCGCATCTGCGATTGCAGCGCGCGGGCGTAATCGTCGGCGGTGATCCGGGTTTCCCCGACCGAGCCCACCTCGGAGGTGCCGCCCGAAAAGCTGGTGACGCCGAAGCCCCCCAGCCCCAGCACCATCAGACCCATCAGGATCCAGACGACGGTCGATTTGCCCTTGGTTCGCAGCTGTGACATGGCGCGGCCTTCCTCGTGGTCGTGTCGTGGCCGTCTCTAGAACGCCCGGGGGCGCGCCACAAGTGGATCAGGGCGCCAGCGCCGTCAGCCGCCCGGCCAGTTCCGCGATGCCGGGCCTGTCCACATTGGCAAAGGCCAGCCGCAGGTGCCGCGCACCCACAGGGTCGCCCTGCGGCGTGAACATCGTGCCGGGCAGCGCCAGCACGCCGATCTGCCCGACCATGCGCCGCGCCAGATCGGCCGAGCTTTCCTCGAACGGATGCTCGACCCAGGCAAAATAGGCGCCCGTGCTTTTCAGCCGCCAGCCCGGCAGGGCGATCAGCGCGGCCCGCGTCGCGGCGCGGCGCGACAGGATCTCGGCCCGCTCGGCGGCCAGCCAGTCCTGCAGGTTCTCCATCCCCCAGAGCGCGCCGATCTGGCCCAGCTGCGAGGGAGAGATGGCGACCGTGTCGAGGAACTTCTCGACCTGCGCCATCCGGCCCGTGCCCGCGACCATCGCGCCGACCCGGTGCCCCGTCAGCCGGTAGGCCTTGGAAAAGCTGTAGAGCTGGATCAGCGTGCGGTCCCAGTCCGGGCGGGCCAGCAGGTCATGGGGCGCCCCCTCGCGGCTGTCGAAGTCGCGATAGGTCTCGTCCACGACCAGCGCCAGCCCCTGCCCCTGCGCCAGATCATAGAACCGCCCCACCAGGCCCGCCGGATATTCCGCCCCCGAGGGGTTGTTGGGCGTGACCAGCACGATGGCCTTGGTCGCGGGCGTGATCAGCGCGCGCGCCTGCTCGGGATCGGGCAGCAGGTCCGGCCCGCAGGGCAAGGGCACCGCCTGCACGCCCGCCATGTCCAGCCACATCTTGTGGTTGAAGTACCAGGGCGTCGGCAGGATCACCTGATCGCCCGGCCCGGCCAGCGTCGCCATCGCCGCGCAGAAGGCCTGGTTGCACCCCTGCGTGATCGCCACGCGCCCCGCATCGACCGCGCCGCCATAGGCGCCTGAGAACTGCGCCGCCACCACCGCCCGCAGATCGCCGTTGCCCAGCACGGGGCCATAGAGATGCGCCTCGGGCCGGTGCAGCGCGGCCTCCGCGATGGCGCGGCGCAGCCCCTCGGGCGGGGGATCGACGGGCGCGGCCTGGCTCACGTTGATCAGGGGGCGCTCGGGCGGGAAGGTCACGCCCTCCAGCCAGCGGCGGGCCTCCATGACCGGCGGGGCGAAGGTGGCGGTGAAGGCGGGGTTCAGGGGATGCATGTCAGTTCCGTTCCAGTCGGCGAAGGTCGGTCAGATCGGGCGGCAGCGACAGGTCCAGCGCCGGGGCCGGCAGGGCGGGCGCGGGCGGCAGCGCAGGCAGCGGCGCGCTGTCGGGCGCCACGGCCGGCAGGGTCGGCGCGGGTTCGGGTGTGGCCGCGTCGATGGCGATCCGGGGCAGCGCGTCCCGGCCCGGCCCCGGATCGGGACGCGGGGCGGCGCGGGTGCCGTCGACCCGGGCGGCGGGCGCGGCGCCGGGCAGGGTCAGCAGGGGTGCGGCATCGGCGTCGCGCGGCGGAGAGGGGGCGGGCATGCGGCCATCGCCCGCGATCTCGGGGCGGATATTGTCGCCGGTGACGGCCACCGGCGCGGGCTCGGTCCGGGGCGCGGGCACGGCCACCGGCTCGCTGGAGGCGCGGGGGCTGGCCGCCGTCGGCGCGGGCAGGCGCGGCGCGATGTCGCCACCGCGCCCGAATTCAGATCCCGCCGGCAGGCCCACCGACAGGGGATCGCGCGTCTCGACCGCCTCGGAGGCCACCCCCAGGGCGGGATTGGCGACCGGCAGCGGCGCCAGCAGCGACAGCCCGGCCAGCACCACGGCGCCCAGCATCCCGCCATGAACCAGCCCCGTCAGAAATCCCCGTGCCATCCGCCTGTCCCGTCATGCGCGCGAATGATCCGGCCCGGTCTTGACCCTTGGTCGCGCTTTGCCCCATCTATAGCGAACGCCGCGGCGGGGGGGAACCGCCCCCGTCCCCTGCCCCTCATCCCTGCCCCAAGGTGCGCGCCCATGATCCTTCTGATCGACAATTACGACAGCTTCACCTGGAACCTGGTCCATTACCTGGGCGAGGCCGGGGCCGAGGTGACCGTGCGCCGCAACGACCAGCTGACCGTGGACGAGGCGCTGGCCATGAACCCCGAGGGCATCGTCATCTCTCCGGGCCCCTGCGATCCGGCGCAGGCGGGGATCTGCCTCGACCTGATCCGGGCGGCGGCCGAACGGGCCGTGCCGCTTTTCGGCGTGTGCCTGGGCCATCAGGCCATCGGCCAGGCCTTCGGCGGCCAGGTCGTGCGCGCGACCCGCATCCTGCACGGCAAGGTCGATGCGATCCGCCATGACGGCACCGGGGTCTTCGCGGACCTGCCCTCACCCCTGAACGCCACGCGCTATCACTCGCTGACGGTCGCGCCGGAAAGCCTGCCCAATTGCCTGCGCGTCACCGCGACCTCGGATGACGGCACGATCATGGGGCTGATGCATGCCGACCTGCCGATCGAGGGCGTGCAGTTCCACCCCGAATCCATCGCGTCCGAACATGGGCACGAGATGATCCGGAATTTCCTGACCCGCTGCGCGCCGCGCAAGGATGCCGCATGACCGACATCCGCCCCCTGATCGGCATTGCCGCCACCCGCCCCCTGACCGGCCCCGAGGCCGAGGCGGCGTTCTCGGCCCTCTTCGACGGCGCCGCCACCCCGGCGCAGATCGGCGGCCTGCTGATGGCGCTGCGCGTGCGTGGCGAGACGGTGGCCGAGATCGCCGCCGCCGCCCGCGCCATGCGCGCGCGGATGACCCGCGTGACCGCGCCGCAGGGCGCGATGGACATCGTGGGCACCGGCGGCGACGGCAAGGGCACGCTGAACATCTCGACCGCGACGGCCTTCGTGGTGGCGGGCGCGGGCGTGGCGGTGGCCAAGCATGGCAACCGCAACCTGTCGTCGAAATCGGGCGCGGCGGATGCGCTGACGCAGATGGGCATCAACGTCATGGGCGGGCCAGCGGTCGCGCAAGCCGCGCTGGACGGCGCGGGCATCTGCTTCATGATGGCGCCGATGCACCACCCGGCGATGCGCCATGTGGGCCCGCCCCGTGCCGAACTGGGCACGCGCACCGTCTTCAACCTGCTGGGCCCGCTGACCAACCCGGCCTCGGTCCGCCGCCAGCTGACCGGCGCCTTCGACGCGCAATGGATCCGCCCCATGGCCGAGGTGCTGCGCGATCTGGGATCGGACGCCGCATGGCTGGTCCATGGCGGCGACGGCACGGACGAGCTGTCCATCGCCGCCCCCAGCCAGGTGGCCCAGCTGAAGGACGGCCGGATCACCGAATTCACCATCACCCCCGAGGATGCGGGCCTGCCCCGCCATCCGTTCGAGGCGATCATCGGCGGCGAGCCCGCGCAGAATGCCGCGGCCTTCCGCGCGCTTCTGGACGGCACGCCCGGCGCCTATCGCGACGCGGTCCTGCTGAACGCCGCCGCGGCACTGCTGATCGCGGGCCGCGCCGCCGATCTGCGCGAGGGTGCGGCGCTGGCCGCCACTGCCATCGACAGCGGCGCCGCCAAGGCAAGGCTGGAGGCCCTGGCCCGGATCACCGGCGCCCCCCCGGCATGATCCCGCCCGAGGCATGGGCCCATCTGCCCTTCTTCACCGAGGTCTGGCCCGCGCTGCGCGACCGGTTGCCGCCGGACTTCCTGCCCGGCCCCGACCGCCTCTTCGCCGCGCTTGAGGCCACAGCCCCGCAGGACACGCGCGTGGTGATCCTGGGCCAGGATCCCTATCCCACGCCCGGCCATGCCAACGGCCTGGCCTTCTCGGTCACGCACCAGACCCCGCTGCCCCGTTCACTGAAGAACATCTTCACCGAATTGCGCGACGACATCGGCGCCACCCCCGCCACCGGCGATCTGTCCACCTGGGCCCGCCAAGGCGTGCTGCTTCTGAACAGCGCGCTCAGCGTGCTGCCGGGCCGGGCGGGAGCCCATGCCCGTTGGGGCTGGGACCGCCTGGCCCGCGAGGCGGTGACCGAGGCGCAGCGCCACCAGCCGCTGGCCTTCCTCCTCTGGGGCGCCCATGCCCAGAAGACGCTGAGGGACCTGCCCCGCCCGCAGGACCTGGTGATCGCCACCGCCCATCCATCGCCACTCTCGGCCCGGCGCGGCTTCTTCGGCTCGCGCCCCTTCAGCCGCATCAACGACTGGCTGACCGCCCACGACGCCCGACCCGTCGACTGGACCGGCTAGCCTCTTCTTCACGGAAATATCCCGGGGGGAGTCCGCAGGACGGGGGGCAGCGCCCCCCTTCCCCCGCCGGTCCCCCTTCCCCCGCCGGGCCCGGGGCGCTACAATCCCGCCATGGACATCCTCGAGACAATCAAGACCTACAAGCTGGACGAGATCGCCGCCGCCAAGGCTGTCCGTCCCCTGTCCGCGCTGGAGGCCGAGGCCCGCGAGGCCCCCGCGCCGCGCGGCTTTGCCCGGGCGCTCGACCGCGCCGCGGCCACCGGCCCCGCGCTCATCGCCGAGATCAAGAAGGCCAGCCCGTCGAAGGGCCTCATCCGTCCCGATTTCGACCCGCCCGCGCTGGCCCGCGCCTATCAGCAGGGTGGCGCCGCCTGCCTGTCGGTGCTAACCGACGGCCCCAGCTTCCAGGGCGCGCCCGAATTCCTGAGGGCCGCCCGCGCGGCCTGCGACCTGCCGGCGCTGCGCAAGGACTTCCTCCACGACACCTATCAGGTGACCGAGGCGCGGGCCTGGGGCGCCGACTGCATCCTGATCATCATGGCCTCGGTCGACGATGCCTTGGCCCGCGACCTCGAGGATGCGGCGATCCACTGGGGCATGGACGTGCTGATCGAGGTGCATGACGCCCCCGAGCTGGACCGCGCCCTGCGCCTGAAATCCCCGCTGATCGGCATCAACAACCGCAACCTGCGGACGTTCGAGGTGACGCTGGACGTGACCCGCGATCTGGCCCCGCGCATCCCCGCCGACCGGCAGCTGGTCTGCGAAAGCGGCCTCTTCACCCCCGCCGACCTGGGCGCGATGATGCAGGTCGGCGCGCGGCGCTTCCTCATCGGCGAAAGCCTGATGCGGCAGGACGACGTGGCGGCGGCGACCCGCGCCATCCTGGACGTGACCCCATGACGCTGACCCATTTCGATGCCTCGGGGCAGGCGCATATGGTCGATGTCTCGGCCAAGACCGAAACCACGCGCGAGGCGGTGGCCACCGGCTGCGTGATCATGTCCGAGGCCACCCTGGCGCTGGCAGAGGGCGGTGCCGCCAAGGGCGACGTGCTGGGCGTCGCGCGGCTGGCGGGCATCATGGGCGCCAAGCGCACCGCCGATCTGATCCCGCTCTGCCACCCGCTGCCCATCGCCAAGGTCGCGCTCGACCTGGTCCCCGACCCCGACCTGCCCGGCATCCGCGTCACCGCCACCGTGCGCACCACCGGCCGCACCGGGGTCGAGATGGAGGCGCTGACCGCCGTCACCGTGGCCTGCCTGACCATCTATGACATGCTCAAGGCCGCCGAGAAATCCATGCGGATCGAGGGCGTCCACCTGCTGCGCAAGGAGGGCGGCAAGTCCGGCCTCTACGAGGCCCACCCGTGATCAGCGTCGACGAGGCCCTGGCCCGCGTCCTGGCGCTTGCCTCCGCCCCGCGCCTTGAGACCGTGGCCCTGGCCGAGGCGCAGGGCCGCGCGCTGCTGGAATCCGCTGTCTCGCGCCTGACGCAGCCGCCCTTCGACGCCTCGGCCATGGACGGCTATGCCCTGCGCGCCGCCGATCTGGGCGACACGCTGGAGGTGATCGGAGCCAGCGCCGCGGGCCACCCCTGGGACGGCACCCCCCGTCCCGGCACCGCCATCCGCATCTTCACCGGCGCCCCGGTGCCTGCGGGCTACGACCATGTCGAGCTGCAGGAGAACATCGCGCGCGACAGCGACCGCATCAGCGTCACCACCCGCTCGCGCGGCAGCAACATCCGCCCGCGCGGCAACGATTTCGCCGAAGGCGACCGGATGGAACCCGGCTGCCGCCTGACGGCGGCCCGGATCGGCCTGCTGGCGGCGATGAACGTCGCCCATGTCGGCGTCGCCAGGCGCCCCCGCGTGGCGATTCTGGCGGGTGGGGATGAACTCGTACCCCCCGGCACTGACCCGGCGCCGGGCCAGATCATCAGCTCGAACGATCTGGCGATCGCCGCCCTGGTCCGCGACGCGGGCGGCGAGGCGCTGATCCTGCCCCTGGCCCGAGACACCGAGGCCAGCCTGCGCGCCGGCTTCGCCGCCGCCGAAGGGGCCGATCTGCTGGTGACGATCGGCGGCGCCTCGGTCGGCGATCACGATCTGATTGGCCGGATCGCCGCGGATCACGGCGTCGAGCAGGCCTTCTACAAGGTCGCGCTGCGCCCGGGCAAGCCGCTGATGGCCGGGCGCATGAACAAGGCGGCCATGCTGGGCCTTCCGGGAAATCCCGTCTCGGCAATGACTTGCGCGATCCTCTTCATGCAACCTCTCATCCGCGCCATGTTGGGGCTGGAGGCTGTCCCGCCCCTGCAGCAGGCCCGCCTGACCTGCGACCTGCCGGCCGAGGGGCCGCGCCAGCACTACCTGCGCGCCCGCCTGACGCCCGGCGACGGCCTGCCCGGCATCGCACCCTTCGACGATCAGGATTCCGCGCGTCTGGCGCTGATGGCCGAGGCCGACGCGCTGCTGGTCCGCCCCCCTCCGACCCCCCGCGCCGCGCCGGTGATCTGATGACCTTCATTCCGCTTCCGCACTGAGAATTAACCGGATTTTTACGATCTGTCCGTCAGATGATTGACGGGATTCGGCGCATCGGTTAGAACATAGACGGAACACATGGAAGAGGCGAAGGTCATGCTGACAAAAAAGCAGATTCAACTGCTGGAGTTCATTCAGAAGCGCATGATGCGCGACGGCGTGCCGCCCTCGTTCGACGAGATGAAGGATGCGCTGGACCTGCGCTCGAAATCGGGCATCCACCGTCTGGTGACGGCCTTGGAGGAACGCGGCTTCATCCGCCGCCTTCCCCACCGCGCCCGCGCGCTGGAGGTGGTGCGCCTGCCCGATGCGCTGGCCCATCTGAGCGGTCTTGTCCAGCCGGAGGAGGCGCGCGCGCCCTTCACCCCCCGCCTCATCGCCAATACCCGCCCGGCGCGTCCGCGCGGGGCCATGTCGGTGGCCGACAGCCCCGCCGTGCAACTGCCCCTGATGGGCCGGATCGCCGCCGGTGTGCCGATCGAGGCGATCTCGCAGGTCGCGCATCACATCTCGGTGCCCGGCACGATGCTGACGGGCCGCGAGCATCACTACGCGCTGGAGGTCACCGGCGATTCGATGATCGAGGCCGGGATCAACGACGGCGACGTGGTGGTGATTCGCGAACAGGACACGGCCGAGACGGGCGACATCATCGTGGCGCTGGTCGACAATCAGGAGGCCACCTTGAAGCGCTATCGCCGCAAGGGCACGATGATCGCGCTGGAGGCGGCCAACCCCTCCTACGAGACCCGCGTGCTGCCGGGCGACCGCGTCCGCATTCAGGGCCGTCTGGTCGGGTTGATCCGCACCTACTGATGGCGAAGGGCATGGCGGAGGACGCCGTGCCTTGCGATCACCGGATCCGCATCAGATCTGCATGAAGCCCTGCCCGGCGCGGCCCAGCAGCTCCTGCGCCAGATCGTCGCCCATGGCGGCGCCGTCGGTGGCCAGCCCCTCGCGCCGGCCCGCCACGATCTCGCTGCCATCGGGGCGCAGGATCTCGCCGCGCAGGATCATCCGGTCGCCGGACAGTTCCGCCAGACCAGCGATGGGCGTCTGGCAGGACCCATCCAGCCGGGCGAGGAAGGCCCGCTCGGCCTCAATGCGCAAGCCGGTCTCGGCGTGATGAATGGGCGTCAGCAATTGAGCCGCCATGTCGTCATCCCGGCGCCGTTCGACACCGATTGCCCCCTGCGCCACGGCGGGCAGCATCTCGTCGGGGTCGATAGGCCCTCTGGCGACATGGCCCATGTCCATGCGGTTGAGGCCGGCTTGGGCCAAGAAGGTCGCGATCGCCACGCCGTCCTCCAGCTTCTTCAGCCGCGTCTGTACGTTGCCGCGGAACTCGACCAGCTGCAGGTCGGGGCGGCGATGCGCCAGCTGCGCCCGTCGCCGCAGGCTGGAGGATCCGACCACCGCCCCTTGGGGCAAGTCCGCGATGGAGGCGACCGCAAGGCTGACGAAGGCGTCACGCACATCCTCGCGCGGCAGATAGCAGTCGATGACCAGCCCGTCGGGCTGCAGCGTGGGCATGTCCTTCATGGAATGAACAGCCAGATCGATGGCGCCCTCGGTCAGCGCCTCCTCGATCTCGCGGGTGAACAGGCCCTTGCCGCCGATCTCCTTCAGGGGTCGGTCGGTGATGCGGTCGCCCGTGGTGCGGATCACGACGATCTCGAAGGCGTCGGCGGGCAGGTCATGCGCGGCCATCAGCCGGTCGCGCGTCTCATGCGCCTGCGCCAGGGCCAGGATCGAGCCGCGCGTGCCGATCCGGAGGAGGCGGGAGGGGGTGGGCATCTGTGTCATGGGCCCGGGCATAGCCGGGGGGGCCGCGCTTGACAACGCCTGTCGCCTCGCCTTCAAGGGGCGGCAGGAGGCCTCATGACCAAACTTCTGCTGCGCGCCCTCGGCGGCGAGACTCTGCCCACCCCGCCGATCTGGATGATGCGCCAGGCCGGGCGCTATCTGCCGGAGTACCGGGCGACGCGCGCGCAGGCGGGCGATTTCCTGTCGCTGTGCTACAATCCCGAACTGGCGGCCGAGGTCACGCTGCAGCCGCTGCGGCGCTTCGGCTTCGACGCGGCGATCCTGTTCGCCGACATCCTGTTGATCCCGCAGGCCCTGGGCGCGGATCTGTGGTTCGTGACCGGCGAAGGGCCGCGCCTGTCCACCGTCACCTCGGCCGCCGATCTGGCGCAGCTGCGTCCGGCTGACCAGATCGACGCGACCCTGTCCCCGATCTACGAGACGGTGCGGATCCTGTCGGGCGAATTGCCGCGCGAGACCACGCTGATCGGCTTTGCCGGTGCGCCCTGGACGGTCGCGACCTACATGGTCGCGGGCCGGGGGACCAAGGATCAGGGCCCGGCACATCTGCTGAAGGACCAGGACCGGGCGACCTTCGCGGCGCTGATCGACCTGATCACCGAGGCGACCATCCATTACCTGTCGCGCCAGATCGAGGCCGGGGCCGAGGTCGTCAAGCTGTTTGACAGCTGGGCCGGCAGCCTGAAGGGCCGCGATTTCGACGACTTCTCGCTGGCGCCGATCGCGCGCATCATCGCGGCGTTGAAGGCCCGCCATCCCGGCTTGCCGGTCATCGCCTTCCCGCGCGAGGCGGGGCCGCGCTATGTGGGCTTTGCCAAGGCCACCGGGGCGGATTGCCTGGCGCTGGACAATTCGGTCTCGGCCGAATGGGCGGCGGCGGAACTTCAGGTTGACGGTTGCGTGCAGGGCAACCTGGACCCGCGGCACATGGTCACGGGCGGGCCCGAACTTGTTGCCGAGGCGCAGCGGATCACCCGCAGCCTGCGCGGCGGGCCGCATGTTTTCAACTTGGGCCATGGCATCACCCCGGATGCCGATCCCGACAATGTCGCCCGGATGATCGACGCGGTGCGCAGCGCCTAGCGCGCCACGGCACCGGGATAGCCGTTGCGCCGCAGGTCGTTCAACGCGACGATCAGCGCGCGACGGTCCGCGAAGGGCCCGGCCATGATCAGGCGCAGGGGCGAGGCGTCACCCTTGACGCGGCCCTGCCCCACCGAATAGCCGCGGGCAGCCAGAGCCTGACGGGCCGTCGCCGCGCCTGCCTCGTCCGAAAAGGCTCCGATCAGGACATAGCGCGCCGAGGCGGGGATCATCTCCGGTCCGTCTGATGGCGGGTCCGCCGCAGTTGCGGCTGCGGCCTTGACGGGTGGCGCTGCGGGCGTGGGGCGCGGCTGGACTGCCGGGCGGGCGACCCTTGCGGGCGCGGCCGCCGGCGGGCGGCGATTCGCCCGCGACCTGCACCGTTCCGATCGTCAGCGGGGCCACGCGCATGCCGGGGCAGAGGCCCAGGGACAGGCCCTGCCGCGTCCCCTCGGGGTCAGGGCGATAGCCGAGCCGTGCGCAGAGGTCGGCCGAGCCCGCCAGCCCCGACGCCTCGCGCAGTGCGGGCGCCAGGGTCATCGCATCCTCGACGGCGGTCTGCATCGGGTCGGGGCGGCGCGACGGCGCAGGGTCCGACCGGACCTCGGCGGGGCGGGGATCGGCGGTCCATTCGCCGGGGCGCAGGTCGCGCGACAGCTGCTCCATCAGCAGGGTCTCGACATCGGGCGGGGCTTCTTCGGTCAGCGGCAGCACACGGTCGGCGCCCGGATCGGTGCGGCGCGCGCCAAGGCTGGGGGGAAAGCCGCAGACCGCCCGCCCCTGCCCGTCGATCCGCGCCGTCCAACCGCCATCCTCGCGGGTGAAGACGCAGCCCGAAGCGTCGATATACTGCCCGCCCGCGAAGCCGTCGGGCGGCGGCGGGCTGGGGGCCGCCTGCGCCGCCCCGCCCATCATCACAGCCACCACCCAAGCGTGAGCGTTCATCCGCACCCCCTGTCCTGCCCCAACGGTTAGCGCAGAACCCTGAAGGGCCGGTTAACGCGGCCCTATTTCGTGCCGAACATCCGGTCGCCCGCGTCGCCCAGGCCCGGCACGATATAGCCGTGATCGTCCAGCCGTTCGTCCAGCGCGGCGGTGAAGATCGGCACGTCGGGATGGGCCTGCCGCATGCGCTCGACCCCTTCGGGGGCGGCCAGAAGGCACAGAAAGCGGATGTTCTTGGCGCCGCGGTCCTTCAGCATGTCGATGGCCGCGACCGAGGAATTGCCGGTGGCCAGCATCGGATCGACGACGATGGTCATGCGCGCATCCAGTTCGCGCGGCACCTTGCAGTAGTATTCGACGGGCTTCAGCGTCTCGGGGTCGCGATAGAGGCCCACGAAGCCCACCCGCGCACCGGGGATCAGCTCGAGGATGCCGTCCAGCAACCCGTTCCCGGCCCGCAGGATCGAGATCAGGGCCAGCTTCTTGCCCTCCAGCGTGGGGGCGTCCATCTCGCACATCGGGGTCTCGATGCGGATGGTGGTCAGCTCCAGCTCGCGCGTGACCTCGTAGGCCAAGAGCAGGCTGATCTCGCGCAGGAGGCGGCGAAAGCCGGCGGTGGACACGTCCTTCTGGCGCATGATCGACAGCTTGTGGCTGACAAGGGGGTGATCGACGACGGTCAGATGGGGCATCAGGAGAATTCCTTTTTCAGGCGGTCACGGGTGGCGGTGTCGCAGAAGGCGGCCTCGGCGGCCCACAGATTGATCTGCCGGAACTCGGTATCGCCCCAGTCAAAGGTCGAGGCAAGCCGGTCGTATTCGGCCCGCAGCGTGGTGTGGAAGAAGGGCGGATCGTCGGTCGACACCGTGACCCGCACCCCCGCATCGGCCAGCCGCGCGATGGGATGGGCGTCCCACGAGGGATAGACGCCAAGCGCGATGTTCGAGCCGGGGCAGACCTCCAGCGTGATGTTCCGCTCGACCAGATCGCGGACCAGGGCCCGATCCTCGATGGCGCGGACGCCGTGGCCGATGCGGGTGCAGCCCAGATCCAGCGCCTGCCGGACGCTGTCGGGGCCCAGCCATTCGCCCGCGTGGCAGGTCAGCCCCAGCCCGGCCTCGGCCGCGCAGTCGAAGCTCCAGGCGAAATCGGTGGCCTTGTGGACCTGCTCGGCGCCGCCCATGCCGAAGCCGGTGATCCAGCCGCCGGCGGTCTCGGCCGCGCAGATCGCGCTGCGCCGGGCGCGGTCGGGGTCGAAATGGCGGATCGCGGTGACGATGCCGCGGCTGTCGATGCCGTCGGCGCGGGCGGCGTCCGCCACCTCGGTCATCGCGGCCAGATGGTCGCGCCAGGCAGGCAGGTCCGCGCCGCCGCAGAACTCGGGCGAGACGAACAGCTCGACGTAGATCACGCCTTCCTCGGCGCAGCGTTCCAGGACCTCGGCCAGCAGGCGGGCATAGTCGCGGGGGCCTTGCAGCACGCGGGTGGCGCCTTCGTAGCAGCGCAGGAAGCCCGCAAAATCGTCATAGGCATAGGCGCCGCGATCGTCGAAGACGCCGTCCAGCGTCAGGCGCTTCTCGCCCGCCAGGCTGCGGATGAAATCGGGGGGCGCCGCGCCCTCCAGATGCAGGTGCAGTTCGATTTTCTTCACAGGAAGCTGGCTCCGTGTCGGGGGGCGGGAAGGCCCAGATGGGACAGGACCGATGCCCCTATATCGCTGAAGCTCACAAGGCCCACGCCGCGGCAGCCCGCGCCGTGCCCCAGCACCGGCACCCGTTCGCGGGTGTGGTCGGTGCCGTGCCAGCCGGGATCGTTGCCGTGATCGGCGGTGAAGATCGCCAGATCGCCGGGGGCCAGCGTCGCTAGAAAGCGCCCCGCCACCGCGTCGAACCATTCCAGCTGCCGGGCATAGCCCGCGATGTCGCGCCGGTGGCCATAGAGCGCGTCGAATTCGACGAAATTGGCGAAGGTCAGGCTGCCGGGCTCGGCCGTCCCGCCAAGGCGGATCAGATGATCGGCCAGATCGGCGTCCGATCCCCCCTTGTGCAGATGGGTGATGCCGCGAAGGCTGAAGATGTCGCCGATCTTGCCGATCCCGTGGGTCACGCGCCCGGCTCCCTGCGCGATGTCCAAGATCGTGTCGCCCGGCGGGGCGATGGCGAAATCGCGGCGATGCGCGGTGCGGTGAAAGTTTCCCGGCGCCCCGGTGAAGGGTCGCGCGATGACCCGGCCCACGCGCATCTGGTGCAGCATCGGCGCCAGATCGCGGCAGAGGGCGAGCAGCCGGTCGCGGCCGAAGGCGTCCTCGTGCGCGGCGATCTGCAGCACGCTGTCGGCCGAGGTGTAGCAGATGGGCCAGCCGGTCCGCAAATGCTCGGCCCCGAAGGCCTCGATCACCTCGGTGCCCGAGGCGTGGCAGTCGCCGAGGATCCCCTCGGTCCCCGCCAGCGCGCGGATCCGCGCGGTCACGGCGGCCGGAAAGGCGGGCCGCGTGTCGGGAAAATAGGTCCAGTCCCACGGCACGGGCACGCCCGCCATCTCCCAATGGCCCGAAGGGGTGTCCTTGC
Organism: Paracoccus liaowanqingii; assembly: GCF_004683865.2. NCBI lineage: Bacteria > Pseudomonadati > Pseudomonadota > Alphaproteobacteria > Rhodobacterales > Paracoccaceae > Paracoccus > Paracoccus liaowanqingii. Next base: position 1,437,219 of record NZ_CP038439.1, on the reverse strand, counting down.
CGCGAGAGATCTCGGTCGCCGCGCCCCACAGGCCCTGAGGCGCGGCCACGAGGCCCGGTGCCTCGGCCCCCGAGGCAAGGCGCAGCGCCGCCCCCAGGCCCAGGCCGTCCAGCACCGGCAGGTGCAGCGGATGGGCCGCCGCGATATGGGCCAGCGTGTTGGCGCCGGTATCGGGGCGGCCCTCGTTGAAATACGCGCCCGCGTCGGGCGCCCCGCCGATCCCCAGGCTGTCCATCACGATCAGGAAGGCGCGGCTCATCGGGTGATCCGGTCGCGGATCAGCGGGCCGGGGGCGCCCTCGCCCAGGGTATAGGCGGCCTGCACGGCGGCGATGGCGACCTCGGCCCCCAGATCGTCGGCGGCATGGACCATCGCCAGCGGCCGGTCGGGGCCGACCGGCTCGCCCAGCTTGACCAGACCGTCCAGCCCGACGCCGTGGTCGATCGCCTCGCCCGCGCGCACCCGCCCGCCGCCAAGCGCCAGCACGGCATGGCCAAGCGCCGTCACGTCGATGCGCCCGACCCGGCCCTCGGGGGTGGGCACAGGGCGGATGACGGGGGCACGGGGCAGATGCGCCTCGGGACGTTCCATCAGGTCGCGCGGCCCGCCCATCGCGGCGACCATGCGGCCGAAGACCTCGGCGGCGGCCCCGCCATCCAGCACCGCCTCCAGCCCGTCCGTGGGCTGGCCCGCCAGGGACAGGCATTCGGCGGCCAGCGCCAGGGTCAGCTCGCGCAGCGCCCCGGGGGCGCCCTGCAGGGTGCGGATCGCCTCCATCACCTCCAGCGCGTTGCCGGCGCTGCGGGCCAATGGCTGGTCCATGTCGGTGATCAGCGCGGTCGTGGGGCAGCCCGCACCATTCGCCGTCTCGACCAGCGCCTGCGCCAGCCGCCCGGCGCTGTCGGGCTTCTTCAGGATCGCGCCCGAGCCCGCCTTGACGTCCAGCACCAGCGCATCCAGCCCCGCCGCCAGCTTCTTGGACAGGATCGAGGCCGTGATCAGGTCGATCGATTCGACCGTGCCCGTTTCGTCGCGGATCGCGTAGAGGCGCCGGTCCGCAGGCGCCACGTCGCCGGTGGCCGAGACGATGGCGCAGCCGACCTGCCGCACGATGCGGCGGAAGGCGTCCTCGGGCTGGTCGCACAGATAGCCGGGGATCGCCTCCAGCTTGTCCAGCGTGCCGCCGGTATGGCCCAGACCCCGGCCCGAGATCATCGGCACGAAGACCCCCCGCGCGGCCAGCAGCGGCGCCAGCACCAGGCTGACGGTGTCCCCGATGCCCCCGGTCGAATGCTTGTCCACCACCGGGCCCGACAGATCCCATTGCAGCACATGGCCCGAATCGCGCATGGCCCGGGTCAGGGCCACGCGGCCCGCCGGTCCCACGCCCTTGGTCAGCACGGCCATGGCGAAGGCGCCCGCCTGCGCGTCGCTGACCGACCCGTCGGCCAGCCCCTGCGCGATCAGCGCCGCCCCCGGCCCGTCAAGCCCGCGCCCGTCGCGGATGGCCGAGATCACGGGGCGCGGATCGGTCATGTGCGCGCCATGTGGCCCGCATCGAAGCGCCCCGGCAGCAGATCGCCCACCGTGGTGTGCATCTGGGCCCCGTCGGTCGTGGCCAGCAGCACCGGCACGTCGGCATCCGCGAACTCGGCCAGTTTCTGCCGGCAGCCGCCGCAGGGGGGCACCGGGCTGGGGCTGTCGGCGATGACCGCCACCTCGGTCAGGCGCGTCTCGCCGGCGGCCACCATGGCGGCGATGGCGCCGGCCTCGGCGCAGGTGCCCTCGGGATAGGCGACGTTTTCCACGTTGCAGCCGCGATAGATGGTGCCCGAGGCGCCGCGGATCGCCGCGCCGACCTTGAAGCGGGAATAGGGCACATAGGCCCGTTCGCGCACCTCGCGCGCCGCCTGCAGAAGTGACATGATCCGTCCCCTTGTCCCGTGATCCCGGCGGCCAATCTGCGCCCGCGCCGCGCAAGGCGCAAGGCCGCGCATGGCCGGGCACAAGCGCGCTGTTCGTCCAGCGGAATTTGGTTTAACGGTAAACCAATTCTGAAACCGGAGGCGCAGAGATGGAAGACCGCAGGCAGGACAGCGCGCGACAGGCGGCCCTGGATTATCACGAGTTCCCGCGACCGGGAAAGCTGGAGATCCGGGCCACCAAGCCCATGGCCAACGGCCGCGATCTGGCGCGCGCCTATTCGCCGGGCGTCGCCGAAGCCTGCCTCGAGATCAAGGCCGACCCGCAGACCGCCGCGCGCTATACCACCAAGGGCAACCTGGTGGGCGTGGTCACCAACGGCACCGCCGTGCTGGGCCTAGGCAATATCGGCGCGCTGGCCTCCAAGCCGGTGATGGAGGGCAAGGCGGTGCTCTTCAAGAAATTCGCCAACATCGACTGCTTCGACATCGAGCTGGACGAGCCCGATCCGCACAAGTTGGCCGAGATCGTCTGCGCACTGGAACCGACCTTCGGCGCCATCAACCTGGAAGACATCAAGGCCCCCGACTGCTTCATCGTGGAACGCATCTGCCGCGAGCGGATGAACATCCCGGTCTTTCACGACGACCAGCACGGCACCGCCATCGTCGTGGGCGCCGCGGCGACCAATGCGCTGCGCATCGCGGGCAAGGCGTTCGAGGACATCCGCATCGTCTCGACCGGCGGAGGGGCGGCGGGGATCGCCTGCCTCGACATGCTGCTGAAGCTGGGCGTGAAGCGCGAGAATGTCTGGCTGTGTGACATCCACGGGCTGGTCCACGAGGGCCGCGAGGTCGACATGAACCCGCAGAAGGCCGCCTATGCCCAGGCCTCGGACAAGCGGGCGCTGGCCGAGGTGATCGACGGCGCCGACCTGTTCCTGGGCCTGTCCGGCCCCGGCGTGCTGACGCCCGAGATGGTGGGCCGCATGGCCCCGCGCCCGATCATCTTCGCCCTGGCCAACCCCAATCCCGAGATCGACCCCGAGGCCGCGCGCGCCGTGGCCCCCGATGCGATCATCGCCACCGGGCGCAGCGACTTTCCCAACCAGGTCAACAACGTCCTGTGCTTTCCCTTCATCTTCCGCGGCGCGCTGGACGTGGGCGCCACGACCATCAACGACGAGATGAAGATCGCCTGCATCGAGGGCATCGCAGCCCTGGCCCGCGCCACCACCGCCGCCGAGGCCGCCACCGCCTATCGCGGCGAGACGCTGACCTTCGGCGCCGACTACCTGATCCCCAAGCCCTTCGATCCGCGCCTGATGGGCGTGGTCAGCAGCGCCGTGGCCCGCGCCGCGATGGAGACGGGCGTGGCCACGCGCCCCCTGCCCGACCTGACCGCCTACAAGCAGAAGCTGGACGATTCGGTCTTCCGCTCGGGGCTGATCATGCGCCCGGTCTTCGAGGCCGCCGCGACCGTCACCCGCCGCATCGTCTTTGCCGAGGGCGAGGACGAGCGCGTGCTGCGTGCCGCCAATGCCATGCTGGAGGAAACCACCGACGTGCCGATCCTGATCGGCCGCCCGGAGGTCATCGCCATGCGCGCCGAACGCGCGGGCCTGCCGATCCGGCCCGAGCGCGACTTCCAGATCGTGAACCCCGAGAACGACCCCCGCTATCGCGACTACTGGGAGACGTATCACGGGCTGATGGCGCGGCGCGGCGTGACGCCCGACATCGCGCGGGCGATCATGCGCACCAACACCACCGCCATCGGCGCCGTGATGGTCCATCGCGGCGAAGCCGACAGCCTGATCTGCGGCACCTTCGGGCAGTACAGCTGGCATCTGCAATATGTCCGCCAGATCCTGGCCCGCGACGGGCTGGAGCCGGTGGCCGCCCTGTCGATGATCATCCTGGAGGACGGTCCGCTGTTCATCGCGGACACCCAGTGCCACAACGACCCCACCCCCCAGCAGGTGATGGAGACGGTGATGGGGGCCGCGCGCCATGTCCGCCGCTTCGGCCTGCCGCCAAAGATCGCGCTCTGCAGCCATTCGCAGTTCGGCAATACCGACAGCTATTCGGGCCGCAAGATGCGCGACGCGCTGGCCATGCTGGACGCCCGCAGCCCCGACTTCACCTATGACGGCGAGATGCATGTCGATGCCGCGTTGGACCCCGAGCTGCGCGAGCGGATCTTCCCCGGATCGCGGCTGGAGGGCGTGGCCAACGTGCTGGTCTTCGCGGGCACCGACGCCGCCTCGGGCGTGCGGAACGCGCTCAAGATGCGGGCGGGCGGGCTGGAGGTCGGGCCGATCCTGATGGGCATGGGCAACCGCGCCCATATCGTCACGCCGTCCATCACCACGCGCGGCCTGCTGAATATGAGCGTGCTGGCCGGCACCCCGGTCACGCATTACGGCTGATTCGCCTCAGGCCCGCCCCGGGGTTTGCAGAATCCGGGGCGGCGCAAGCCGGGGTTTGCAGCATCATCCGCTTTGCAAACCCTGCCGCCCGCCTGCCGGGCAATCCGCCGCGCACGACCCTCTGCTGCCGCTAACACTGTTGCGCGACAGCCCCCTTCCTGCGACAGCATCTGTCAATCTCAGGGAGGGGAAACCATGTCTTATCAGGACCTTTACGCGCGCTGGAAGGCCGATCCGGAGGCGTTCTGGATGCAGGCGGCCGATGCGGTCGACTGGACCGCGCCCCCGAGCCGCGCCTTCTTCGATCAGGGCCCGGCCGGGGAGTGGTTCGCGGACGGCATGGTCAACACCTGCTGGAACGCCGTCGACCGCCATGTCGCGGCGGGCCATGGCGACCGGCTGGCGGTAATCCACGACAGCCCGATGACGCACAGCGTCTCGCGCCTGACCTATGCCCAGCTGCAGGACCAGGTGGCGCGGCTGGCGGGCGTGCTGGCCGCGCGCGGCATCGGCAAGGGCGACCGCGTCATCATCTACATGCCGATGATCCCCGAGGCGCTGCAGGCGATGCTGGCCTGCGCCCGGATCGGCGCGATCCATTCGGTCGTCTTCGGCGGCTTTGCCGCCCACGAGCTGGCCGTGCGCATCGACGATGCCCGCCCCCGCGCGATCATTGCCGCCAGCTGCGGGCTGGAGCCGGGCCGCGTCGTTCCCTACAAGCCCCTGATGGACCGCGCCATCGCCGAGGCCGCCCACAAGCCCGATTTCACCATCGTCTTCCAGCGCCCCGATTGCGTGGCCGAGATGGTGGCGGGCCGCGATCTGGACTGGACCGAGGCCGTGGCGGCCGCCGATCCGGTGGACTGCGTCCCGGTCGAGGGCAACCACCCGGCCTATATCCTCTATACCTCGGGCACGACCGGCCAGCCCAAGGGCGTGGTGCGCCACACCGCCGGCCACTTGGTCGCCCTGGCCTGGAGCGTGCCGCATATCTACGACATCGGCCCGGGCGAGGTCTTCTGGGTGGCCTCGGACGTGGGCTGGGTCGTGGGGCACAGCTATATCGTCTATGGCCCGCTGATCGCCGGGGCGACGACCGTGGTCTTCGAGGGCAAGCCCGTGGGCACCCCCGATGCCGGGACCTTCTGGCGGGTGGTCGCGGACCACAAGGTGAAGAGCTTCTTCACCGCCCCCACCGCCATCCGCGCCGTCAAGCGCGACGACCCCGAGGGCAAGCTGGTGGGCCAGTACGACCTGTCCAGCCTCAAGGCGATGTTCCTGGCGGGAGAGCGCGCCGATCCCGACACCGTCACCTGGGCCGAGGAGCGGCTGAAGGTGCCGGTGATCGACCACTGGTGGCAGACCGAGACGGGCTGGGCCATCGCCGCCAACCCCCTTGGCGTGGGCCTGATGCCCATCCGCAAGGGCAGCCCGACCCTGCCCATGCCCGGCTATGACGTGCAGGTGCTGGACGAGGGCGGCCATCCGGTGGCCCCCGGCACGCTTGGCGCCATCGCCATCAGGCTGCCCCTGCCGCCGGGCACGCTGCCGACGCTGTGGAATGCCGAAGACCGGTTCCGCCGCGCCTATCTGGACCATTTCCCCGGCTTCTACGAGACCGGCGATGCGGGCTATGTCGACGAGGACGGCTATGTCTGGATCATGGCGCGCACCGACGACGTGATCAACGTCGCGGGCCACCGCCTGTCCACCGGCGGCATGGAGGAGGTGCTGGCCGCCCATCCCGCCGTCGCGGAATGCGCGGTGATCGGGGTGGCGGATGCGCTGAAGGGCCAGGCGCCGCTTGGCCTTCTGTGCCTCAAGAAGGGGGTCGAGACCGACCCGGCCCAGATCACCGCCGAGGTCGTGCGCATGGTCCGCGACCGCATCGGCCCGGTCGCGGCCTTCAAGACCGCCTGCGTCGTGGACCGCCTGCCCAAGACCCGCTCGGGCAAGATCCTGCGCGCCACGATGGCCAAGATCGCGGATGGCTGCGAGGTCGTGGCCCCCGCGACGATCGACGATCCGGCGATCCTGGACGAGATCCGCGCGGCCTTGGCGGGCGTGGGCTATCCGGTGCGGGCCTAGCAAGAGAGGGGGGGGCGCTGCCCCCCGTCCTGCGGACTCCCCCCGGGATATTTTCGTGAAGAAGAAAGGGCTAGGAGACGTCGGCGCCGAGGCGGGTCATCAGGGGCACGAAGTCGGGAAAGGACGTGGTGATCGGCCCGGCATCGTCGATGGTGACGGGGCGTTCGGTCGCCAGCCCCAGGATCAGGAAGGACATGGCGATGCGGTGGTCCAGATGGGTGACCGCGTGGCCCCCGCCCGGGACGCCGGCCTGGCCGTGGACGGTCATGCTGTCAGGGGTGTCCTCGACGCGCACGCCATTGGCGCGCAGGCCCACGGCCATCGCGTCGATGCGGTCGCTTTCCTTCACGCGCAGCTCGGCCACGCCGTTCATCACCGTGGGACCGGTCGCGAAGGCCGCGATCACCGACAGGATCGGGAATTCGTCGATCATGCTGGCGGCGCGGGCGGCGGGGACGGTCACGCCCGTCAGCGGGCCGTGGCGGACGACCAGGTCGGCCACCGGCTCTCCGCCCTCGTCGCGGGGGTTCTCATAGGTGATGTCGGCGCCCATCTCGCGCAGCGTGGCATAGAGCCCGTCGCGCGTCGGGTTGCGGCTGACGCCGGGGACCCGGATGTTCGATCCCGGCACGATCAGCGCCGCCGCCACCGGAAAGGCCGCGCTGGAGGGATCGCGGGGAACCGCCACCGGCTGCGGGCGCAGCTCGGGGCGGCCGGTCAGGGTGACCTTGTGCCCCTCGGGCACCGCTTCGGTGCGGATCTGCGCGCCGAAGCCCGCCAGCATGCGCTCGGAATGGTCGCGCGTGGGCTCGGGCTCGATCACCACCGTGTCGCCGGGGACGTTGAGGCCCGCCAGCAGGATCGCGGACTTGATCTGCGCGCTGGCGACGGGGGTGTGGTAGGTCACCGGGACCGGATCGGTCGCGCCTTGAACCGTGATCGGCAGGCGGCCGCCCTCGCGCGCTGTGATCCGGGCGCCGAACTGCGCCAGCGGATCGGTCACCCGCGCCATCGGGCGGCGCGACAGGCTGGCATCACCCGTGAAGGTCGCGGTGACGGGGGTCGTGGCCATCGCCCCCATGATCAGCCGCACGCCGGTGCCGGAATTGCCGCAATCGATGACGCCCTCGGGGCTGCGGAACCCGCCCACGCCCACGCCATGCACCGACCAGTCGCCGGGGCCGTGCTGGACCACCTGCGCGCCGAAGGCCTGCATGGCGCGCGCCGTGTCCAGCACGTCCTGGCCCTCCAGCAGGCCGGTGATCCGCGTCTCTCCGACGGCCATGGCGCCCAGGATCAGGGCGCGGTGGCTGATGGACTTGTCGCCCGGCACCAGCGCCTCGCCCGACAGCGGGGCGGCGCGACGCGCGGTCATCGGACGGGGATCTGCGGAATGCGACATGGGTGGACCTTCCAGGTTGTGCGGGGTCTTCTAGCCCGGCGGCCCCGGTCCTGCCACCATGATCTTGAGCATGGGCCCGCCCCGCCCTAGAAGGGGCGATCATCAAAGGAGATCCCGATGCAGGACCTGGACCGGCTGCGCGCCCTGGGCGACCCCGACCGTGCCGCCCGCGCCAGCGCCCGCCACAAGCGCGGCCGCGAGACCCTGGGCGTGCCCCCCGCGCAGATCGAGGCGCTGGCCGCAGAATGGCGCGCGGCCTTGGACATCGAGGCGCGCGTGTCGCTGGCCCGCACGTTCTGGGACAGCGACATCCACGAGGCGCGCCTGACCGCCGCCCGGCTGCTGGTGCAGGCGCGGATGCGCCCCGATGACGGGGCCTGGGACGCGATCCTGGACTGGGCGCCCCAGATCGACGGGCAGGAGATCGGCGACGGGCTGATGTCGGCGGCCGCGCGCCGCCTGGTCGCGGACCCTTCGCGGCTGGACCGGATCGCGCCCTGGGCCGGCAGCCGCAACCCCTGGCTGCGGCGCGGGCTGCTGGTGGCGACCGGCCCCTGGGCCAAGATGAACAACCCCAAGCCGCAGGACCTCGAGATCCGCGAGACGGTGCTGGCCTGGGCACTGACGCTGTCGACCGACCGCAACGGCGCGGTGCGTCAGGCAGCCCAGGCCTGGATCCGCGATCTGGCCAAGCACGATCCCGACCGCGCCGCCCTGTGGCAGCAGGCACACGAGGACCGTGTCGCCGCCCAGGCCGAGGCCCGCGCGGCGGCGGAGGATGAGGCCGAGATGGAGCCCGAGGATCTTGACGATGCCGACGCGACCCCGGCATCGGAGGGTCATCCGGACACCGGGTCCGAGGCGACCGCCTCGCCCGATCCGGACACCGCCCCCGACACCGACCCCGAGGCCCCGGACCTCACCCCCGATCAGGAGCGGTAGACCTCCAGCGTCGGCAGGTCGGTCAGCGACACGCCCAAAAGCTGCAGCGCGGGCAGCGAGACCTGGCTGCCGCTGCCGCCGCCGGTCAGGGGGATCAGCTCGACCTGGGCCGATTTCCCGGTCGCGGGGTTCACGATGCGGCCCTGCGCGCGTTCCTGCACCAGGGGCGTCTTGATCCAGAACCCGCCCTCGGACGGATTGCCAAGCGATCCGACCGTGGTGCCAAGCCGCGTCTCGGCGCTGGCCGGGGCCTGGGCCGCGGCGGCGCGCTGTTCGGGCGTGGTCGTATCCAGCTGCGCGGGCGTGGCGCGCGCGACGGGCCGGGGGCTGGGCGCGCGGGTGACGGCGGTGGCGGCCGAGACCTGCGCCTCGGTCGCCTGCGGGGCCGAGGGACGGTCGGTCAGCGCAGCCATCTGGGTGCAGCCCGCCAGGGTCAGGGCAAGCCCCAGGGCGGCGGCAAGGGGGGTCGGACGCATCGAAATCTCCTTCGTTCCGGTCTTGGCGCAGCTTAGACACGGGGTCCGTCCAAGGTCCACCGCCCGCCGCGCCGAATGCCCCGCTTGTGAGCAGCCCGCCGCCACCCTAGATTGGGGGGATGGACATGCACCCCCCCCTGCCCGCGCTGATCGACCCCTTCGCCCGACCCATCACCTATCTGCGGGTCTCGGTCACGGACCGCTGCGATTTCCGCTGCGTCTACTGCATGGCCGAACACATGCAGTTCCTGCCCAAGGCCGACCTGCTGACGCTGGAGGAGCTGGACCGCCTCTGCACCGCCTTCATCGGGCTGGGCGTGCGCAAGCTGCGCATCACCGGGGGCGAGCCGCTGGTCCGTCGCGGCATCATGGGGTTCTTCCGGCAGGTCGCGCGCCATCTGGGCACGGGCCTGGACGAGCTGACGCTGACCACCAATGGCAGCCAGCTGGCCCGCCACGCGGCGGAGCTGGCCGAGATCGGGGTCCGGCGCGTGAACGTGTCTCTGGACACGCTGGACCCGGACAAGTTCGCGGCGATCACCCGGTGGGGCCGCCTGCCGCAGGTGCTGGAGGGGATCCGTGCCGCCACCGCCGCGGGCCTGCGCGTCAAGATCAACGCCGTCGCGCTGAAGGGCGTCAACGACAGCGAGCTGTTCGACCTGGTCCGCTGGTGCGGTGACGAGGGCCATGACCTGACCTTCATCGAGGTCATGCCGATGGGCGAGATGGGCGAGGAGAACCGCCTCGATCAGTACTGGCCCCTGTCCGACCTGCGCGCGCAACTGGCCGAACGCTTCACCCTGATCGACCTGGCCGAGCGCACGGGCGGCCCCGCCCGCTATGTCAGGCTGGCCGAGACGGGCCAGAAGATCGGCTTCATCACGCCGCTGACCCACAACTTCTGCGAAAGCTGCAACCGCGTCCGCGTCACCTGCACCGGAGAGCTGTTCATGTGCCTGGGCCAAGAGGACAATGCCGACCTGCGCGCGCCCCTGCGCGCCAGCCCCGACGACGCGGCCTTGGAGCAGACCATCCGCGCCGCCATCGCCCGCAAGCCCAAGGGCCATGACTTCGACTATTCGCGCCAGAGGATCGACGGCCAGATGACCCGCCACATGAGCCATACCGGCGGCTAGGACGCTCTCTCGCTCCCGGCGACGGGCCTCCAGATATCCTCGGGGGGGGCCGGCCGGAGCGCCACCGGTCCGAGCACCGGCCGGAGCGCCACCGGTCCGAGCACCGGCCGGAGCGCCACCGGTCCGAGCACCGGCCGGCGACAGGGCGAAGCGCCCCCGGCTAGCGACGGGATGAAGCGCCCTCGGCCGGCCGCAAGAGGAAGCGCCCCCGATCCTCGCGCGGCGCTACTCGGCGGCCGCCTCCGCTGCCCGCGCCTCGGCCTCCAGGACCTCGGCGCGCTTCTCGACCAGCTCGACGATGTGATCGACCATCTGGTCGTTGGACAGCTTGTGGCTCTGCTTGCCGGCCATGTAGACCATGCCCGAGCCCGCGCCGCCGCCGGTGAAGCCCAGATCGGTCATCAGCGCCTCGCCGGGGCCGTTCACCACGCAGCCGATGATCGACAGGCTCATCGGCGTCTTGATGTGCTCCAGCCGCTGCTCCAGCGCCTCGACCGTTCGGATCACGTCGAAGCCCTGGCGCGCGCAGGACGGGCAGCTGATGATCTGCACGCCGCGCGTCCGCAGGCCAAGCGATTTCAGGATCTCGAAACCGACCTTGACCTCCTGCACGGGATCGGCGGACAGGCTGACGCGGATCGTGTCGCCGATCCCCGCCCAGAGCAGGTTGCCCAGGCCCACGGCGGATTTCACCGTGCCGCCGACGAAGCCGCCGGCCTCGGTGATGCCCAGATGGATCGGCGCATCGGTGATCTCGGCCAACTGCGCATAGGCGGCCGCCGACAGGAACACGTCGCTGGCCTTCACGCTGATCTTGAACTCGTGGAAATCGTTGTCCTGCAGGATCTTGATGTGATCCATGCCGGATTCGACCATCGCATCCGGGCAGGGCTCGCCGTATTTCTCCAGCAGATGGCGCTCCAGCGACCCCGCATTGACGCCGATGCGGATCGAGCAGCCGTTGTCCTTGGCGGCCCGGATCACCTCGCGCACGCGGGCCACGTCGCCGATATTGCCCGGGTTGATGCGCAGGCAGGCGGCGCCCGCCTCGGCCGCCTCGATGGCGCGCTTGTAGTGGAAATGAATGTCCGCCACGATCGGCACCGGGCTTTCGCGGCAGATCTCGCGCAGCGCCGCGGTGGTCTCCTGGTCCGGTGCGCTGATGCGCACGATGTCGGCCCCCGCCTCGGCGCAGGCGATGACCTGATCCAGCGTGGCGCGCACGTCATGGCCGTTGGTGTTGGTCATGGTCTGCACGCTGATGGGCGCATCGCCGCCCACCGGCACATTGCCCACCATGATCTGGCGCGAGATGCGGCGCGGGATGTTGCGCCAGGGACGGATCGGGTTCAGCGACATGGGCAGCCTCCGGGGGTTCGCCCCTCAGATAAGGCATCGCAGGCCCGCCGACAACCGCCCGCCTCAGCGCCCGCTCGCCTCAGACACCGATCGCCTCCAGCACCGCCTCCAGGCAGTCGCGCGGCAGCATCAGCAGCACCTGCCCCTCGATCTGCAGGGCGACCGGACCCAAGGCGCGGTTCGAGGTCCCGACCCGCCCGCCCGGCGCAAGGTCGATCCCGTCGATGGGCCATTCCAGCCCCCGGCTGCGCCCCCGCGCCGGTCCCATGGGAAAGAGCGACACCCGCGTCCCCGCGCGCAACGGCAGCTTCAGCCGCGGGGGACAGGCCAGAACCACGTCATCGGGCGCCAGCATCACCACCAAGGGCGCGCCCGGCTGCACCAAGGCCGTCAGCGCCGCCAGCGTGTGATCCAGACGCAAGCCCGCAAAGCCCACCGCGACGATCAGCGGTGCGGCGATCCGATCCAGGCATTTGGTGAAATCCGTGCTGTCCTGCTCGGCCACCTCCAGCAGCCGCCCCGCAGGCACCAGGTCCCGCGCAGCATCCGACAGGCTGTCCAGATCCCCGATCACCCAGTCCGGCCGCCGCCCCAGGGACAGGGCACGATCCGCCCCCCCATCCGCCGCGACCAGCAGCGGCGCCACGGCCAGCGCCTGATCCAGATCGACCGCAGCGACCGCCCCGCCACCGATCACCGTCACCCCGCGCGGATCACGGACAGGACGGACGCCCGGTCCCGTCACCCCTTGCCGACGCCCAGGAAGACCCGCTTGAAGGGCAGCGCCCACAGTACCCCCAAGCCGACATAGATCATGAGCTCGATCCAGATCGGCTGGCGCCCGAAGCGCCCGTCCAGCCAGTTCATCAGCGTGACCGCCGCCATCACGTAAAGCGGCAACGCCACGACCAGGATGAAGATCGACCACCTCTTGCGGGCCTTCAGCTGCATGACGGGACGTCCTTTCATCTTGGCAGAAATATCCCCAGGGGGTCCGGGGGACAGGATGTCCCCCGGCGGCCGCGGGACGCAAGGGGACGCAGGGTCGCAAGCCGGCGTCAGTCGGCGAAGGGATCCGTGACCAGGATCGTGTCGTCGCGCTCGGGGCTGGTCGACAGCATGGCCACGGGGCAGCGGATCAGCTCCTCCACGCGGCGGACATACTTGATCGCGGCGGCAGGCAGCTCGGCCCAGCTGCGCGCGCCGGCGGTCGAGTCCTGCCAGCCCTCCATCTCCTCATAGATCGGGGTCACCTTGGCCTGCAGCGCGGCGGCGGTGGGCAGATAGTCGTACTGCACGCCGTCGATCTCGTAGCCGGTGCAGATCTTCAGCGTCTCGAACCCGTCCAGCACATCCAGCTTGGTCAGGGCGATGCCGTTCACGCCCGAAATCGCGCAGGTCTGGCGCACCAGCACCGCGTCGAACCAGCCGCAGCGGCGCTTGCGGCCCGTGACGGTGCCGAACTCGTGGCCGCGCTCGCCAAGCCGCTGGCCGTCCGCATCGGCCAGCTCGGTCGGGAACGGGCCCTCGCCCACGCGGGTGGTATAGGCCTTGACGATGCCCAGCACGAAGCCGATGGCACCCGGCCCCACGCCCGTCCCCGAGGCGGCGGCCCCCGAGGTCGTGGTCGACGAGGTCACATAGGGATAGGTGCCGAAATCGATGTCCAGCAGCGACCCCTGGGCGCCCTCGAACAGGATGCGCTTTCCGGCCTTGCGCGCGTCGCCCATGATCTTCCAGACGGGCTGGGCATAGGGCAGCAGCTTGGGCGCGATCTCCATCAGCCGGGCCTTGAGGTCGGCGCGGTCGATGGGCGTGGCGCCCAGGCCCATGCGCAGCGCGTCGTGATGGGCCAGCAGGCGGTCGAGGCGCGACTCCAGCGTCTCCTCGTCGCCCAGATCGGCGACGCGGATGGTGCGGCGGCCGACCTTGTCCTCGTAGGCGGGGCCGATGCCGCGCCCGGTGGTGCCGATCTTGGCCTTGCCGGCGGCGTCCTCGCGCAGCTTGTCCAGATCCTGGTGCAGCGGCAGGATCAGCGGCGTGTTCTCCGCGATCATCAGGTTCTCGGTCGAGATGGCGACCCCCTGCCCGGCCAGCCGGTCGATTTCCGAGAACAGCGCCCAAGGGTCCAGCACGACACCATTGCCGATCACCGCCAGCTTGCCCGGCCGCACGATGCCCGAGGGCAGCAGCGACAGCTTGAACACCGTCTCGCCGATGACCAGCGTATGGCCGGCATTGTGACCACCCTGGAACCGCGCGATCACATCCGCCCGTTCCGAGAGCCAGTCGACGATCTTGCCCTTGCCCTCGTCGCCCCACTGGGCCCCGACAACCACCACATTGGCCATGACCGATCCTTTTCGCTGTCCGAAAACTTTTTCGTCCCGCGTCTAGCGCATCGCCCGGCGCGGGGAAAGGCGCGATTTCCCAAGGAGGGCGGGACCTTGCCAGGGGGCGAGAGGCCGGGGGCGCTTCGCCCCCCGGACCCCCCGAGGATATTTATGCCAAGATGAAAGGTGGGAGTGCGACGCCCCGTCTCAGTAATGCGGGGGGCGCTGGTCGGCGAGCGCGACCTGGCCGGGGGCGTCGGCCTGGCGGTCGGCCTCGGCCTGCAGCAGCAGGTCCAGGCGGCGGGACAGCCGGGCCAGGTCGCGGTCCTGACGGACGATGACCTCGGACAGGTCCTCGGTCAGGCGGGCCAGATGGGCCAGCGCCTCTTCCAGCTGCAGAAGCCGGTCCTGCGCGCCGGGCGCTGCGGGCTGCTTGTCCATGTCGTCACCTTCCGTTAGAGCGGCGCCTGAATATGGGCCCGAAAAGGCGACCGATACCATGGCAAAAGACAAGAAGCAGCCCCGCCCCAAGGCCGAGACGCCCAAGGGGTTCCGCGATTACTTCGGCAGCGACGTGACCGAGCGCAAGCGCATGCTGGACCGCATCGCCGAGGTCTATCACCGCCACGGCTTCGATCCGCTGGAGACCAGCGCCGTCGAGACGGTCGAGGCTCTGGGCAAGTTCCTGCCCGACGTGGACCGCCCCAATGCCGGCGTCTTCGCCTGGCAGGAGGAGGCCGTACCGGGCGGCGGCACGGCGGGCGACTGGCTGGCCCTGCGCTACGACCTGACCGCGCCCCTGGCCCGGGTCGCCGCGCAGTACCGCAACGACCTGCCCAGCCCCTATCGCCGCTATGCGATGGGGCCGGTCTGGCGCAACGAGAAGCCCGGTCCGGGGCGGTTCCGGCAGTTCTATCAATGCGATGCGGATACGGTCGGCTCGGGGTCGGTCGCGGCGGATGCCGAGATCTGCGCGATGCTGGCCGATGCGCTGGAGGCCGTGGGCATCGCGCGCGGCGACTATCTGGTGCGGATCAACAACCGCAAGGTCCTGAACGGGGTGCTGGAGGCCGCGCTGGTCGACTTTGATCAGCTGAACGCCGAGCCCGGGACAATGCTTGATGCAATGAGGCAGGGTTTGCAGGTCAATAACCAAGGTAAGGCATTGGCTATCTCTGACGCAGTCCTGCGCACGATCGACAAGTTCGACAAGGTGGGCCGCGACGGCGTGCTGGCCCTGCTGACCACGGGGCGGCGCGACGAGAGCGGCGCGCAGATCGAGGGGGTTGGCCTTTCCGAGGCGCAGGCCGCGCCGGTGCTGGCCTTCCTGACCTCGAAGGGCGCGGACAATGCCGCGACGCTGGACAAGCTGCGCGCCGCCGTGGGCGCCTCGCAGACGGGCGCCGAGGGGGTGGACGAACTGGCGCAGATGGCGGGCCTTCTGTCCGCGATGGGCGTGGCCGAGGACCGGGCCGTGATCGACCCGTCGGTCGTGCGGGGCCTGGGATACTATACCGGGCCGGTCTTCGAGGCCGAGCTGACCTTTGTGATCCTGGACGAGAAGGGCCGCAGGCGGCAGTTCGGCTCGGTCGCGGGCGGCGGGCGCTATGACGGGCTGGTCGAGCGCTTCACCGGCCAGAAGGTCCCGGCCACCGGCGTCAGCATCGGGGTGGACCGCCTGCTGGCCGCCCTGCGCGCCAAGGGGCTGGCCGGGGACGAGGCGGCGGGTCCGGTCGTCGTGACGGTCATGGACCGCGACCGCATGGCCGACTATCAGGCGATGGCGGCGGATCTGCGTGCCGCCGGGATCCGGGCCGAGGTCTATCTGGGCAACCCCAAGAACTTCGGCAACCAGCTGAAATATGCCGACAGGCGCGGCGCCCCGGTGGCGATCATCCAAGGGCAGGACGAGGCCGCGCGCGGCGTCGTGCAGGTCAAGGACCTGATCCTGGGCGCGAGGATCGCGGCAGACGCCACACTGGACGAATGGAAATCCCAGCCCGCCCAGACCGAGGTGACGCGCACCGATCTGGTGGCCGAAGTGCGGCGGATTCTGGGATGATCACCAAGCGCGACAAGCGGGATGTCGGCCAGCGCCTGCTGGCCCGCTTTCGGGCGGCCGGCGCCGAGGAGGTCGCCCCCGACATCCTGCTGCCCGCCGAGAGCCTGCTGGACCTCTATGGCGAGGACCTGCGCGCGCGCGCCTATGTCACCGCCGACCCGATCCGGGGCGAGATGATGCTGCGCCCGGATTTCACCGTGCCGGTGGTGCAGGCGCATATGCAGACGGGCGCCGAGCCCGCGCGCTACTGCTATCTGGGCGAGGTCTTCCGCAAGCAGGACATGGGCGACACCCGCCCCGAGACGCCGCGCGACCACGAATACCTGCAATGCGGGTTCGAGCTGTTCAGCCGCGATCCCGCCGCCGATGCCGAGGTCTTCGCGCTGTTCCACGAGGCGCTGGCGCCCCTGGACCTGCGGGCCGAGACGGGCGACATGGGGCTGCTGTTGGATGCCGTGGCGGGGCTGCCGCTGACGCAGGCGCGGGCCGCGGCGCTGTCCCATCACATCTGGCGCCCGGGCCGTTTCGCGCGGCTGCTGGGGCGGTTCTCCAGACCAGCCGTGGCGCGGGCGTTTCCGGACAGCACCGCGTCCTGGGCCGGGATGCGGTCCGAGGACGAGATGATCCGCCGCATCGCGCGCCTGCAGGCCGATGCCGCCGTGCCGCCGTTGTCCCCGGTCTGGACCGAGCGGCTGGAGCGGCTGTTCGCGCTGCGTGCGCCCGCCCCGGACGCGCTGCCGGTGCTGGCGGACCTGGCCCGCGACATGCCCGCCATCACCCCCGCGGTGGACCGCATCCGCGCGCGGATGGACGCGATCGCGGCGCGGGGGATCGATCTGGGCGCGGTGATCTTTGATGCCAGCCACGGCCGCACCACGCTGGAATATTACGACGGCTTCACCTTCACCTTCCATGCCGACCGTTCCCTGCCCGGGCGCGCGACATGGCCGCCCGTCGCCTCGGGCGGGCGCTATGACGCGCTGACCCGGGTGCTGGGTCGGGGACGCGAGATCCCCGCCGTGGGCGGCATCATCCGCCCCGGACTGGTCGCCGAACTGGAGGCTTCCGCATGATCCGCCTTGGGGTGCCGTCCAAGGGGCGGCTGATGGAGCAGACGTTTGACTGGTTCGCCGCGCGCGGCGTGCGCCTGTCGCGCGCCGGCTCCGACCGCGAATATGCGGGCCGGGTCGAGGGCGCGGAGGGCGTGCAGCTGGTCCTGCTGTCGGCCGGAGAGATCCCGCGCGAGCTGGCGGCGGGCCGGATCGAGCTGGGCGTCACCGGCACCGATCTGGTGCGCGAGAAGCTGGCCGGCTGGTCCTCGGACCTGGTCGAGCTGGCGCCGATGGGCTTCGGGCATGCCGACCTGATCCTGGCGGTGCCCGACTGCTGGCGCGACTGCCGCGACCTGGACGATTTCGCCGCCGTCGCCCGCGATTTCCGCGCCCAGCACGGGTTCCGCCTGCGCATCGCCACCAAGTACCATCGGCTGGTGCGCGCGCATCTGGCCGCGCACGAGGTCGCCGACTACCAGCTGGTCGACAGCCAGGGCGCGACCGAGGGCACGGTCGCCAACCAGACCGCCGAGGCGATCGCCGACATCACCTCGTCGGGCGAGACGCTGCGGGCCAACAACCTGCGCATCCTGGACGAACCGCCGATCCTGCGCTCGCAGGCGACGCTGTTCGCGGCCCGCACGGCCCTGGGTTCGGATCTGGACGCCTTCGCCGCGATCCTGGGCCTTCAGTCGGGGGGCGTGTCGGGCCGGGGGTGATCGTCCCACCGGTCCGACAGCACCCGTTCGCCGTCGCCCTTGGGATCCTCGAACTGGCGGTTCCTCAGCGCCCAGAGAAAGGCGCCCAGGCCCGCCGCCCCCAGGGCCAGCGAAACGGGAATCAGGATGACCAGGATCTCCATCAGCGGGCCTTTCCGTTCAGGCGGAGCGCGTTCAGCGTCACGGTGATCGAGCTGACCGACATGGCCAGCGCCGCCAGCAGGGGCGTCGCCATCCCCAGCAGCGCGATGGGCACCGCGATCACGTTGTAGCCGATCGAGATGGCGAAATTCTCGCGGATGCGTCGCGTGGCCAGGCGCGCGATGACCAGCGCCTCGGCCACCGGGGCCAGGGTGCGGCCGGTCAGCACCATGTCGCTGGCCACCCGCGCCGCATCCAGCGCGCTGGCCGGAGAGATCGAGGCATGCGCCCGCGCCAGCGCCGCCGTGTCGTTCAGCCCGTCGCCCACCATCAGCACGCGGGCGCCCGCATCGGACAGCCGGGCGATGGCGTCGGCCTTGCCGGTGGGGTCGATCCCCGACCGCCAGTCGTCGATGCCCAACTCTGCCGCCAGCGCCGCCACCGGCGCCGCGCGGTCGCCCGACAGCAGGATGACCCGCAGCCCGTCGGCCCGTAGCCGCGCGATGCACGCCTCGGCACCGGGGCGCAGGCGGTCGGAAAAGTCCAGCCGCAGCGGCGGCTGATCCCCCACCGCCAGCCAGCTGGACAGGGTCGCGCTGTCCGCCTGCGGATCCA
Source organism: Paracoccus liaowanqingii (assembly GCF_004683865.2). NCBI lineage: Bacteria > Pseudomonadati > Pseudomonadota > Alphaproteobacteria > Rhodobacterales > Paracoccaceae > Paracoccus > Paracoccus liaowanqingii. Next base: position 1,418,540 of record NZ_CP038439.1, on the reverse strand, counting down.
GCCCCAGCCAGTCGGCGCGGCCGAGGCGCAACGCCTGCCCCTGCCAGATGGCGCTGACGCCCTGCCCCGGATGCTCGCGCAGATCCGTGACGGTGGCGGGCAGCGTGCCCTCCAGCCCCTCGGCCAGCGCCCGGGACAGGGGGTGGGACGATCCCTGCGCCAGCGCCAGGGCAGGGGCGCGCAGATCCTCGGGGATCCGGGTCAGCAGCAGCGGCTGGCCCAGGGTCAGCGTGCCGGTCTTGTCGAAGACCACGGTGTCGACCTCGGCCAGGCGCTCCAGCGCGGTGCCGTCCTTGATCAGCAGCCCGCGCCGGAACAGCCGCCCCGAGGCCGAGGTCACCACCGCCGGCACCGCCAGCCCAAGCGCGCAGGGGCAGGTGATGATCAGCACCGCCGCCGCCACGTTCACGGCCAGCCGCAGGTCGCCCGTGCCCCAGAACCAGCCCAGGAAGCTGCCGAAGGCCAGCAGATGGACCACCGGCGAATAGGCCCCGGCAGCGCGTTCGGCCAGCGAGGTATAGCGGCCCCGCGCGGTCTCGGCCGCCTCCACCAGCGCGGTCAGCCGCGCCAGAGAACTGTCCTGCCCCGCCGCCGTGACCCGCAGGTCCAGCGGGCCGGTCAGGTTCACCTCGCCCGCCTGCAGGGCCATGCCGGGGCCCGCCGGGACGGGCAGCGTCTCGCCCGTCAGCAGGGCGCGGTCGATCTCGCTGCGCCCCTGGGCGATGATCCCGTCGGCGGGGATGCGCCCGCCGGGCCGCACGCGGATCAGATCGCCCGGGCGCAGGTCGGCCACCGCCACCGGCTTTTCCACCATCCCCGAGATCAGGATCGCGCGCGGCACCTCCAGCGCGGTCAGCTCGGCCGCGGCGGACCGGGCGATGGCGCGGGTGCGGTGGTCCAGATAGCGCCCGATCAGCAGGAAGAAGCACAGCATCACCGCCGCGTCGAAATAGGCGTGATGGCCCGATTGCGTCGTCTCGAACACGCTGATCGCGCTGGCCAGGATCAGCGCCAGAGAGATCGGCACGTCCATGCCCAAGCGCCGCGCCTTGATCGAGGTCCAGGCGCTGGCGAAGAAGGGCTGGCCCGCGAAGGCCACGGTCGGCAGGGCGATGGCGCCGCTGATCCAGTGGAACAGGTCGCGGGTCGCGGCCTCGGCCCCCGACCAGACCGCGACCGACAGGATCATCACGTTCATCATCGCGAAACCCGCGATGCCGATCCGCATCAGCAGGTCGCGCCCCGCCCGGTCGGCGGTGGCCCCGGCCAGCGCGTCGGGGTCCAGCTCGTGCGCCTGATGGCCCGCGCGGGCCAGCACCGGGATCAGGTCCGGTGCGGTCAGGCCGGGCGCCTCGACGGTCACGCGGCGCAGCGTCAGGTTCACCCGGGCGGCCCGCACGCCCGGATGGGCCATCAGCGCGCCCTCGACCGAGGTGATGCACAGCGCGCAATGCGCATCGGGCAGCGACAGGACCAGCCGGGCGGGATGCGCGGCCTCGGCCCGGTCGGCCAGGCGCTGCGCCAGCGGGGCGGCATCGCAGGCGGGGCAGGCCCCGAGCCGGGGCTGGTGGCCGGCGGCGGACAGATCGGCCATGACCTCAGTTCCCCACGTAGAGGGGCAGGCGCAGGCGCACCTGGGTGCCGTCCGCGGCTTGGGCGGTCAGGTCGGCGTTCCAGTTGCCCGGCGCCAGCCGCGCCTCGGCCTGCCAGCGGCCCGCGGCCTCGGCCTGCAGGCGGGGATGCTGGTCGGCCTGCTGGTGGGTCGGTCGGCGCAGCACCAGGCCCAGGGCCTTGGGCCGGACCCCCTGCCCCTGCGCATCCTGCAGGGTCAGCAGCAGCCGGCCGTCGTCGATCGACAGGGCGGCGGTCCAGCCCAAGGCCATCTGGGCCGCGCGCTCGGCCTCGAACTGCTGGGACGAGATATATGCGCTGCGCGTCTCCAGCCCCGGGAAGCTGCGCACGGCATTGACCGCCATGACCAGGTTGACGCCGATGATCAGGGCAAAGGCCCCGACGGTGACGGCCAGCACATGGCGGCCGGTGAGTTCGCGGGTCATTGGGCGTCCCTTCCGTGAAAGACGGTGGCGATCCGTGCCCGGGCCGCGCTGCCGGGATCCCGGGCGGTCAGGGTGACGGGGCTGGCGCCGGTGCCCGCCAGCGGGCTGCCCGGTGCGGCGGTCAGATAGACCCGGCGCGTCAGCGTCTGGTCGGGGGGAACGGTGACGGCGCCGTCCGTCTCGCCCTCGACGCCCAGGGCGATGGTGCCGGGCGCCTCGACGCCGATCTGATAGCGGACCGGCTCGTGCTGCTTGTTGCGCAGGCGCAGCTCATAGGCGTTGCGGACGGACCCGTCCGACAGGGTGACGAATTGCGGGTTGCGCACCGGCGTCACGCTGAGGTCAATCTGCGACCGCAGGATCAGCGCCGCCGCCAGCAGCACGCCGATCCCCGACCACAGCGTCGCATAGACCAGGGTGCGCGGGCGCAGCACATGGCGCCAGGTGCTGCGGGGCGCGGTGCCCGCGCGCTCGGCCGTCTCGTCGGAGAGGGCCAGATAGCCGATCAGCCCGCGCGGGCGCCCGGTGCGGTCCATCATCTGGTCGCAGGCGTCGATGCACAGCGCGCAGGTGATGCATTCCAGCTGCTGGCCGTCGCGGATGTCGATGCCCGTGGGGCAGACCGACACGCAGGCCAGGCAGTCGATGCAGTCGCCAGCCCCCTCGCCCTTGCCGCGCGGCTCGCCGCGCCAGTCGCGATAGGCGACGGTCAGCGTGTCCTCGTCCATCATCGCGGCCTGGATGCGCGGCCAGGGGCAGGCATAGATGCAGATCTGCTCGCGGGCGAAGCCGCCGAAGACGAAGGTCGTCGCGGTCAGGATGGCGATGGTCAGCCACGCGACGGGCGGCGCCGACAGGGTCGCCAGATCGCGCGCCAGCGTCGGGGCGTCGGTGAAGTAGAAGACCCAGGCCCCGCCGGTCAGCGCCGCGATCACCAGCCAGGTCGTCCACTTGACGGCCCGCAGCCCGGCCTTGTGCAGGGACCAGCCCTGACGGTGCAGGCGGATGCGGGCATTGCGGTCGCCCTCGATCCAGCGCTCGACCAGCAGGAACAGGTCGGTCCAGACGGTCTGCGGGCAGGTATAGCCGCACCAGACCCGCCCGAGCGCCGAGGTGAACAGGAACAGCCCCAGCCCTGCCATGACCAGAAGGCCGGCGACGATGTAGAATTCGTGCGGCCAGATCTCGATGCCGAAGAAGAAGAAGCGCCGATGCGCCAGATCGACCAGCACGGCCTGATCGGGCATGGCCGCGCCCCGGTCCCATCGCAGCCAGGGGGTGATGTAGTAGATGGCCAGCGTGACCGCCATCACCGCCCATTTCAGGCTGCGGTACCGGCCGCTGACGCGCTTGGGAAAGATCGGTTCTCGGGCGGCGTAGAGGCTGGGAGGGTCCAGCGGGGGGGCGGTCATCGGGGGACTCCTGTTGCGCGTCCCGATGTCTAGCCCTGCGCCCGCCGCCCGTCCTTGACCTGCATCAATCCCCGCCTAGAGCAGCACCGCCACCGAGACCGCCGCGATCAGCGCCCCGGCGCCCAGCTGCATCGCCCCGGGCAGCCAGCGCGCGGTCTGCGCCCAGGGGCCCGTCTGCGGCAGCAGCGCGAAGCTGCCCCGCCGCGCCCAGACCGCCAGCCCCGCGACGGCCAGCGTGACCGTGGCGGTGCCCAGGCCCATGGCGAAGGTCCCCAGGATGCCGGTGCCGAAGATTCCCATCCGCCAGGTCAGGATCAGCAGGAACAGGGCCCCGGTGCAGGGACGCGCGGCGATGGAGGCCACGACCAGCAGCCCGTCGCGCAGGGACCGCGTCTCGGCCAGCTGCCGGGGCGTCGGGCCATGCGCATGGCCGCAGCCGCAGGCCGGGCCGTGGTCGTGGTGATGGTCGTGGCCATGCCCGTGGTCGTGGTCGTGGCCCCGCGCCGGTTCCCGTGCGGCCTCATGCCGCAGCATCCTCCAGCCGCGCAGGGCCAGCCACGCCCCGACCAGCGCGACCAGCACGGTGCTGATCCGCGCCATATGCGCCTCGGACAGGTCGGTCAGCGCTTCGCGCCCCAGATCCAGGATCGTGATGCCGCCCCAGACCAGCGCCACCGCCACGCCCGCCTGCGCCAGCGAGGATGCCAGCGACAGCCCCGCCAGCCGGGCCAGCGGCACCTGCGTGCCAAAGCCGTAGCTGCCGATGACCAGCTTGCCATGCCCCGGCCCCACCGCGTGAAAGACCCCGTAGCCGAAGCAGACCCAGACCAGCGAGGCCGTCGCGCCCGGATCGCCCGCCCGCAGCGCCCGCAGCGCGCCCGCCATCAGGTCCTGCGCCGCGCGCTGCTGCAGGGCGGCCCACCGCTCCAGCCCGGTCAGCCCGCCCGACAGCCACAGGGCCATGACGACCAGCCCGGTCCCCAGACCGACCAGTGCCAGCGCGCGCCACGGGCCTCGGATCATGGCGCGGTCCCGCAGCTAAGGCGGACCTCGTCCGCGCCCGCCGCGCCGATGTCGACGATCAGCATCTCGGCGGTCATCGCCCCGTCGGTGTCCTCCAGCCCCTCGGCCACCGCGCGGGCATAGGCGTCGGCGGCGGCGAAGGGATCGCCCACGCGCTGATCGACCGCGCAGTCGGCGCCCCGGATCACGGGCGGCGCGGGAATGGCGAACTGCACGTAATATTCCGGATCGTAGACACGCAGCCGCAGGGGCTGCGCGCCATCCAAGGGCTGGGCCAGCGGCCGCACATGGGCCGAGA